>NZ_QTQJ01000051.1:0-36382 GCF_003853795.1 Burkholderia sp. Bp8991 | reverse complement strand
GCGGTCGCCTGCTGCTCGCGCGACGTCGCCGCGATTTCGGCGACCGACGTCGTCACCTGCAGCGACGACTGCTGCGCCTGCGACACGAGGCTCGCGAGCTGTTCGGCCATCCGGTTGAAGCCGTCCTGCAGCGTGCCGAATTCGTCGCTGCGGCGCAGGTCGAGCCGCTGCGCGAGGTTGCCGGTGCGCATTGCGTCGTGCACCTCGACGAGCCGCGCCATCGGCCCCGTGATCGCGCGGAACAGCGCATAGCCGGTCGCCAGCGCGACCAGCAGCACGACGCTCAGCGCGGTCGCGAGCGTCGCTTCCGCCGTATTGACCGACGTGCGGATCTGCCGTGCCGAATCGTCGGCCTGGCCGCGGTTTTCGTCGACCAGCGCGTCCGCGACACGGACTACGTTCTCCCACGCCGTCGTCACGTGCGCGAAGTTGGCCCGCGCAGCCGCGCGGTCGCTCGCCGCCGCATGCGCTGCGTCGTTCAACAGCGGCAGGTACTGGTCGTATGCGGCACGGAGCGCGGCGAAGCGCGCCTTGTCGTCGTCGCGGAACAGCGTCGCCTCGTATTGCGTCGACGCCTGATCGAAACGCCGCAGCGCTTCCGGAATCCGATCGAGATCGCGCTTCGTGCCGTCCGAATCGCCGTCGCTGAAGATCGCGCGTTCGACCATCGTATAGCTTTGATTGGTCGCGGCGCGCAGCGACGTCGACAGGTACAGGCCCGGTACCGAATCCCGCTGGAGGCTGTCGGCAGCGGCGTCGATTGCCGTCAATCGGGTGTATGAAATCGCGGCCATGACCAGCATCAGCACGAAGATCGCGCCGAAGCTGAGCACGATGCGCTTGCCGAGCGTGAAGCGTCCGCCGCGCAGCAGGGCGGGCAAAGGGGGCGTGCCGGCGCGGGGCGTCGTCGCAGTGGCCATGTCTATCTCCCGTAGGGCTTGGGTCGTCTGGATCCGGCGGCGCGACGTGCGGAGAAAACGATTCGGTCGCGGGTCGGCGCGATCGATCGAATCGTTCCGGATGGGTGCCCGATTGCCGACGCCCCGCATGCTGTCATGCGGCGCGTCTGATCGCAATCGAATTTTTTACGCATTGAGCCATGCTTTTTTCATCCCATTAAAGATAGGTCAATACGCAGACGTTTGCGGAAATTTGAAAGGGAGCAGGGGTAGGTTGCTGCCGGTATTTCGGCTGGCCGGCCGACGATGGGGCATCGGCGGCCTGAAATGCGGAACAATGACGCATGATCGAATCGTCTGAAATCTAATTGAAATGTTTCCGATATGGGGATGTGAGCACGACTATCGATTTTCGTGTCGCACAACTCGTGAAAGCCACGCAAAGACTCTGTAAGTTGGTGAAGAGGCGGCGGGAGAATGAAGCGATGAAGAAGACGAAATAGTTATATCAAGTTGATAAGTGCATGCCACGTGTCTTCCTCAAGAGTCGTTATCCTTATCAGATAACTTCGTTGGCTGCGGGAGAGTCAGTCCAACCATGCCATGTCGCGAGGCGTTCTTTGAGTATGGCGCGACGACATACCGCGTTCATTTGATGTCTCGGCAGGGAATTTCAGCCTTCACCGCCGGATAACTGCGCAGTTGATCGGTCACAATCTTACTCGGCACCAGGTTTGAGCGCAGCATCTGCCGGAAGAAGCGCTTGCGTGCTGGCAACGCAAACCGCCACCGGGATTGCTACTGCACTCCGATTGCGGCGCCCAATACGTCAGTCGCGCGTACCGGAAATTGACCGCCGCGTTCAAGATGAACGTTTCAATGAGCCGCCGTGCCAACGCCTGGGATAACGCCCCCCGATGGAGAGCTTCCTCAAGACGTTGCAGGTCGAAAGAATCTACCAGACTCACTACGATACGCGTGCCCACGCCCGAGGCAGCGCTTGACCAAGCGCAGCACCGATTGATCGATATAGGTTTGCCCGACATCCCGCTGCTCTGCCGCTTAAGCCCGACTCACCATAGCGACGACTGAAAGCTGTAGCTTGTGTCGGCACTTTGATTTGGCATTGCGGATGATTTGCGATGAGAGTGCAAAGTTTAACGACAAATCGTGCGATCGCCTTTTAATCAGTGGTTCCCTAATTCAGTCGAATATCCAACGACAACATATTGAGAATCCGGACTTCTTTTCAGAGAGACAACTGTGGACGCTCAGAAAAGATGTCTTTGGCGCCCTATAAAAATCAACGGCTTGGACATCTTTTTGAGACGACTGCATGCGGCCCATCTCAAAGAAGATGTCCTTGGTCACTGAAATTCTCAGAAAAGTTGTCTTTGGGGCGCGCTCTCCCGCGTCCGAGTGCCCCTGTAGTACCGAGCGACAAATAATCTCGACGATTCCTGTTTTTTTAGTGTCAACCGCCCCTCCTGGCCAACTCGATCAACGGCTTTCAAAACAACGTCGAGCCGGGGGCTCGTTGCCTACTCTCAGCATCATCTGTTCGATAGCTTCGAGCCGATCCTGATTCCCAAGCACGAGCGCCGCTTCACCGGCTTCGACGAACGCATCATTGCGATGTACGCGCGTGGCATGAGCGTGCGCGAGATTCAAGGGTTTCTGGCCGAGCAATACGGCACCGAAGTGTCGCCCGACTTCATCAGTTCGGTCACCGACGAGGTGATGGCCGAAGCGCTGAGCTGGCAGAGCCGCCCGCTCGAGGCGATGTATCCGGTCGTGTTCTGCGACGCGCTGCGGGTCAAGATCGGCGACGACGGCGTGGTCAGCAACAAGGCCGTCTATCTGGCCTTGGGCATCCAGGCCGATGGCCAGCGCGACGTGCTGGGCCTCTGGATCGAGCAGACCGAGGGCGCCAAGTTCTGGCTCAAGGTGTTCAACGAACTCAAGACGCGCGGCTGCCAGGACATCCTGATCGCCGTGGTCGATGGCCTGAAAGGACTGACCGAGGCGATCAGCGCAGCCTATCCGCGGACCACCGTTCAGACCTGCATCGTGCATCTGATCCGCAACAGCCTCGAATACGCCAGCTACAAGGACCGTAAGGTACTCGCCACTGCGCTGCGCCCGATCTACGCGGCTGCCAGCGAAGAGGCGGCAAGGCAAGCGCTGCAAGACTTCGCCGACGGACCTTGGGGGGCGAAGTACCCGACGATCGTGCAGTCGTGGCAACGCGCGTGGGAGCACGTCGTGCCGTTCTACGTGTTCCCGCCGGAGATTCGACGGGTCGTGTACACCACGGATGAAATACACAAGCCCCCACGCCGTACTTCGCTCGTTCGCTATGTCCGCGTTTCCGGCCACCGTATCGGCGCGCTGTCTGATTTGGGGCGCGACTGCTTCCACCGGTTAAACAGTCTTTGATAGGTTCGCTCAGACTGCTCAGCCACGGCTCGTTCCTGCTGACGGACACTCTTCAGACTGTAGGCGGCAGCCGGACCTTTGCGCGAGCCATGCTGCGCCGGCATTCCAGCCTGCAGTTCCAGCGCACGTAACTTGTGTGCGGTCAACGCGGGACGGTCCCACGCGAACGGCTCGTCGCGTGTCAGCACATACCATACGATCACTGCGAGTTTGCGAGCGGTCGCGACGACAGCAATTTGCTGGCCGCGGCGATCGCGCACGCGTAGGAAGAAGGCGCGCAGCGGCCCAGGCGCCTGCGTGGCGCCCCAGGCAGCCTCGACCAGCATCGCCCGTGCGTAAGAGCGCCCGCGCTTGGTGATGTGGCCGTGCCTGGCCGGTGTCGGGCCGGACTGATAGACCGACGGATTGAGCCCGAAGTAGCTCACCAGCTTCTCCGGATTCGGAAACCGCTCGATGTCGCCAATGGCAGATAGCAGCCCGATCGCCACCGTGGTGTTGACGCCGGTGATCGTCAGCATCACGCGCAATCGCGCGTCGTCGATGGTCGCTTGCGCGAGTGCTTGCTCCACCTCGCGCAGATCCTCACCGAGGCGGTCCAGTTCGCGCAGCCGCTGCTCAACACCGAGTCGCTCGTCCAACGGAAGCGGTTGAACGCCGAGCCAGGCACGCCCCTTCTTGCCAAACAGATCGGTGGCGGGGCATCGCTCGATCAGATGCGCGGCCAGAACCGCATGAATCTCGTTCTTCAGCCGCGTGCGCTGCCCCACCAGCTGTGAACGACGCGAGATCTGTCGGCGCAACGCCAGCGTGTGCTCGTCCGGCATCCATACTTCCGGCAGAAAGCCGCTTGCATACAGCTGTGCCAGTACGGCTGTCTCGATCTTGTCCGTCTTGACGCGAGCCTCCGCGATCAGCCGAACTTGCAGCGGATTGGCAATCGCCACGCGCGCGACGTGCCGACGAAGCACGTTGACGATGGCGGCAGTGTTGCCGGTTGCTTCGAGCACCACATGATCGGTGGCGCGCAGCTTCTCGGCAAAACGCTCCAGTTCGTCGCGTCGCAACCCGGTGCGGCCGCCTGCATGCAGCGTGCCATCCTCCAGGTACGCGATCTCGGCCACTGAGCGCGAGACGTCAAACCCCACGATTCGCATAACCGTCTCCCGCATCAGATCACTGTTGGGAGCCGGTGGGACAGCACGACAACTACGGATTCGCGCTCACAGCGCAACCGGGCGGGTCGCAGGGGCGGCCAACTACTAACACGAGCTCGCGGCTCATCGTGTAACAACGGCCTGCCCACCCGAAGTGCTCCCCAGTGCCCCTGTCCCGGATGGTCACACCATACGCTCAAACCACTCGGCGCGGAAACGCGAGGCACCGGCTATATCATGCCGGTTACGAACGCCATAGAAAGTTTGAACATGCAGTTGCGCAAGATCATCAAGACCCGTGGTCACTTCCCGAATGATGAGGCCGCGATCAAACTGCTCTGGCTGGCGTTGCGCAACGTGCTGGCCAAGACCGTACGCGCTGCGTTCGACTGGAAATCAGCGATGAATCAGTTTGCTATCCTGTTCGGAGAGCGATTTATGCAGGCGCGTGGATAACGCGCTGTTCAACCGCCTCGCCCACAAAAATGCAGACAGGTTCCGCTGACGCGTATCACCGCTATGCGCGGGCATCTCCGCATACGGACGCCCGGCATCATCAATATCATTCCGGAGCTCCACGAATCTCAATATAGCCAGGCTGGCTGAACCTCGTCCTCACACGTTCACGAGCATCGACCTGGCATTTCATCCGGCCGCGTTGATGACCTTCGTTTCCAGGTAATCCTCGAAACCGAACGCCCCCCACTCGCGCCCGTTCCCCGACTGCTTATAGCCGCCAAACGGCGCATCGAAAGACTGATCGGCGCCGTTGAGACTCACCATACCGGCACGCAGTTCGCTTGCTACGGATCGTGCCAATTCCGCATTGCCCTGCAGATATGCCGCAAGTCCGTACGGCGTGTCATTCGCAATGGAGATGGCTTCGTCGAGACTCCGATACGGGATCATCGTCAAAACGGGGCCGAAGATTTCCTCGCGCGCGATACGCATATCGTTATGCACATCAGCGAACAGTGTCGGTTTGACATAGTAGCCGAGCTCGAGACCAGCCGGCGCATCCGGCCCGCCGGCGACGAGCGTAGCGCCTTCATCGATCCCCGCCCGGATGAGAGCACGGACCTTTTCGAACTGAGCGTGCGACGCAACAGGGCCGATATGGCCGCCGTGCTGCTCAGGACGACCGACCTGAATGCTGTTGGTCACCTCACGAGCGATTTCGACAGCCGCCGCGTATTCGCTCTCGGGCACGAGCATACGTGTGGGTGCGTTGCAAGACTGTCCGCTATTAGCCATGCAATGACGCACGCCTCTCTCCACGGCCGGACGCAAATCCGCGCCTTCGAGAATGATGTTCGGCGATTTGCCGCCCAGCTCTTGGGCTACCCGTTTGATCATTTGCGCACCCACCGCGCCGATCGTGCTGCCTGCGCGGGTCGAACCCGTAAACGAAATCATGTCGATGTCAGGATGCGCCACAAGCGCCGCGCCCGCAGTCGCACCGTCGCCGTTGATCATGTTGAACACGCCGGGCGGCAAATCGAGTTCATCGATCATTTCGGCCCACAACAGCGCGCTCAGCGGCGTGACCTCGCTCGGCTTGAGCACCATCGTGCACCCGGTTGCGATGGCGGGCACCACCTTGCACGCGATCTGGTTGATGGGCCAGTTCCACGGTGTAATCAATGCGCACACGCCAATGGGTTCGCGAACCACAGTCCCGCCGGAGACTGCGTGCTGGAAGCGAAACGTCCGAAGGGCATGGATCCCGGCCTCAATGTGCCCTTGCCCCGTGCGGGCCTGTGCCGCTACAGCGAAATCGATGGGCGCGCCCATCTCTAGCGAGATGACGCGCGCCATCTCGTCGTAGCGCCGGTTGTAGATCGACAGCAGTTTGACGAGCCATTGCTCCCGCTGCTCGACGGTAGTCCGCGAAAATTCGCCGAACGCAGCTTTTGCGGCCGCTACCGCGCGACCGACGTCCGACGCGGAAGCAGCGGCAATCGTCTCGATAATCGACTCGTCCGCCGGGTTTTCCACTTCGATCTGCGCGCTCGACTCAGGCGCTTGCCATTTGCCCGCAATGTAAAACCGCTTCGCATTGGTCATTCGAGTCTCCAGTTGTTGAATTTAAAAAGGGGATTCAGCCTTGCCGTCATCGTCACCGCGTCTGCTGCATCTGCTGCATCTGCTGCATCGCATCGAGAAATGCCCGTGGCTTTCCTCCTCCACTGCCACGATTTACCCGGGCGCTTGTGCCTGCCCGCATACCGGAATATGATGCATCATATATTTTATTTTCACAGGAGGAAAGTCCATGACGAAAGTTGCTGTAGTAACGGGGGGCGGCACCGGAATCGGTCGCGCGATCGCCGAAGAATTCTTGCGCGCGGGTCTGCGCCCCGTGTCCGTCGGAAAGGACGCGGACGAGGATCTCGATCCGGCGATCGCGTTCAAACGAGTCGACGTGACGTCAGCCGCTGAAGTTCGCGACGCATTCGGCGATCTTGCGCAGATTCACGTGCTCGTCAACGCCGCCGGAATCATCCTCCACGACCGCGCGGAATTCGATTCAGCGGGCTTTCGAAAAGTGGTCGACGTCAATCTGAACGCCTGCCAGCTCACGACCGAAGTCGCGCTCGACAAGCTGTCCGCGGTGCGCGGCTGCGTCGTCAATATCGCATCGATGTGGAGCTTTTTCGGCTCGGCCCGTAATCCTGCCTATACGGCAAGCAAGGCCGGCCTCGTTGGCTTGACGCGCGCGCATGCCGCCGCGTTCGCGGATCGCGGAGTGCGCGTCAATGCAGTGGCGCCTGGCTGGATCGAAACGCGACTATCTGCGGGAGCGCTGAACAACCCCGAGCGCAGCGGTTCAATTCGCGCACGGCTGCCGCTCGGGCGCTGGGGGCAGCCTTCGGATGTCGCCAGGGGCGTGAAATTCCTTTGCTCGGCCGACGCGGACTACATCACGGGAGTCGTCCTTCCGATCGACGGCGGATTCAGCATCGCATGATGAAGCAGTGAGGATAGGCGGCGGCGATGCGCCGCCGCACGCATGTGCTACCCGCGTGGGGGTAGCATCGCAATCGGATCGGGTAATCGGCTACTTACGTAGCGGCGACTTCGCCATGCTCCCGCTCGGCCATCCATTCGAGCAGCACGCGCTGGCCCCATTCGATATCTTCCTGGATCGCTCGCGATGCCCCCTCGGGATCACCCTTGCGCAGCGCGGCCAGCACGCGATAGTGGGGGTGCGAACGATTCGATATCTCGCGCCGCGGCAGATGCGAATGAAACGTGTGCAGCAGCGGCCCCATCCGGACCCACATGGTTTCCACGGTTGCGCTGAGCGTGGGCATCCTGGCTGCCGCCATCAATTCGAAATGGAAGTCGCGATTGCGCTCCGCGGCCTCTGAAGGGCTCGCGGCAACTGCCTCGATGAACTCGTCGTGCGTCAGGCTCAGATGGCGGATTTCCTTTGGGGTAATGCGCTGCGCCGCCTGTTCGGCCGCCGCACCCTCGAGAAGCCGCCGCATGAGCTGAATCTCCGCAACGGTATCGGCGTCGAGCACCGGCACCACGATCGAGGTTGCCGCAGTCATTTCCAGGGCCTGTTCACTGACCAGGCGGAAAATCGCTTCGCGCACCGGCGTGATGCTCGTGCCGAGCTTTTCGGCAAGGTCGTTGATACGCAGTCGGTCGCCAGGCGCGTACTGACCGTTCATTAATCGGGAGCGGATCTCTTCGTAGATGCGTGACGAGAGATTGCTCTTTTCGACACGGGCGAGTGGCTTCATTCTGATAACGGGACGAAAAATGTTTTCATGCATGATACATCACGCTCCATCGCCGCAACAGGCGGTGCCGATGCCGATAACCCGGCTGCGGGCTCAGTCGACTACGGCGACGGGCCGGCCGTGCCCGGTATGGGCTTTCAACGATTCCAGTGCTTCGGGCAAGCGCGACAGCGGCATCGGCTCGATAGGCAGCGGCGCCAGTGCGCGATGCAGCACGTCAGTGAGCAGACGCTCTCCCGCATCGACCAGCGTGCGCCAATGCGCGGCCGAGCCGTGGGTGTGCAGTGCATTCAGGGCCACTTCATGCAACGAGATGGCCGTCGTAAACGGTGCGACCGGGGATGTCTCCAGACGGTCCTGGATGCAGACGAGATGGCCGTTCACGGCGACGAAGCGCGCAAGTCGGGCGGCATGCTGGCCGCTCACCGTGTCAAACACGACGTCGAACGGCCGATGCGATGAAAAGGCGCTGCTTCCGATGTCCGGCAACAGACTCGTCGAAGCGCCAAGACGCGCCATGCGCTCGAAATGACGTGAGTTGCACATCACCGACACTCGCCAGCGAGCCCGCACTGCGAGCTGGACCAACAGCGTGCCGACCGCTCCACCGGCACCCGTTACCAGTGCTTCGAGGCCGGTCCGGTGCGGCACTTTCTGCGTGGCTTGCCACGCCGTCAGCATGGGGCACGGCAACGCCGCCGCCTCGGCAAAACTCAGGCCCGGCGGCAAGCGCAACAGTGCGCGGACCGGCACTGCGGTGTACTCCGCGAAACTGCCGTCGCGCGTGAGCGACTGGTGGTAGGCCACACGCACGCCGAGCCATTCCTGTTGGATGCCCGCGCCTACCGAAACCACCTCTCCCGCCCCGTCAACCCCTGGTATGTGGTCCGGCCGCCATGCCGGCGACCCCCATTCGATGAATTTCCAGTCAACGGGATTCAGACCCGCGGCGCGGTTGCGCACGAGCACTTCTCCGGGCCCCGGCACCGGCCTCGCCGCACGCCGCCATGCGAGCGCGGAAGGCGCGCCGGCGATCTGCCAGGTCCAGGCGCCCATCGTATCCGTCGTGTTGTTCGTGCCGATCGTCACGCTATCTTCCAGCATCGCTACACCACCGCGTCAAGTGCTGCGCCGCTCAGGGTCGTCTTGCCGAGCACGTAGTCCGCGCCCTTCTCGCCGATCATGATAGAAGCGGCGTTCGTATTGCCCGACACGAGATTCGGCATGATCGATGCATCAATCACGCGCAATCCATCGATGCCGCGCACGCGCAATTCGGGATCCACCACCGCGTGCTCGTCCACGCCCATCCTGCACGTGCCGACCGGGTGATAGACGGTTTTCGCGCGCTTGCGAATGTAGTCCATCAGCGCGGCGTCGGTCGCGACGCCCGCGCCCGGCAGCGCCTCCTCGCTCGTATAGCTGCGCAGAGCCGGTTGCGCGAGAATCTCGCGCGCCTTTTTCAGGCCGGCTACAGCGAGGCGTCGATCCTCGGCATGCTGGAAGTACTTCGGATCGATCCACAGCGCGGCGCCCGGATCCGCGCTGCGCAGACGAATCTCGCCACGGCTTTGCGGACGAAGCACGCAAGGATTGATTGTCGCGCCTGCCGACTTCACGTGGTCCTGATCCAGGTCCAGAAACACGATCGGCACGAAGTGCATCTGGATATTGGGACGCTCTTGCGGCGCGTCGACGTTGACGAACGCGCAGGCTTCGGTCACGTTCGATGTGACGGGCCCGCTCTTGAAAAGCAAATATTGCAGCCCGTTCTTCAGCGTGTTGGTGAAGCTGTCCTGGCCGTAGTAACCGTAGTTTCCCGTGCAGTAGGACACCGCCGGAAATTCGATATGGTCTTGCAGGTTCGCACCGACACCCGGCAGATCCTGCACGGCCTCGATGCCGTGCCGAGCGAGTTCCTCCGTCGCGCCGATTCCGGAAAGCAACAGCAGACGCGGCGACTGCACGGCTCCTGCCGACAGGATCACCTCCTTGCAGCCCTTCTCGCGTACGAGCTGGCCGTTGCTGACGTATTCCACACCGATCGCGCGACCCGCCTCGATCAAAATGCGGTCCACGCGCACACCGGTACGGATCGTCAAACGCCCGCTCGCCTCGGCGTTGCGCAGATAAGCTACGGCTGCGCTGCAACGCTTCTTGTCGCGTGTCGTGATTTGATTGAAGCCGACGCCATTCTGCCGCGCGCCGTTGAAATCGTGCGTGAAAGGAATGCCGGCTTGCTGCGCGGCGCGCACGAACGCCGTCGACAATTCGCAGCGTTGCGAAAGATCCGACACGCCAAGCGGCCCGCCGACGCCGTGATACCGATCGTCGAGCCGCTCGTTGTCCTCCGCGCGCCTGAAGTACGGCAACACCTCGTCGTAAGACCATCCCGAGTTGCCCAGGCGAGCCCATTCGTCGTAGTCCTCTTGTTGCCCCCGGATATAGATGAGCGCGTTCACGGAACTGCCACCGCCCAGCACCCGGCCTTGCGGCACGATGCGCGGCCGGGAGTCGAGCCCTGTCTGCGGCTCGGTTTCGTAGTGATACAGCAGATCCGTCGAGAGCAGTCTCGTGAAACCGGCGGGGATATGCACGAGCGGATTCCTGTCGCGCGGCCCCGCCTCCAGCAACAGGACGCTTGCGCCAGCTTCGATCAGTCGGCCGGTGACGGCGCTGCCCGCCGAACCGCCTCCGATCACGATGTAGTCGTATGTCAAGGGTGTCTCCAGTGTCTGCTTCTGGTCGATTGAACGGGCGCGACTTCTTTTGCACTACACATCGCTGCACTGCACATCGCTACAGCCCGCCAACCAATGATATATGATGCATCTCTATTGAACAACAACGACCGTGGTCGTATGGCTTCGCAGCGCCTAGGGGAAATACCCATCTAAGTCAGGCCATCTTGAATATATGATGCATCATCCATTCTCAATCGCCGCAAGATGACACGCTTTCACTTACGGGCAGCAATGAACACCGCCCATGGCAAACAGGATTACAGAGGAGACGATGAGCAACCACTTGATCATGCGCAACATCAGCAAGCACTTCGGTGGCGTACAGGCGCTGCGCAACGTCAGCCTGGAAGCGCACGGCGGTCAGGTACACGCGCTGATGGGCGAAAACGGTGCGGGCAAATCGACGCTCATGAAAATACTGGCGGGTGCGCACACGCCTGACGAAGGCGAGATCCTGCTGGACGGTCGCCACCTTCCAATCGACAGCCCGCACGCCGCGCAGGCGCACGGAATCTCCGTCATTCATCAGGAGTTCTCGCTCGCAAAGCATTTGTCCGTCGCGGAGAACATTTTTCTGCACGACCTCGGCGCGGGAACGTCGATCATCCGCTGGTCGAAACTGAAGGCGCGCGCCCGCGAACAACTGGATGCGCTCGGCTTCGGTGAGTTGGACGTGTCGCGTCCCGTCTCAACGCTGTCGGTCGCCGAGCAGCAGATCGTCGAGATCTGCAAGGCGCTCTCGCGCACGTCGCGTGTTCTCGTATTCGACGAACCGACGGCCGTGCTCACCGCGCGCGAAACGACGCGTCTGTTCGCCCTGCTCGAGCGACTCAAGCGTGATGGCGTATGCGTCATTTACATCTCGCACCGGCTGGAAGAAATCTTCCGGCTGTGCGACAGCGCCACCGTGCTCAAGGACGGCACCTTCGTCAGCACGGTGCGCATTGCCGACATCGACGAAAATCGCCTCGTTCAGCTGATGGTCGGCCGAGAGCTGCAGGATCTCTTTCCGAAGCGCGACGCGTGCATCGGCGACACACGGCTGGAAATACGCGGCCTTTGCGCAGGCGAACGCGTGCGCGACGTCTCTTTTCACGTGCGCGCGGGCGAGGTGCTGGGCTTCAGCGGCCTCGTCGGCGCAGGCCGAACGGAGACGATGCGCGCGATCTTCGGTGCGGACCGCAGGAGCAGCGGCGAAATTCGGGTCGACGGCCGTCCGGTCGCAAAGCTGAAGCGTCCCCGCCACGGCATCGAGAGCGGTATCGGGATGCTGCCCGAGGACCGCAAACAGCAAGGCGTGCTCCTGAACATGCCGATCCGCGCAAACGCGATGATGACGCCGCGCAACACGCTCGCGCACCTGCGCTGCATTCTCGATCATCGTGCCGAGCGCGTGCGCACGCGCGAACTGATCAAACAGCTGCGGGTGAAGGCGCGCGATACCGACGTCGACGTATCGACGCTCTCGGGTGGCAATCAGCAGAAAGTCGCGCTGATGAAGTGGCTCTCGAACGGCTGCCGGGTACTGATCCTTGACGAGCCGACGCGGGGCGTCGATATCGGCGCCAAGATCGAGATCTATCACGTCATCAACGATCTCGCACGCGCCGGCGTCGCCGTCATCGTGGTCTCCTCCGACATGCCGGAGATCATCGGCCTGTGCGACCGCGTGCTCGTCATGCGTGCGGGCCGTATTGCGGGCGAACTCAGCGGCCCCGCCATCAACGAAAAGTCGCTGATATCGCTGGCCATGGGAGTCAAGTAATGGAAGGAATCATGCAAACACAGCGCACCGATGTTCCGCTGCTCCGCGGTCTGTTGCGCCATAACGCGTTGATCATGCTGATCGTGCTGTTCGTCGTATCGAGCGTCATGTCGCCCGCGTTTCTGAGCCAGGAAAACCTCTATAACCTGCTACGGCAATTGACACCCCTGCTGTTCGTCAGCCTCGGCATGTTACTCGTGATCAATACGGGCGGCATCGACCTGTCGGTGGGGTCGATCGCAGCGGCGGGCGGCCTGCTGGTAGCCATGCTGGTCCCGGCGATGCCGTTCGGCGGCATGACCGGGCTCCTCCTCTCGGTCGTGCTGGCCGTGATGCTCGGTGCGCTTTTCGGGGCGTTCAATGGTGTACTCGTGACCGCCCTCGGTCTCGCGCCATTCATCGTCACGCTTGCCATGATGACCATCGCACGCGGAATCACATACATGATGTCGAATGGCCAGCCGACGATGCTGCCGCTCGATCTGCCGGCGGCGGAATTGCTCAATGAATTCGGCAGCGGCAGCGCTCCTTGGATCAACGTGCCATGGCCCGTCGTGCTCGGCGTGGTCATCGCGCTGCTGTTCTACTTCCTGATGACCTACACCACGTTTGGACGCATGGTCGTCGCCACGGGCAGCAATGAGACGGCCGTGCGGCTGGCAGGTATTTCCGAGCGCGGTTACAAGTTCTGCGTCTACGTGATTTCCGGTGCGCTGAGCGCCGTCGCCGGCATCGTTTTCACGGCACGCACGGGTGTTGGCACGCCGATCACCGGCGTCGGCCTGGAACTCGACGGCATCGCGACGTGCGTGATCGGTGGCGCGTTGCTCTCGGGCGGGAAGGGATCGGTTCTCAACACGGTGATCGGCGTGCTCGTGCTGGGCCTGATCGGCAATGTGATGAATCTCCTGAGCGTGCCTGTTTATCCGCAACAGATCATCAAAGGCGCCATCATCGTTCTTGCCGTGCTGGTCCAACGTATCGGCCAACGCTAAACCACTTCCCCATCCGCCCGGGCCGCCACGCGGCCCCTCCGCTTCAGCTTTTCTTTCATCCAACAATATTATTCAGGAGACTGAAATGAATGTTGCTCGCAGAGCACTCGCCGTCGCCACCGTGCTGGCGTTCGGCATCACCGCCCCTGTCCACAGCCAGGCCAAGGCAAAGATCTACACGCTTCTGCCGAATACGGCACTGTCCGGTGTGGTGGATCCGGCCCTGCCCGATCGAACGGCGGTCCGCAAGGCATGGCCGAAGCAGCCGGCCAATCCGAACCAGCTAAAAATAGGCTGGACCGACATCACGCTGGGCAATCCGTGGTTCGTTGAGCTCATCAAGGGGGCACGGCAGAGTGCGGCGAAATACGGTTACTCGATCGACGTGCAAGTGGCCGACGGCGATCTGCAGCGCCAATGCGCGCAGATCGACAACTTCGTCACGCGCAAAATGGACGTCATTGTGGTCGATCCGACCGATACGCTAGGTGTGTCCGCATGCATCAATCGCGCCGTCGATGCCGGCATTCCGGTCGTCACCGTCGGCACCACGCCGGACGCGAGCGCCCGAGTGCTCACCACACTGCTTGGCAACCCCTATGCAAGCGGTTTCGAGGTAGGCCGGTACGTGGCGAAGGAGGCAGGCAAAGACACGCCGATCGACGCAGCCGTCGTCATCGGCGTGCTCGGAAACTCGACGTCGGAAAGCCGCATCAACGGACTGATCGCGGGCATCGTCGATCAGCGCATGCGCGAGCGCACCACAAGCGCGAGCCGAGAGGACGCCATGTTGCGCGGCTTCGAACTGTTCCAGACCTTGAAGAAAACCGGCAAGCTGAGCGCCCCGGACATCAGATTCAACGTACTCGCGCTGGGCGTAGGCAAGTGGACCGAGGAAGGCAGCCTCGCAGCAACTGAAGATATTCTCTCCGCGCACGGCAACAAGCTGAATTTCATCCTCTCCGAGAACGACTTCATGGGGCTCGGCGCATTGCGCGCCGTACGAAACATGGGCAAGCAGGGGAAGATACGCATCGCCGATGCAGCCGGCGGTTACCGTGGAGAGCTTGACCAGATCAAGAAGGGCAACATCCTCGTGTCCGGCGAAAACTCCGGCGAGCAGACCGGTGTGGCTGCCATCGAATTCATCCACAACGCGTTCACGCGGCGCGTCGATGCGAACAATCTGCCCATGGGCTCCGGTTTCCCGCCGGCAATCATCACGCAAGGCAACGTCGACCAGAAGATCGATCCGAATCCGGCGAACCTCTTCTACAAGTACACGATTCCGCCCGTCCGGTCGATTTCGGAGATTCGGGCGCAAGGCACAAGCAACTAATTCGTTTCGCTTTGTTCCGCATGTAATGCAAGGGCGTGCACTGCCTTGGTCCGCACGCCGCGTGCTTTCACTGGAGATTCACTTCATGAGCTTTGACACCGACAGTTTTCGCGACAATCTTTTTACAGGACGGCACGTGCTCGTTTCCGGCGCGACGAGCGGCATCGGGCTTGCCATCGCGCGTGCGTTCCACCGACTCGGCGCGCATACCATCGCCACGGGCTCATCCGCAACGAAGCTCGACGCGCTACGCAACGAGGCGTCGCTGACCGGCCTGCGTTTTGCCGCGCTGGACGTGCGCAGCCACGGCGAAATCGACGCATTCTTCGGCAGCCTCGGCCGCCTTGACGTGCTCGTCAACGCGGCCGGCGTCGCTCGCCCGCGCGACGAATACGCGGATGATGTGTTTAGCGATGTACTCGACGTCAACCTGCGTAGCGTAATGCGCGTGTCGCAGGCCGCACGCCCGCTCCTCGAACAGTCGCGCGGCTCGATTGTCAATATCGCGTCCATGCTCAGCTACCTCGCCGACGCCGACGTACCGGCCTACTGCGCCAGCAAGACCGGCGTGGTCGGTCTGACTCGCTCGCTGGCCCATGAATACGGGCCGCGCGGCGTGCGCGTGAATGCGATCGCTCCCGGTTACCATCGAACCGACATGACGCGGATATTCTGGGAATCGGAAGAGTTGTCGCGCAAGATCGTGTCGCGTTCCGCTCTCGGTCGCTGGGGCGAAGCAGGGGATCTCGCGGGCGCGGCGGTGTTTCTCGCGTCACCCGCCGCGGCTTTCGTGACCGGGGTGACGCTGCCCGTCGACGGAGGATATGTGTCCGGCTTCTAGGCCGATTCGATACGGCGTTCGAAGCCGATCAGCCAAAAACGGCCGCCCGTGGCGGCCATTTCCTTTTCCGCACGTTCGGCGATCAGGCGATGCCGCCGAAGCACAGATACTTGATCTCGAGATAGTCGTCGAGGCCATAACGCGATCCTTCCCTGCCAAGGCCGCTTTCCTTGACGCCGCCGAACGGCGCGACTTCGGTCGACACGATTCCGTCGTTGATGCCGACCATTCCGTACTCGAGCGCCTCCGCGACACGCCACACCCGCGCGATATCACACCCGTAGAAATACGAAGCAAGCCCGAACGGCGTATCGTTTGCGAGCGCGATGGCTTCCGATTCCGTCTTGAACCGGAAGATCGGCGCAATCGGGCCGAACGTCTCTTCGTCAAAGATGCGCATGTCGCGTGTGGCGTCGGCCAGGATAGTCGGCTCGAAGAAATTCGCCCCCTGCGCAGCGCGCTTGCCGCCGGCCACGACACGTGCGCCCTTCGCGAGCGCATCCTGCACATGCTCTTCGACCTTCGAAACGGCAGCGGCATCGATCAGCGGCCCGATCGTGACGCGTTCGTCCAGGCCGTTGCCGACCACCAGCTTGCCGACGGCCTCCGCGAGTCGCGCGACGAAGCGGTCGTAAATGCCATCCTGCACGAGCAGGCGGTTGGCGCACACGCAGGTTTGACCGGCATTGCGATATTTCGACGCGATCGCACCGCGCACTGCCGCATCGAGGTCGGCATCGTCGAACACGATGAACGGTGCGTTACCGCCTAGTTCCATCGATGTTTTCTTGACCGTTGCGGCACACTGGGCCAGCAGTTGTTTGCCGATTTCCGTCGAGCCGGTAAACGACAATTTGCGCACGAGTGGATTCGACGTGAGTTCCGCACCGATCTGATTCGCTTTGCCCGTCACGCACGAAATTACTCCGTACGGAATACCGGCGCGTGCGGCGAGCACGCACAGCGCCAACGCACTGAACGGGGTTTGACTCGCAGGCTTGAGTACCATCGTACAGCCGGCGGCCAGCGCCGGCGCGAGTTTTCGCGTGAGCATCGCGGCCGGGAAGTTCCATGGCGTGATGGCCGCACAGACACCGATGGGTTGCTTCAGTACGACGATTCGCTTGTCGCCGGCCGGCGACGGAATCGTGTCGCCATAAACCCGTTTGCCCTCTTCGGCGAACCACTCGACAAACGACGCCGCGTAGTCGATTTCACCGCGGCTCTCGTTCAGCGGCTTGCCCTGTTCGAGCGTCATGATTTTCGCCAGATCGTCGCGATGTTCGCGCATCAGCTCGTACCAACGGCGCAGCAACGCGGCGCGCTCCTTTGCCGTTTTCGCACGCCAATGCGGCAGCGCCTGCGCAGCCGCATCGATCGCGCGGCGTGTCTCGACCGTTCCCATCCGAGGGACCGTGCCAAGCAACGCGCCGGTTGCCGGATTGAACACGTCAATGGTCGTGCCGTCATCGGCCGCGCCCCACTCACTGCCGATCAGGCACGCGTCTCTCAACAGATCCATATCGCGCAGCTCCGCGCCGCGCCAGCCATCGTCATTCAACATCGCTACTCCCGTTTATCAGAACCGGCGCGAAGTGGTGGCGCCCGAGTTCCGATGTCGGGAGATGGCTTCGCGAGCCAGCGCGTCGCTGCCACCCTTCGCGTACCGTAAACACCTCGATTACCGCGTGCCGCCCGCGATACGGTGAGCTGTTTTGCGGGCGGCTGGCACGTCAGGTCGCCTTCGCGAGCGCGGCTCGCGCAACGCGGGTGATCCCGGGACCGTCGAGTTCGTAGTGCGCATACAGATGCGTCGGCGGTGCGATCAGGCTGTACTCGTCGTAGATTCCGTGCCGCACGAGCCGCACGCCGAGCCCCTCGTCGGCCAGGACCTCGGCCACCGCCGCACCCAGCCCGCCGATCACGTTGTGCTCTTCGACCGTGACGAGCACCTTCGACTGTCGCGCCGCCGCGATAATGGCGTCACGGTCGAGCGGCTTGATGGTCGGCATGTCGATCACGCCCGCCGAAATGCCTTCCGCCCTCAGATTGTCAGCCGCTTCGAGTGCACCGGCGACCGGCAATCCGCAGCCGATAATGATGACGTCGCGTCCCACCGAATGAACGATGGCTTTGCCGATCGTGAACTCGACACCATCCTCATAGACTTTCGGATCCCGCCCGCGTCCGATGCGGAAGTAGATCGGGTCGGGCCACGTGGCCGACGCGCGGATCGCGGCGGCGAGCTGCGCGCCGTCGGCGGGCGAAATGACGGTCAGATTCGCAATCGCGCGCATCGTCGAGATGTCTTCCGTTGCATGGTGCGAGGTACCGTAGAAGCCGAGCGAGACGCCGGTATGGTGACCCACGAGCCGCACCGGCAGCTTGCAGTACGCGACATCCATGCGAATCTGCTCGCAGCACAGCAGGCCGAGAAACGATGCGAAGGTCGCGACGAACGGCATGAGGCCCGTGGTCGCCATGCCGGCGGCGGCGGAAACCATGTTCTGCTCCGAGATGCCGAATTGCACGTAGCGCTCCGGGAATTCGCCGGCGAACTTGTTCAAGCCGTTCGAATACTGGAGATCGGCGGAGCCGGCGACGACGGGATGACCTTCGCGCGCGAGATCGATGAGCGCATCGGACAGATAGTCGAGGCCAGGATTGCGCGCGTTGAGCGCGCGGTACTGCCACGAATCGGGATTTTGCGGAGTAGACATGCTTAGATCACCTTGCTCTTGATTTCTTCGATCGCCCGTTGCGCGTCATCGGGTGCCAGATAGCCGAGATGCCAGCCGGGTTCGGTTTCCATGTACGACACGCCCTTGCCCTTGACCGTCTTCGCGATGATGCAGACCGGCTTGCTGCGCACCGGGTCGGCCTTCACACGACGCAGCAGCGGCACGAGGGCGGTCAGATCGTGGCCGTCTACTTCATGCGTCTCCCAGCCGAAGGCGCGCCACTTCTCCGCAAGCGATTCGATACCGATGACGTCGTCGACCTTGCCGTCGAGTTGATAGCCGTTGCGATCGACAATCGCGATGAGGTTCGAGAGGCGGTGATGCGCGGCGAACAGCGCGGCTTCCCATACCTGCCCCTCCTGCATTTCGCCGTCACCCAGCAACGTAAAAACCTTGAAGGGGCTGCCTGCCATCTGCGCCGCCTTGGCCATGCCGGCACCGTTCGATAGCGCGTGGCCGATCGACCCCGAGCTGAAATCGACGCCCGGAACCTTGGTCATGTCCGGATGATCGCCGAGCGGATTGCCGAGACGGGTGTAGCCATCGAGCGTCTCCCGGTCGATGAACCCGTAGTCCGCAAGAATGGGAAAAAGTCCGACGGCCGCGTGCCCTTTGCCCATCGTGAACCGGTCGCGATCCTTCCATTGCGGGTTGCCGGCACGCAGTGCCATGACGTCGTAGTAAAGCGCGGCAAAGATTTCGGCTGCGGAAAACACCGACGTGTAGTGTCCCGTCTTCGCGATTTCTATCAGACGAATCGTCTCGAGGCGGACGAATTGCGCCTTCTCGCGCAACTGCGCGAGCGTCTCCCTGGAAAGCGCCTGATCGCTCTCCTGCAATGCTGTCGACATAGAGTCTCCTATTGGAACCTGAAAGGAACGAGGCGAGCGCGGCAAGACTCGGCATTCCGCCTTCGTTTCATACATGATGCATCATATATCATGATAGCGCAATGATCGACGCGCCCTGTCTTCTGTTGTCGATGTGTACGCGTGGCATTCCGGCAATCATGAATCGCGCTCCGCAAATTGACCTTGCCGTATCGCCCTCAAATGATGCATCATATATCTTCAAACAACACGGAGACACGCATGATGACCACTCCACCCTCCTCGCCCACGGTCAATGGCGAAACACAGGTTATCGTCCTGATGGCGTGGCCGTCCGCTCACGTCCGGACGCCCACACTGTTCAATGCCCTTTGCGCGAGGAAGAACATCAACGCGATCATGGTTCCGTGGGCCGTGCGTCCCGAGCATCTGACGCAGGCATGGGACGGACTGCGGCACATCGCCAATCTGGCCGGTGTCGTGCTCACTATTCCGCACAAGCAGGCGGCGGCAGAACTGTGTGAGGAACTCGATGGCGACGCATCGTTGCTCGGCGTTGTGAACGCGGTCCGCCGCAACGCGAGCGGCAGTTACACGGGGCGAATGTATGACGGTTCCGGTTTTGTCGCCGGCATGCTGCGCGAGGGCATCGCGCTCGCGGGCAAGCGCGTGCTTTTGCTTGGCGCAGGTGGAGCGGCGACTGCCCTTGCGTTGGCACTGGCGCGCGAGGGCATTGCACGGCTGACGATCGCGAACCGCAGTCGAGAAAAAGCAAGCGACCTGGCGGCACTCGTCGGAAAGGCAGTGCCGAACTGCGAGGTAAAAGCGGGCAGCGACGAGCCAGGCAATCACGACATCGTGATCAACGCAACGTCGCTAGGTCTGAAACCTGACGACGCGCTGCCCTGCGACACGTCGAAGCTGACGCCCGCAATGGTCGTCGCTGAGGTGATCATGCAGCCCGCGGTCACGCGGCTTCTGGTAGAAGCTGAAGCGCGTGGCGCCCGCACTCACCGTGGCGAACACATGGTTATGTCGCAACTCGATCACTTTGTCGAATTCCTGCTCACCAACGTGAATGCGTGAGGCTGAGGCTGGCGTCCTTGTCGCCCAACGTCTCAGCTAGCTCGCCACCCAGATACGCGGTCCTTGCAAGCAAACCGATCGGCGATTCCGGCACGCTTACTGCCCCCTAGTCACTGATGCATCCGATGATATTCATCTGTTCAGGATTCCATATCTAATTCTATTAGACCGGTACTCGAAATCATGACTGCACTCATTTTTGGCTCTCCGGGCCGATACATCCAGGGCGACGGACTCCTTGACGATATCGGTCAATACATTCGCGAATGCTCGGAGCGTGCGCTGATCCTTTGCGACTGCTTCGTGAAAGAACAGTTCGGATCGCGAGTCGCGGCCTCGTGCGCCGCGCACGAAATCGACGTACGCTGGATTGCGTTCAGCGGTGAACTTACGGATCGAAAGATTCGCGAGCTCGAGCAGGCCGCGCAATCGTTCGACCACGAAGTCGTTGTTGCGATCGGTGGCGGCAAAACGCTCGACGCTGGAAAGGCGCTTGTCGATGCTGCACATTGCGCGTTGATCACCGTGCCCACCGTTGCATCGAACGACTCCCCAACTTCCAAAAACTATGTGGTTTACGACGAGGATCATCAACTCGCGGCGGTCAGGCACTTGCGGCGCAGCGCCACGTACGTGTTGGTTGACACAACGTTGATCGCGCAGGCGCCGACACATTTTCTGCTTGCCGGCATCGGTGATGCGATCAGCAAATACTTCGAAGCAGAGCAGTGCCTGCACAGCGACGGCAAAAACATGTTCGGCGCCAGGCCGTCCTACTCTGCGTACGTACTCGCGCGCGAGTGCTTTTCGATCATTCGCGCCCACGCGGAGACGGCGCTGGCCGAGCTCAAGCACGGCCGCACTGCTCCGGTATTCGACCGGCTTGTCGAAGCCGTCATTCTGATGAGCGGCCTGGGCTTCGAAAGCGCGGGGCTATCGATCGCGCACTCGATGACGCGTGGCCTGTCCCGGCTCGAAACGTCGGCGCGGGCACCACACGGCTTGCAGGTCGCGTACGCGCTGCTCGTTCAACTACATCTCGAACGTCGAGCACCGGACTTCATGCGCGACATGATCGGCCTCTATGCGCGCATTGGTCTGCCGGTCCGCTTGTGCGACCTGGGTTCTGGCGTCGTCACTCGCGAGCACTACGAGACCGTCGCTCGCTTCACGTTACAAGCACCCTACTCGGCAAATTTCGAGCGCACGCTCGGCATCGCGGACATCGTCGCGGCAATGGAAGCCATCGACCACGCTACTGCCTGAGCCCACAGGCAGCGCGAACCGGGCGCGAAAACATTTCCCGCGACAATAAATTGGAGACTTCATGACTTACCTTTCTCATCTTTCCTCGTCGTCGCGACGTGCCACGTCGCAACCTTCATCTCATCGGCGATCCTTGATCGCGTCCAGCCTCGGCAATTTACTCGAATGGTTCGACTGGACGGTCTACACGGTCGCATCGGTCTATATTGCTGGCGCGCTGTTCGATAATACGAACAAGACATCGTCGCTGCTCGGTACGCTGGCCGTATTCGCTGCAGGCTTCTTCGCCCGCCCGTTGGGTGGCATCGTATTCGGCGCGATCGCCAACCGGATCGGGCGCCGCTCGGTACTCTTGAGTACGATGCTCCTCATGGCGTTCGCGAGCCTTCTGATCGCGATCATCCCGCCATATGACGCAATCGGCAGTTGGGCCTCGGCTGCATTGCTGGTAGCGCGACTCGTGCAGGGTGCGGCGCACGGCGGCGAAACAACTGCGTCCTACGCCTACGTTGCCGAAATCGCTCCTCCGGCGCAGCGTGGTTTGTGGTCGAGTGCCGTGTTCATTTCGGTCGGCGCCGGCTCGCTGCTTGCCACCTTTTTTCTTGCGTCGCTCACGGCGTTCCTTTCACCGAACGCCATGCAGGACTGGGGATGGCGGGTGCCGTTCGCGTCAGGCGGGTTTCTCGCGATATTCGCGCTATGGCTGCGCCGCAATATGGTGGAGAGCATCAGCGTTGACGCTTCGACTAACGCCCGTCATAAACCGTGGCCACGGGCCAAGGTCGTGCGTGAAGGCTTGAAGCTGTTCGTGTATGAGGCCGGTTCGACGCTTACCTACTATACGTGGGTAACGTCCGCGGCCATCTATGCAATCAGTGTCAAGCACATGGATCCGCACCGCGCGTTCGCAATGAGTTGCATTGCCCAGGTGATCTATCTGATCGCGCTTCCGCTCATTGGACGCCTTTCCGATTTCACAGGACGCAAGGTTACAACGCTCATCTCGCTACTCGGCATCTCGATCACCATCTTTCCGCTCTGGAGCTTGATTTCCAGCGAGCCGTGGACGTTGCTTGTCACGCAATCGGTCGGGCTCGTGCTCGTTGCATTTATCACCGGGAGCAAGCCTGCAGCCATTTCGGAACAAGTGCCGACACGCTACCGCACCCGTCTCTTCGGCTTCTTCATTTCACTTGCGGTCGCATTCTTCGGCGGCACCGCCTCATATCTGAATGCATGGTTGTATTCCATCAACAGGGGGCAGCTATTCAATGTCTATCTTATCGTGGTGGCCGTAGTCGCGAGTTGCGCCGTGCTGACATGGAAAAACAACACCGGGGTAAAGCTGGACGATATCGAATGAGCTTGGATACCGACCCTGATCTAGGAAATAGTCAGGGTCAAAACTGGAGAAATTCGACATGACGTGTCCGACTGGGACACGAAGGCCATGTCATGAAGACGAGCAAGTTTACGGAAGATGACCTGCCCTGGAATTTTCGGACCAGTTGAAACTTGAGAGAATGGCTTCCAACGGAGAAAAGGAAGTCATGAAGAAGAGCCGGTTTACCGAAGAACAGATGGTCACCATCCTGCGCGAGGCGGACAAGGCGCCGGTCGCGGAAGTTGCGAAGAAGCACGGGGTCAGCGAGCAAACCATTTACAACTGGCGACAACATTTCGGCGGGCTGGAGGCTGCCGACGTGAAGCGGCTCAAGCAGCTCGAGCAAGAGAATGCGCGGCTGAAGAAGATGCTGGCCGAGCGCGATCTCGAGCTGGACGTGATGAAAGAGATCAACGCAAAAATGTATGGTCCGCCCCGGTTTTGCAAGCGGGTTCTGTGTGACGAAGCAGTCTGCGTAAATGTATCCGGCCTCTCGCGAGTCAGCCGCTTTTGGCGGCAAGGCCATGATGGGATATGCGCGCTCGGTTCCCAATAAATGGACTGACCTCAAGGACCGCTTTTTTGTCCCGGGTTTACCGAACGCCGTAGCACAGTTTCGTCATCAGGTATCAGCCTGCAAACTTGGAAGGGTGTTCATTGCCTCCTACTGCTGTTTCGGTTGCCTAAGATAGAACGCGCCTTGTCGGGTCAGTACGGCCCACGCAATTCTTGCGAGCTTGTTGGCCAAAGCGACGATGACTTTGTTGCGATGTATGCCCCGTGCTTCCATTCGGCCTATCCAGGCACCGAGATGATCTTTTGTTCGATCGAGATGCAGCACACAGGAACGAGCGCCGTGCACAAGCAGCTTGCGCAAATAGGGATTGCCGCGCTTACTGATTCCGAGCAAGCACTGTTTGCCACCCGTCGAGAATTCCTTCGGCACAAGCCCAAGCCAGGCCGCCAGATGCCGACCGGATTTGAATTGAGTGCCTGTTCCGGCGAAAGCAGTAATGGCCGTCGCTGTGAGTTGGCCGATACCCGGGACTGATGTCAGTCGCGTGGCAGCATCGTCGGCGCTGGCAATAGATTCGATTTGCTGCCGAAGTTGCAGCAGACGTGCCTCGATGGAACGATATTCCTGCCATAGCTCCTCGAGCAGGCGGCGCATCGACGGAGTCAGTCCGTTTTGGTCATCTGAGAGAATCGACGGCATGTCACGGACGAAGTATGCGGCGCCGACACTGATGGTGAGACCGTATTCGAGTAGAAAAGCACGGGCCTGATTGATGACGGACATCTTGTTGGAGACGAGTCGTTGCCGGACACGGTGTAGCGCTTGTAAATCGAGCTGGGCCTCTGTCTTCGGCTGTGCGAAGCGCATGGTGGGACGGGAAATCGCTTCGGCAATCGCCTCTGCGTCGATCATGTCCGTCTTGTTGGACTTGACGAACGGTTTGACGAACTGCGCGGGGACTATCCGGACCTCGTGACCTGAGAGGACGGCCTTACGAGCAAGCCAGTTACTGCCGGGGCAGGCCTCCATCCCGACAACTGTTGGTGACGCACGGGCGAGAAATTCGATGAGGCGTTCGCGAGTGAAGCGGCTTCTGAACACCGGCTTGCCAGCGAAATCGAGTCCGACGACGTGAAACGCTGATTTGCCGATGTCGATGCCCATGCGAACCACGACAGGTTTGACAGGCTGACTCATGACACACCTCCTCGGAAGCTGTACGTGTCACCGCCGATTATGCGACTGCGGGAGGGGCGGACCATCCTATTAGTGGTGAGCGCGCCCGCCCGACGCCAGCAGGTCACCTACGCGAAAGCACGGGGCCTGTCGGAGCGACGTGCGTGCGCGCTGATGTCGGTCGCCCGATCGGCGCTGCATTACGAATCGACGCTGGCCGTGCGGGACGCGCCGGTGCTGGCAGCGATGAGCATTCTGTCGGCGCAATATCCGCGTTATGGTTACCGCCGCATCCAGATCTTTCTGGAGCGGCAAGGTCACCCGATGAGCGCCGACCGGGCTTGGCGGCTGTGGCGTCTTGCCGGGTTGCAGGTGCCGCGCAAGCGACCCCGTCGACGCGTGTCGGTCCATCGCCCTCGGCCGCAGCCGGCGACGGCGGCACGACACGTTTGGGCGTACGACTTCGTATTCGACGCGTGCGCCAACGGCCATTCACGCGCGTACTCGTCGATCACCGCTAGTCACTTCAACTGCTGGTTCGCCGTTCTGCGCGACGGTACGATTTCACTCAAATCGGGCCCATCACTCATCGAAACAATCTGGCCCCGCACGGCCGATCGCCCCTCGACGAAAAAGGGGCGGAGCCTGCCAGGGCCTTCGTCCAAGTCAATACGGTATCGGTGGCAACGAGCAACCCTTCGGCGGGCCGTCCCCGACTCGGGGCGCGACGGTATCTCTTGTCGCACACATGAAAGCACGGTGATACGTCACCATATGGCCCTTCCATGTTGAGAATGTATAGTCGTTATCCCATCGCATTTCGTAACGATAAGGTCCACAGCCCCACTGGGTACACGTCGGATTCTGCCTTTTTCCCGTCGCCCTCCAAACACCTCTATAATCCGCCGCCGGAATGTACTTATCGAGCGCGATTATCATCGCATACGCCGTAGATCCGGATGGCACATAGATTGTTTGCCCAATGGTGAAACTCTGCTCTTGCGTCACGGCCTGACTATAGGAGGCACTTAGGCCGCCGCCTTGGCTTTTGAAGGTCGGGGATAAATCGATACCGATCGTCCACTGCCTCGTGATCGACGTGCTACGGCCTTCTGTCTTGTTCGCTGTGCATCCACTATTCGACGGCGTACTGCAACTGAGCGTAAATTCGGGATAATATTTTTGGACCCTCCACACCCAATACGTTCCTTGGGCACCTTGATTGGAATAGTACGAAATATACGAATTATTTCGATCAGCGGAAATCGTTGGGTCCGTCACCCACTTCGTTGTTCCGGTAGCGAGAGCGTGACTATTTTGGGAAAGCAAGCCCAGGCAAGCCGCGAGCAATGTTGCCAGAACGGCATATCGAGAGGATTCAATTTTCATTCGATTCACCCCGCAATCATTGCGTTTTTTGTTTAATCAACGAATCGCTTCCACGTCGCCCGAGTTTGGGCAAGAGCGTGGCCAACTCATCTCGCTCTGCGGCATCAAATGCGAGTACGCCTACCCCCTCATCCGGCGCCCCCTTATACAGCAACGCAACCGCTGCTTTGCGCCCGACATGGGCCAGTTCGATACTGAGATCGAGAACGCGCTGTTGACTATCGGCACTCCCCGATGAATCGATGATTATCAGATAGCCTTCGTTCAGCGCACTGGATACTTTCTCTTTATAGCGACCGAAATCTTCATCTGCGTTCACAATCACCCCGTCAAATTGATTCTGAATTGCGGGATTCACCGAATCGCTGGACTGGATTGTTGCAGAACGGCCAAGTTCTTGCATTGCAATCCCCATGGATCCACTCGACAAGTTGACCCATGCAGATTTTCTTACGGAATAGTCCTTATCGATCGCGACGGAATTTTTCCCGGCGGTCGAAAGGGAGTTCGATTCGAACTGCTGCCCGGATGCAGACTGCTGCGTCAGCACACTGGCAGGAGAACCTACAGCTCCGTCATCCCCTCCACACGCACTGACCGCAAGCGACGAAATTCCCATGAACAACGCAATGCGCCACCTCATCCGACACCCCCAAATTCATTGAAAGTTTCTAAGTTTCAAATAACCACCCACAACAAAACAACCCATACATCAGCACACCGCATCATTACAGCGAATCGATATTTGCAAAAAGCCGCATCGAATACCGTGCAGCGGGTCCGATTCGGATAATTACCTCGGAACACCACCGGGCCGTGACGCCACCCCACACGACCATACCTCACTCTTGACTCCAATTTACAACCCGCAGCCTAACCCGCCTCATTTTTACGAGGAAATTAAATATCTCGATAAGCGTTATTAATTATAATAATATGCCTCCCATGCACACCAGCTCAGCCATTCCACATACAATCACGATCGACTATTTGAATATGTGAAGATCAAAAACTCCCATTTTATTCATCAAATGCCAAACCGCCTTACTCCCAGCCACCACATGCGATTCGCGACAATTCCATGGATGGCGGTCCAAGCAAGACGGAAATCTTGATCCGTCGAGCAAAACTATTGTTCCGCGCCACCGAATGACAATCGTCAAGGAAATGAATTACAGTTTCTAATTCCGAGATTCAGCACATCCCGATAATGATTGACCTCGATCTATTGAACACCCTGCTGTGCGTCGTCGAAGAGCGGAACTTTACGAGAACCGCGGAGAGAATCCACAAGACGCAATCCACAGTAAGTCAACAAATATCGAGGCTCGAGAGATCACTTGGACACACGTTGCTCGTCCGTGATAGAAGTGGTAACAATGTTGTCGTCACGGAACAGGGTGAAATATTGGCGACCTACGCGCGTCGTCTTATTGAACTTGCCCAGGAAGCAAAAAATGCTCTTGCGGCCAACCGGGATTTGATTCAAATTCGAATTGGAATACCAGAAGATTTTCGGGTCGACCGGATTACGCAAGTTCTTTCCGGATTCGCCTGTATAAACCCGTCCATTCGACTTGAAATAGCAAGCGGCATGAGTATTGATCTGCATGCGAAGCTTGCTGCTGATCAGCTTCAACTCGCCTTGGTAAAACGGGAACCCGGAACGGGGGCGTGTGTGGCGTCTTGGCCAGAGTCCGTCGTCTGGGTGACAAACCGGCAGACTGTCACGCCGTACGACGTGTTGCCATTGGCAGTCTTTCCTCGAGGATGCATCTACAGGGCACGAGCGGTATATGCTCTCAAAAAAGCAGGAATACGATGGAGAGTTGGTTTCGAAAGTCCCAGCTTGACCGGAATTCAAGCCGCGGTATCTGCCGGCTTGGCCGTTGGCGTATTGCCAAGATCTGCCGTCTTGCCCTCCCATCGAATCCTGTCGTCCTCCGATAAGCTGCCCGATTTACCGGGGACCGAACTTGCCTTAATTGCAAAAGTGAATCCAGTCAGCTTTGAACAACGTCCTCTCGTAATTTTTCTTTGCAGTGAAATCGAAAAAATCCTAGACGATCAGGAAAATTAAAGGAATGATGGCGTAAGAGATCAGTCTATTCGCCGATGATCAACATCCTCTCGCGGCGATGAATCAGAGCGCCGGAGAATGATCTGAAACAGCCACGGTTTCGACACAAGGCATAAACGGACTCGTATCGGATCGCCGAATTTAACCGCGCAATTTCAGGTTGCTCAGGCACATGGCTTTCAGCACCCTTCGCCGTCACACCAGGAGCCAATGCCGCAAGCGCACACGCCGTTCTATTCTCGGTTGGCCATAAAACGGCTGTCGCCCAATACAGATGCAGCCCCGACTCCCAATTACTTGCCGCCGATCGATATCCGCCATAACTCGTAGCGCTCGTGACCGTTTGGGACCAGACCTGCGACATGGTCACTCAGCGCGCTCGACGTGAAGACGAGATCGCCGGTCGGAAGCAGAGCCGGAGTGTCCGGCCAATGCACGCCATCGTCGGATGCGATCAACGACATCGATTTCGTGCCCGGTTCGTACTTCACGATGCCATTGTGCGTGACATCGGTAATGTAGAGCACACCGTGCGAATCCGTCACGATTCCGTCCGTGTTGCCACCGACAGCACCAAGATCACGAATCTCCGTGGCGATCTGCTCATCTGTTGCACCGTGCAGCCTAAGAACGGCGGTCGGAACCGAACGTGCGCGTGTTCCTGTCGTCACGGTCCAATACAGCGTCGCACCGTCCGGCGACAGCGCGATACCATTGATACCTATCAGCAGCGGCTTTTCCGGCCATACTTCAACGCCATGGGAGACGACCTTTACCCCAGCTTCGACCTGCAAATACGGATGCCCATCCAGCACACGTCGCGCCGTGCCTGACGCAAAATCGGCGACGATCAGTCCGACCTTGTTATGCGGTGAACTGCGCGAGCCACTGTCGGAAACATACGCGATGCGCCTGTGTTCGTCGACGACGATGTCGTTGAGGAAGCTGCCGACACGATCGGCCACACCGTCGAGGGCGATGCGCTTCACGATTCGTCCGGATTTCAGATCGAACACCACGATTTTCTGGGCTCCAGCAGGTGCCTCCGATTCGCCGGCAACGAACCCCATGTCAAGTGCCCAGAGCCAGTCGTTTTTCCGATCGACGTAGAAGCCCAGCACGTTGCGCAAATGCTCGCTCGGAGCAGTTGCTGTGGAATTGCCTTCCATTGACGGAAATGGCGTCAGTCGCGCCGGGCCGGTAGTTGCCCGAGTATCCAGCCTGCTTAGCGTCGCCGGTGTCGAAGCGGCGACGAACCGCGGGGTACTCACATATGCGGTACCGCGTGCGTCGAAATGAAGCCCGGCAATCGGCGCATTGACCGAGCCAGCGAACGGCGCGGGATCTCCACCGTCTTTCGGAATCTCCCAACTTACTCCGGCGTAGCTTCGCCAGCGTTCAAGCCGGGTATCGGCCACCGCAGTCGCTGCGGTCGCGCAACTGATGAAGGCAATTGCGAAAGCAAATGGCGTAACTCGACTCAAGCGCTCGAACATGATGAAGGATGGTGAATTCGTTAGATGCGGTTATGCGACTTGATGCAGATGCAGCAATTTGAAGGTTTCGATCCATTGACCGGCGGTCGCGCGGAATGCGTCCATCAGCGGGCTGCGCATGTGGTACTCCCACGACGCGCGGTCCGCCCATTGCTCAAAAAAGACGACCATCCCCGGCTGATCCAGCGATTCATGCAGTTCGTAACTGAGACAGCCGGGCTGGTGGCGCGCCATCTCGACGAGTTCCTGTTGGGCTTGAACCAGCACCGCTTCGCAACCGTGCTTCGCCTCTACGAGTGCAACAATGACGTGGGCAGACATATCGAGGCACCTGTTCACAGAATCGACCGAAAAGTGCCGCCTTCGACGCGCACCGCAGCACCGTTGGATGCGGCACCCAAAGGACTGACCAGCAACGCCACTATGGCGGCAATCTCGTCGGCCTCGATCATGCGGGCGATCAGTGAGCTCGGACGATACGTGTCGAAGAAGTGGGATTCGATTTCCGCATCGGTCATATCGGGCCGTGGCGCGGTCTGCCGCAAATACGCGACGATGCCTTTGGAGCGCGTAGCGGACGGCAGTACGCTGTTGACGGTCACACCCGTACCCTTCGTCAGTTCGGCCATTCCGCGCGAGACCGCGAGCTGGGCCGATTTGCTGACACCGTAGTGCACCATGTCCGGCGGCGTGAACGCCCCGACTTCGCTGGACATGAAGATGACACGCCCCCAGTTCTTCGCAAGCATGCGAGGAAAGTAATGACGTGACAGCCGTACGCCCGACATGACGTTGACATCGATCATTCGCAGCCATTCATCATCAGTGATCTCGGCGAAGGCCCTGGCTTCGTAGTAGCCAAGGTTATTCACGAGAATATCCGTATCCGGCTGCGCTTCGATCAGTTCCGCGACACCTCGCTTGCCGCTCACATCGGCGACGATTCCGCGCACGCTGCCGCGATGCGCGGTAGCGGATATCTCGGCGACGGCGGTATCGAGTTTGTCACGCTGACGCCCGGTGATCGTGACCGACACACCTTCGCCGGCCAACGTTCGTGCAATGGCCATACCGATGCCAGCGGTGGCGCCGGTGACGATGGCAGTTTTACCTTCAAGTTGCAGATCCACCGTTTGCTTCTCCCTTGCTCGTCGAAGGACCGGCTACGCCGGTCCATTGCGTGGCATTACTTCAGCCGCTTCAGCATCTCGCCCGCGACGTCGAGTGCGGAGGCCGGATTCTGACCGGTGATCAATTCGCGGTCGGTCACCATGTGCGCGGTAAATGGCACCTCGTTGCTGCTATAGATGCCGCCGGCCTGCTGCAGCGCGGTCTGCGGATAGAACTTCATCACTCCGCCGCCAAGCAGTCCTTTTGCCTGCTCCTCTTCCGCGTTGCTGATCACCGTCATGCGGTAACCGGAATAGATCCATTTCGGGTAGCTGCCGCTCGCGTTCCCCGAGGCGAGCTTTCGTGCAAAGCCCCGTGCATCGGGCAGGGTCGACAGCAACGCAATCGGACCATGACAAACGAGCGCCGTGGTCTTGCCGCGCGCGTGAAAATCGGCCAGCAGTCGGCCCACCGCGGGGCTGGTCAGAAGATCCTGCATCGGCGCGTGGCCGCCGGGAACATAGACGGCATCGAAGTGCCCGTAACCGATCTGCTCCACCCGCGACAGACTGATCACGGGAGAGTGCGAGCGCGACGTGATTTGCAGCTTGTCGAGCAAAGCCTGGTAACCGCGCATCGCCTTTTCGTCGCCGTTGAAGTACATCTTGTCGGCAGACGTCGCATCCATCGTGGGCGCGTTGCCCTCGGGCGTGGCGAAGGTCACCTGGTGGCCGGCATCAAGCAAGGCCTTCACGGGCTGCATCAGTTCGTTCAGGTAGAAGCCCGTCGCGAAGACCTTGCCGTCCTTCAGATCGAGGTGATCGGAATCCGACAACACCACGAGCACGTTGGCCGCGTGAGCGCTGTACGCTGCAATGCCGAGCATGGCGGCAACGGCGAGCTTGCGCATCGAATGCATAGCGTTCTCCATGGGGAATTTCAGGCCTGCCCTGAGTGATTCAGCAACAGATAACGGATCGCCGCGCCAACGCCGGAAGCCGACTGCGGGTTCTGGCCGGTCACGAGACGTCCGTCGACGACGACCTTCGCCGTCCAATTCGGTACGGGATGGTGATGCGCGCCGCGCTGTGTCAACGTGCTCGCGAGCAGGAAAGGCACGACGCGATCGAGTTGAACCGCGCGCTCCTCTTCATCCGTGAATGCGCTGAGGTTCTTGCCGGCGACCAGGTACGTTCCGTCGCCGAGGGTCACATCCACCAGCGCGGCGGGGCCATGACATACCGCGCCGACCACACCGCCTGCCTCATAGACCGCGCGAGTCACCTTTTGCACGTCGGGATTGCCCGGAAAATCCCACATCGCACCGTGACCGCCTGCAAAGAAGACAGCCGCATATTTCGACGCGTCGACATCGCCCAGTCGCTGCGTGTGGCGTAGCGCGTCGCGGAAAGCACTGTCGTTCCAATAGCGCGCGTTGACTTCGTCCGTCAGGTCAAGCCCGTCGACGGGCGGCTCGCCGCCCAGAATCGACGCGAATTCGACCGGGATGCCGGCCGCGTCGAGTTCGGCAAGCGGATGCGTCACTTCGCCGAGATAAAACCCGGTCGGCTCGCCGGTCGAGCCTTTCGTCGCGTGGCTCGTGAGTACGAACAGCACGGACAAGTCCTGCCGGTCACGATGTTCACTATTCATGGTTCGCTCCTCGATTTCAGTGGGTGACCCGACGACGGATCACAATGCGCCCACTTTATTTGGCTCAATGGAGGAGATAAACTGAGTCAGAAGTAAATCTTCTGTTCTCTGGGGGACAAGATGGGGCGAAGATTCGACCATCTCGGTGATGTGGAAGCGTTTGTCACGGTAATTGAAAAAGGCTCGATGACCGCCGGCGCGGTGGCCTTGGGCAGCACACCTTCGGTTCTGAGCCGAGCTATCACGCGCCTGGAGACTCGGCTGGGTGTGCAGTTGCTGCGTCGTTCGACCCGACGGTTGAGCCTGACGGAGCAAGGCAGGCTCTATCTGGAACAATCGCGCGCAGCGTTCTTGTTGATCGACGATGCCGAGCGCGCCATTCAGGGGCAGGACGGCGCGCTGACAGGTCATGTCCGGCTCAGCGTACCGACGACGTACGGACACTATCGTCTGCCACCGCTGCTTCGGCAGTTCACGCAGCAACACCCGCAGGTTCGCGTGGAGTTGAATATCGCGAACCGGAACGTCGATCTGGTGGCCGAAGGTTTCGATCTGGCGATCCGGCTAGGCGCATTGCCCGACAGTGGACTGGTCGCGCGCAAGCTCGAAGATGCAGCGTTATGCCTGGTAGCGTCGCCAGATTACATCGCCAATGCTGGCATTCCGGAAAACGTGGCCGATCTGGAGCGCCACCTTTGCTTGCCTTTCATGCTGCCCAGCAGCGGCCGTATCGCACCGTGGGTGTTCCAGGACGGCGGTCAGGACATCGACTGGCTGCCGCCTTCGAACGTCGCGGTCTCCGACGATGTGCTGGGTGTCGTTTCAATGGCGCAGAGCGGCGCCGGCATCTGCCAGACCTATGATTTTATTGTTCGGGACCGGATTCAGGCCGGAACTCTCGTCGAACTGCTGCCCCACCTCCGTGGCCGCACACGGCCGTTTTCTGTGATTTATGCGCCTCATCGTCGCTTGTCTGCGGCATCACGGGCCCTGATCGACATGCTTGTCGCGTCTACCCCCGATTCATCCAAATGAAAGCAGAATGATGGTTGATGGACTCTCAGCGCTCAGCACGGGTTCGGGAAATTCGAACGGCTCACTGATTGCCACGATTGAACGACACTAATGAATGCAAGTGGCGTAGCGGCTTCATGCAACGATTCGAAGCACGTTGAAATCAGCCTGAAGCCGGCATGTCTTAAGGCATTTCGTATTCGGGCGGTTACGCGCGTTTGATTTGCTTGATCAAAAAATCGACCATATCTCGCTGTGCGTGGTCAAGAATATCGCCGGTGCCGACTAGCGCAAGCTCTGACGGTGGCAATGGAGGCAAATCGGTGCAGACTCGATGCTCCGGCAAGATCGCAGACTTCGGTAGCACCGAGATAGCCAGACCTGCGGCGACCGCTGCCTGAATCGCAGTAAGGCTTTGGCTGCCAAACGCTATGCGCCAGGCACGCTGCGCCTTGTCGAGACTGCGGATCGCCCGCTGACGGTAAATACATCCGTGGGGAAAAAGCGCAAGCGCGATCGGCTCGTCCGAATCCGGCTTCGGGGAATCAGCATCCCGCCCCCGCACCCAAGCAAGCGACTCTGGCCAAGCCGCGAAGCAGTCGCCTCTGCCAGGTTCCCGCTTGACGAGTGCGAGGTCTATTTCCCTCGCGGCAAGCTTGCCTTGCAAATCCGCGCTCATACCCGCCGACGTTTCAAGCCTCACATCCGGTCGGACCTTCAGAAAACCCGAGAGTATTGCCGACATGCGCCGCGCATCGAAGTCCTCCGGGACCCCGATTCGAACCGGCGAAAGCTTGACGTCGCGCTGGAGCACCTCGCGGGCTTCCTGCGACAACGCCAGCAGCCTCCGCGCGTACTGCGCGAGCAAGACACCGTGTTCGGTGGCAACGACATGATTCCCCGAACGGTCCCTGAGCAGCAGCGGGCGACCTACCGACTCTTCCAGCTTTCGCACCTGCTGGCTAACAGTCGACTGCGTGCGATGAACACGTTCGCCTGCACGAGTGAAGCTGCCTTCATCAACGACGCAAATCAGCGTCTTCAGTAGCTCGAGATCAAACATGGTCAGTCATTTGAAATTTAAATATCCATGATTTTATTATCTAATTTCTAAATATGAGACCTTCTGCCTATGATGCGAATGTCTTCTAGCCAAACAGGAACAATGATGTCACTGAAAGATACGAGTCGGCCACAATGGCTGACATTCGACTGCTACGGCACGCTCATTCAATGGGACGAAGGTTTGCTGGCAGCGGTACGCGAGATTCTTGGAAAACGGCAGGCAACGGAGGTCGACGCATCCAGATTCATCGAGGTTTACGACCGGTATGAACATGAGCTCGAGCAGCAATCGCCCCACCGCACCTTCCGTCAGGTTTCCGGCCAGGGCCTTCGACTTGCGCTGGAGGAATTCGGGCTTGCCGGGAGCGAAAGCGACGCCGCAGTGCTGACTTCGAGGATTGCGGCGATGCCACCGTTTCCCGAGGTCGTCGGCACGCTAGGGAAGTTGAAAGCAATGGGATACCGTCTGTGTATTGTCTCGAATACGGACGACGACATTATTGCAGGCAACGTCGCACAACTTGGCGGCTATATCGACAGGGTCATTACTGCACAACAGGCCGGGGCCTACAAACCAGCACGTCGGCTGTTCGATTACGCGCACGAACAGCTTGATGTATCGAAGGACGACGTTGTTCACATTTGCGCCAGCCCGCATCTGGACCATGCAGCGGCGCGAGACATCGGATTTCGTTGCGTGTGGATTGATCGAGGCACGGGTCGAAAATTGCTTCCGGACTACACTCCAGACGCGACGTTACAGACGCTGCACGAAGTACCGGAACTCTTTGCTACGCTCGACTGGTAGTCCATTGTCCCGTTACCCCGATCACGGTTTGCCCAAGTGCATGCAATATTGCCGGAAGAAGCGACGCGTTCCGATCGGGGTACATCACACACGCTTCTCATCATCGACATACTGATCGCGGTCCGGCACATAAACCCTGATCCCAGAACGACACGTAACGATTTGCATCCGGTGACCCGAAACGTCGACGCTGAATCCCGACGCAAATCAGGATGACTCTCGCTCCAAGACTGCCCCGCTCCACCACCCATCTTGCTCCGCTTCCGACACCGGCAAGAACCCGTTGGTTTCCCAAGATCACTTGTCGGACCGGCCGCTGAAAAACTTGATCGGCATGGTGCCGGTCTACTTGGTAAGGCGACTGAGACTTCTCTCCTTGAGCCGTTGAAGGGCGCTCAGGTCGGATCCTCTTGCTCCCGATGCCAAAGGTCGTGGATGCTTTGCTTGCAACGCGCTCCAACTTCCAACGATGGCCCCAAGCTCAGTTCGCTCCAGCACAAACGCATTCTGCCAGCTCATGCGGCTGGATCATCTGCATGATTGGTCCGGTACTGGCCTCGACACATCCGATAGCAATCAGTTGGTTCGGTCGATGCGAATGTCCGGACTTTCAGGACACGAAGGCGTGAGAGTCAAGTCATGTGATATCACTCCCTGCATTGCTCGTTTCGACCAGCATCGTCGGCATGCCGCACTTGTTCACGAGGTTACTCACCCAGATACGCAGCCCGCACCTTCGGATCGTCGAGCATCTGCTTCGCGTCGCCTTCCATCGTGACCGTGCCGGAATCCATCACGTAGCCGCGGTCGGCCGCTTGCAGCGCGAGCCGCGCGTT
>NZ_QTQJ01000050.1:0-38360 GCF_003853795.1 Burkholderia sp. Bp8991 | reverse complement strand
TGACGATGAACGCCGCGTTCTGCGGGGTGAGCAGGTGGTCGTTCGCGGGATCGCGAATCGGTTCGCTTGCCATGGTTCTCTCCAGATCAGGGTGGTGGGCGGCTGGGGATCACGATCGCGCCGCCCCGTCGTGCGGACGCGATGCGATTCTGCTGCGGTGCGGTGCCACGACGATCGAAGCGCGACGGTGCGGCGCGACCTCGACGCGGCGCGCGCCTGGCGATTCGCCGGATTCGGGTGCCGGCGAGTGTCGTCAGCTTATGCGATTCGCGCGGCGGTGCGTAGCGCGCGCGGACAGAACATAGTGTTCTCGTTCATCGAACGGCATGCGGGCGCGACCGGGCGCGGCGTGCCACTACCATGAGCGGCATGATCAGGAGCACTGACAGGTGTGAAGGCGACGGTTGCCGCGCACGCAGCGATCGAGCGGCGCGGCGGCCGGCCCCAGGAGAGAGTGTTTAGATACGAGAGTGCTCCGTGCGCGGTGGCGTGTCGCCGAGGAATTCCGGCAATGCCCGCGGCGGCAACGAAATCACGAAGCGGGCGCCGCCGAGCGGTGAATCCTCGAGCCGCACGTCGCCGCCGTGCACGAGCGCGACGCGTCGCACGATCGCGAGCCCGAGCCCGAACCCGCCGGTCTGCCGGTCGCGGCTCGAGTCGAGCCGCTGGAACGGTTCGAACACGCGCGCGCGTTCGGCGACCGGGATGCCGGGACCGTCGTCGTCCACGCTCAGCACCAGCGCGCCGGACGCGTCGTGCGTCGCGGACAGCAGGACGGTGCGCGACGCATAACGTGCGCCGTTGCGGATCAGGTTCAGCAGCGCCCGTGCGACGAGTTTCGGATCGCACACGTGGGTGGCGGGCGCGCCGGTCGTCGACACGCCGAGCGTGAGGCCGCGGTCGGCGACGTCGTTCGCGACGTTGCCGGCCACGCTGTCGATCAGCGCATCGACGGCGACGTCCATCGGCGCGAGTTCGCTTGCGCCTTGTTCGAGACGCCCGATCGTCAGCAGCTCGGTCACCAGCTCGTCGAGTTCGCGCACGTCGCGCCGCAGTTCGTCGCGGCGCTCGCGCATGCGGCCGCTTTCGTCGGATTCGGCGAGCAGCGCGAGCCCGAATTCGAGGCGCGCGAGCGGCGTCTTCAGCTCGTGCGAGATGCCGTGCATCATCTCGCGCTGCTGCTTGATCGACGCCTCGATCCGCTCGGCCATGTCGTTGAACTGCTGCGACAGCGCGTAGATGTTCGAGCGCCCGGACAGCTTCACGCGCGTCGACAGGTTGCCCGCGCCGAACGCGTGCGCGGCGGCCTGCAGCTTGCGCAGGTCGCGCCAGTGATACGAGGTCCACAGCGCGACGGCGAACAGGGCCGCGAGTGCGGTCATCCCGTATGCGTAGATCTGGATGTCGAGGTCGGCCGGTGCGATCGGGCGGGCATGCAGGACCGAGCCGTCCGCGAGCGGCATGTAGTAGTTCCTGCGGTCGTAACTGATCGCGATCCGGCCGGCGTCCAGATCGCGCAGCGGCCCGCCGCGCAGTTGTGCACGGGCGTCGGCCATCGTCACGAAACCGAATCGCTCGTTGCCGTGCTGTGCGAGTTCGCGCAGCGCGAGGCTGCGCTTGCCGCCCGGATGGCGTTCGAGGTAATCGTTCAGCACGAACGCGTAAGTGGTCAGCGCGTTGCGCTGCGCCTGCGCCACGCGCTCGTAGAAAATCCTGTTGAACGACCATTGAATGAATACGATCGAGGCGGCACAGCACAGGATCACGATGAGGTACAGCTTGATCAACGGGCGCAGCATTTAGTCGTCCCACGCGGAAGGGCTGAACAGGTAGCCGCGGCCCCAGATCGTCTTGATCCGTTGCGGCTCCGACGAAGCGTCCTCGAAGCGCCGGCGCAGCTTCGAGATGCCCGAGTCGACCGAGCGGTCGAGCCCGTCGAATTCGATGCCGCGCAACTGCTTCAGGATGTCGTCGCGGCTCAGCACGGTGCCTGCCGCTCGCGCGAGGATCAGCAACAGGTTGAACTCGGTGGTCTTCAGGTCGACGAGTTCCCCGCGCCACGTAACCGTGCGGTTCGGCGGCGAGATCGTCAGCTCGCCGAACACGAGGGCATGCGGCTGCGTGTGGGCCGCCGGTTCGGACGCGGCAGGCTGCGCGCGGCGCAGCAGCGCACGGGCGCGTGCGACGAGCACGCGCGGCTCGATCGGCTTGGTCACGTAATCGTCGGCACCGGTTTCGAGGCCCGCGACCTGGTCGTACACGTCGGCGCGCGCGGTGAGGATCAGCACGGGCACGTTGGTGAACGCGCGAATGCGCCGGCAGACTTCCATCCCGTCGAGGTTCGGCAGCATCAGGTCGAGTATCACGAGCGCGGGCTGATGCTCGCGCACCGCGGCGACCGCGAGATCGCCGCGCCGTATGACCGTCACCGCGAATTCATAGTTGTCGAGATATTCGCGCACGAGCTGGGCGAGGCGGTCGTCGTCCTCGATCAGCAGCACACGGTATTTGAGCGGATTGTCGTTCATGGTCTCCTCGGTTGCGCGCGTTCAGCCTCTCCATGCCGATGAATGCGCGGCCGGCGAATTCTATCCGGCGTGGCGGCCGCCGGGGCCGCGATACGACAATCGGGAACAAACGATCACAATTGAGCACACATTTTCCGCAGATTCAGGACAGTGCTGCCGCGCCGTCGTACCTAGACTTCGGGCTCCGTCACTCTTGTCTCGACATCGTGAGTCCATCCTTCCGTTCGCTGCGCTCGTTGCGCTATTGCATGCCGCTTGCCGGCCTGACCCTCGCCGCCGTCGCCCACGCCGAAAACCAGTACGCGATATCGCTCGGCGGCGGGTTCGCGCCGCGCTACCAGGGCAGCAACCAGTATCGCGCCGTCGTCGCGCCGTCGTTCTCCGCGATGTTCGGCAACGGGTTCTTCATCGACACGGCAGCCGGCGCCGGCTACCGTCTGAACCTGCCGCACGGGGCGTTCGTGTCGGCAGCGCTCGGCTATGCCGGTGGCCGTTCCGACGAAAACCGTTTCGACCTGGCGGGTTCCGATCACCTGAAGGGGATGGGCCGGATCCCCGGTTCGGTGCTCGTCGGCATGCGTGCGGGCGTGCAGCTGCTCGATGGCGGCGAACTGAGCGTCGCCATCGATGCGCCGATCACGCATACGTCGCGCGGCTTGTCCGGCCACGTCGATCTCGCGGTGCCGGTATTCAAGGCCGGCCGCCACGATGTCGTCGTGACCGGCAGCGTGCATGCCGGCACGGGGCGCTACATGCAGACGTTCTACGGCGTGACCGACGCGCAGTCGGCGGCGAGCGGCTTCAGGCCGTATTCGACGAGCGGCGGGGTCGACAGCGCAACGCTGTCGCTCGCATGGAACTGGGGCGTGTCGCGGCACTGGTCGGTGCATGCGACCAGCGGCTTCACGCGGCTGCTCGGACGCTATGGCGACAGCCCGATCGTCCAGACGCGCAGCAACTACTTCGGCATGGCCGGCGTGACGTACAAGTTCTGACGCGAACGGCAAGATTCACCAGCTCCCCGTCCGGGGAGCACGACTTCGCCGCGGATCGGTGCGGTAACATGAAGGCGGCTTCGGCTTCGGCTTCGGCTTCGGCTTCGGCTTCGGCTTCGGCTTCGGCGTCAGGCTGTCGAGGCGACTGCGCGGAGCCGATTCGACTCGAACGGATCGCGCAATACGGTGCCTTGCCGGCCGGTGGCGCGCAGAACCCATCATGGATCCAACGCCCGGTGCGTGCGCGCATCCCGCACCTGCCGCGCCGGGCTGCGACAGGGAGAAACCGATGAAGAACACGATCGCGATGCTCGCGGCACTCGTTGCGAGCGCAACCTTTGCGGGATGTGCGGACATGAACACGAAGCACCCCAACGCCACCGCCGGCGGCGCGGTGACGAACCCCGCGCCGTCGGGCGCCGTGAACGCGTGCAAGGCGGACGCCACGCCGGACGACGCGCTGATCGGCAAGACCGAGGCCGATGCGGCCGCGCTGCTCGACGGCTGCCTGTGGCGCGTGCTCGAGCGCGACGGCCGGTCGTTGCCGGGCACGATGGACTATCGCGAGGAGCGCCGCGACCTCGGCATTCGCGACGGCAAGGTGATCTGGGTGCGGCGCGGGTGAGGGATCGGGCCGGCCCGAGCGTTACTTCGAGATGTACCAGAGCGCGTCGGTGCTGACGCGTGCGCCCGGCTTCGGCGCGGCGGGCGCCTGAGGTGTCGCAACCGGCGGCGGCGTGTTCGACGTCACTGCGGTGGGCCACGTCGCAGGCGTGTTCGACGCGGTCGATGCCGTCGACGTATTGGCCTGACTCGAGGTTGCTGCCGAACCCGACGTGGACGCCGTGTCGATATACCAAAGCGCATCGGCCGATGCGGTGCGCCTGGCCGCTGCATCGGCGGTGTGTCTGGATGCGGGCGCTGCCGTCGCCGTCGCTGCCGTGGCGGCCGTCGCACTCGAACGCTGCGTGCCCGCTGCGGGTGCCGCGCCCGCCTGAGCGGTCGTCCCCGTCGCGCCGCGCTGCGCGCGCGCCTCGAACGGCCCGAGCTGGAAGATTAACGTTTGCGCGGGACGCGTCAGAACGGCATACGGGAACTGCAGCTCCCACGACATCAGCACGCGGCCCGACGACGTCTCGGTGAAGATCGCCGGCACGTGCTTCATGTCGCTGAACTGCACGTAGATCCGCGCGCCGTCGTCGAACACCTGGGTCGGCTTGGCCTGGTCGGCGCCCGTGACGGTCCAGCCGAAGTTGTACGTGCCGGCCGGGCCGGCCGGCCCGCCTTGCGGTTGCGGCGGCGGCGCGGCAGGCGCGAGCGTGCGGGGCCGTGCGACCGGCGGTGCCGACACGCTCAGGCTGGCGAACGGGTTGTACGCCTGCACCTGTTGCGGCGGCGTGAAGGAGGGCGGAAGGATGGGCATGGGAGTATCCGGCGAATCCGGCATGGTCCGGATTGCATCATAGACCTTGCGCGCATACGCGAGGCGCTTGTCGGGCGACGCGGCGTTGTACGCGCCGATCGCGTTCCAGTTGGCGCCGAGCTGGCGGATGTTCTGCGACAGGATCCACGCGCCGACGTACGCGTTGGTGCACGCATCGAACAGGCTTTCCCGCGTGATGCCTTCGCGCGCGAGCGTCGGCAGCCAGGTGCTGTTGATCTGCATCAGGCCGATGTCGACGGTGCCGTTCGTGTTGGTGTTGACGGCGTTCGGATTCATCCCCGATTCGACCTGCGCGATGCCGCGCAACAGGCTCACGCTCACTTTCTGGAACGTGGCCGCGTCGTCGAGGCAGTCGGCCCGCGCGAACCCGTGCAGCGCGCACGACAACACGATCGTCGCGGCGATCTTCGGCGTGGCGTGGCTGATCGAACGGGCAGTCTGACGCGGCATGGCAGGATGGGGCGGAATCCGGCCGCCCGGTGCAAGGAAATTACGCAGACGCGAAGTGTGCCATAGCGCGCAGGCAAATGGCTCGCGTCAAACTTTCCTTTGCATTTGCCGGCGGATTTGTCGCGGATTTTCGACGGCGCCGGTATCCCCGTGCGACAGGACGGAATCGGTAAAAAGGGCCGATTATCGTGCGCATGCCAGCGTGCGGCCGCTATAGGAATACGGACGCCACGCGTCAGTTGCGCGGCGAATGCGGCAATGAATGGTGCAGCGAAACGGACGATAAAAGGCGCGGCCACCGGTGCGCGGGGCGTGGAAACGGCGACGGCGGCCGCAGCCGCCGTGTCGATGCATCCCCGGCTCCCGAAATCCGGTTCCGACCGGCCGGCCGCGCGATGCCTCACGCAGCCGGCCATCGTCGATCAGAAGCGGTGACGCAGGCCGAGGTTGACCATCGTCTGCGAGCTCGTGCCCGCATAGCCGTACGAACCGATCGACGCCTGCGCGGCCATCGACCCGCCATTGCCGTCACCGGTCTGGCCGCTCGCGTGCTGGTACGCGGCGGTCAGGTACACGTCGGTGCGCTTCGACAGCGTATAGTCCGCGCCGGCCGACACCTGGTGATAAGTCGCCGACGTATCGCCGCCCGAGCGCGTGTAGCTGTAGCCGAGCCCGACGAGCAGCGCATTGGTCGCCTGGTAGTTCACGAAGCCTTGCCCCGTGTTGTAGTGCTCGTTCGAGTTGAACACCGAGCTCGCGTCGCGGCGGTATTGCGCATTGCTGTAGCCGAGGCCGAACGTGAACGGGCCGGCGACATACTGGCCCGCGATGCGGGCGATGCCGATCGAATGCGCGCTCGCGTAGCCGGTGTTGATCGGGCCGTCGAAGGTGCCGTCCGACGAGCTGGTCCAGCCGTTGCGCAGCCCGTTCGACGCGGGGCTGTTGGTCGCGTGGAAGTACCCGCCCGCGACGCTGAACGGCCCGTTGTTGTACGACACGGCGGCCGAATACGACTGCGCGGCGCCGGTGCTGCCGGCGATGCCGCCGAACGAGTACATCGCCGAGAACTGCAGGCCCGAATACACGGCCGACGTGTACTTCACCGCGTTGTCGACGCGGAAGCTGTTGTCGTAGTTGTCGACGTCGCCCGGCGTCGCGAACACGCTGCCGAGATAGTTGTCGGCGGTGATGCCCTGCACGAGGTCGATGAGCGGATCGTACTGGCGGCCGAACGTGAGCGTGCCGTAGCGGTCGCTCGACAGCCCGACGAACGCCTGCCGGCCGAACAGGCGGCCGCCCTGGCCCTGCCGGCCGCTGCTCGGGTCGAAGCCGTTCTCGAGCTGGAACAGCGCCTTCAGCCCGCCGCCGAGATCCTCGCTGCCTTTCACGCCCCAGCGGCTGCCGGAGAGATTGCCAGCGCTGCTGTTGCCGAGCATCCACGCGTTGTCCTTGCCCTGCGCGTGATTCACGTACGTGATCGACGTGTCGATCACGCCATACAGCGTGACGCTCGACTGCGCATGCGCCGCGGGCATCGCCGCGAACGACGCGAGCGAAATCAGCGAGAGGGTCGTGCGTTTCATTTCATCTCCTTGCGATTGGCCTGTTTTCTTGAACCGGAATGGCAGGAGACTACCGAGCCGCCGACGAACGGCAAAAACGAAATTCTCCGATGTGACATAAAGCCGACAGATGCATGCTGCGGCAAGGTCCATTGAGAGATTCACATTATTGAGAATCGTGTATCAATCGATTTGAATTTCGAGATGGCGCGACCGGCGTATTGCCGGAATCGTGATAATTCCACACGATTTCCAGTCGAATTTCGACGACGATGCATTGGTCGTCGATTCATCAATTGATTATTTAACGAATCGAATCGCGTGATGCGGGCCGAGTGTGTTATTGCGCGCACCGCGAGCGATTTGGGTGTGACGCAGCGCGCCCGCGCGCGCCGTCAGCGGCGATCGGCACGGAGTGCGAGAATGCTGGCCTCGGCCGGCACGCGTCGTGCCGCTCACCAGGGAACCCGCATGGACAGTCACATCGCTCCGGTGGAGCTGAAGAAAGCCTACCGTCTTCTCAACCACGGCCCGACCGTGCTCGTGTCGGCCCGTCACGACGGCGTCGACAACGTGATGGCCGCCGCGTGGGCCTGCGCACTCGATTTCCTGCCGCCGAAGCTGACGGTCGTGCTCGACAAGTCCGCGAAGACGCGCGAGCTGGTCGAGCGCAGCGGCACCTTCGTGATCCAGGTGCCGACGGCCGCGCAGCTCCAGCTCACGCATGCGGTCGGCAGTCACAGTCTCGCCGAGCGGCCGGACAAGCTGCGCGAGGCGGGCGTCACGCTGTTCGACGTCGCCGGCCATGACCTGCCGTTCGTCGCCGGCTGCTCGGGCTGGCTCGCGTGCAAGCTGATACCCGAGCCGCACAACCAGCAGGCCTACGACCTGTTCATCGGCGAGGTGGTCGGCGCGTGGTCCGACACGCGCGTGTTCCGCGACGGTCACTGGTATTTCGAATCGGCCGATCCGGCGCTGCGCAGCCTGCACTACATCGCGGGCGGCAACTTCTATGCGATCGGCGAATCGCTGCACGTCGATCCGGACGCGCAGTAGGCAGAAAGCGGGCTTTCGTTCGCGATTCGGGCGCGCGGTTCACGCGCGCTTGTTCAATTCCGCCAGCATCACGTCGGCGAACGCCTGCGCGACGCGCGACAGCGTGCGCCCGCGTTTCGCGACGAGCGCGATCGGCCGCACGAACGCCGGGTCGTCGATCGGCTTCGCGACGAGGTCGGGCTCGGCGCGCACCTCGCGCGCGGCGGCCGGCAGGATCGTCACGCCGAGGCCGCCGCGCACCATCGCGACGGCCGTCATCATGTAGGTCGGTTCGCACGCGATGTCGGGCGTGCAGCCGGCCGCTTCCAGCGCGGCATCGACGACGCTGCGCACGCTCGTGCCCTGTGCGGTCAGCACGAGCGGCACGGCGGCGACGTCGGCGGTGCGCACGCGCCGCTTGCGCGTGAGCGGATGATCCTTCGGGCACACGGCGACGAGCCGGTCGGCGCCCGCGTACAGCACGTCCAGCGACGCGTCGAACGCGTCGCCGCCGGTCAGCCCGAGATCGGCTTCCTCGTTGCGCACCAGCGCGGTGACGAGACTCGCGACGCCGTCGCGAATGTCGAAGCCCGCGCGCGGCACGTCGCGCCGGAACGACTGGATCAGCTCCGGCAGCAGGCTGGATGCAAACGTCGGCAGGCACGCGAGCCGTACCGTGCCGCTCGCGCCTTCGCCGAGCGCCCGCGCGTCGCGCAGCACGCGCTCCATGTCGTCGAGCGAACGCTGCAGCAGCGGCAGCAGTTCGCACCCGGTCTGCGTGAGCGCGACGCTGCGGCTGTTGCGGTCGAACAGCCGCGCGCCGACGATCTCCTCGAGCCGGCGGATCTGCACGGTCAGCGCCGGCTGCGACAGGTGCAGCCGCGCGGCGGCGCGAGTGAAGTTGCCGGCCTGCGCGACGGTGACGAACGCGCGAATGTCGCGAAGGTTCAGATCCATAACGATTCGTGATTGCTGCGATCAAATCATTTCAATTGTGCTATCGCTGCGCCGACCTTACGCTCGTCTCCAACAAAAGACAAGGTAGGAGACACCGATGCTGCCGTTACTCGGGCTGGGCACGATCGTCGTGCTGCTGGCCGCAATTCTGTCCAGGCGCATGTCGCCGCTCGTCGCGCTGATCATCGTGCCGATCGCGGCGTCGCTGATCGGCGGCTTCGGGCTGCATACCAGCAAGTTCGTGATCGACGGGCTGAAGGGCCTCGCGCCCGTGGTCGGGATGTTCGTGTTCGCGATCCTCTATTTCGGGACGATCACCGACGCCGGCACGCTCGACCCGATCATCGATCGCATCCTGCGCGCGGTCGGCACGCGGCCCACGCGGATCGTGATGGGCACGACGCTGCTCGCGCTGCTGATCCACCTCGACGGCTCGGGCGCCGTGTGCTTTCTCGTGACGATTCCCGCGGTGCTGCCGCTTTACGACCGCCTGAAGATGGACCGGCGCGTGCTGGCCGCGGCCGTGTCGATGGCCGCGGGGATCAACTTCCTGCCATGGACGGGGCCGATGATCCGTGCGTCGGCCTCGCTGCACCTGCCGGTGTCGGCGCTGTTCAATCCGCTGATTCCGGTGCAGGCGATCGGGCTCGTGTTCGTGTTCGGCGTCGCGTACTGGCTTGGGCGGCGCGAGGAGAAGCGGCTCGGACTGTCGCGCGACGATGCGTCGATTCCGCTGCCGACCCGGGCGCTCACGCCCGACGAGCAGGCGCTGCGCCGGCCGCGCCTGTTCTGGTTCAACCTGCTGCTGACGCTCGTCGTGCTCGGCACGATGGTCGTGATGGGCGAGAAGATCCCGCCGGCGATCATGTTCATGGTCGGGCTGTGCATCGCGCTGATGGTGAACTACCCGGACGTCGACATGCAGAGGAAGCGCATCGACGCGCATGCGCGCGCGGCGCTGATGATGGCCGGCATCCTGCTCGCGGCCGGCGTGTTCACCGGGATCATGCAGGGCAGCGGGATGCTGAAGGCGATGGCGCAGGCGGCGGTCGGCTTCGTGCCGCCGTCGATGGCCGGCCACATTCCGGTCGCGCTCGGCCTGGCGTCGATGCCGCTCAGCATGCTGTTCGATCCCGATTCGTTCTACTTCGGCGTGCTGCCGGTGATCGCCGAAGTGGCCGGCCAGCTCGGCGTGCCGGCCGTGCACGTGGGGCAGGCCGCGCTGCTCGGCCAGATGACGACCGGGTTTCCGGTCAGCCCCCTGACGCCCGCGACGTTCCTCGTCGTCGGCCTGTGCGGCATCGAGCTGGCCGAGCACCAGAAGTTCACGTTCCCGCTGCTGTTCGGCGCCTCGATCGTGATGACGATCGCGTGCGTCGTGATGGGCGTCTTTTGATTTTTTTCCCGGCGCGCGAGCGCCGGATCACGGTACCGACATGACAGCAAAGCCATCACACGAACGGCGCGTGCGCATCGGCGCCGGCGCCGGCTACTCGGGCGACCGGATCGAGCCCGCGGTCGAGCTGGCCGAACACGGGCAGCTCGACTATCTCGTCTTCGAGTGCCTGGCCGAGCGCACGATCGCGCTCGCGCAGCAGGCGCGGCGCAAGGATCCGGCGCTCGGTTACGATCCGCTGCTCGACGCGCGCATGCATGCCGTGCTGCCGGTGGCGGCGGACAAGCGCGTGCGGATCGTGTCGAACATGGGCGCGGCGAACCCGCGCGCGGCCGCGCGGCGCACCGCGCGGATCGCGCAGTCGCTCGGCCTCGCGGGGCTGAAGGTCGCGGCGGTCGAAGGCGACGACGTGCTCGACGTCGTGCTGCGCGGCGCGTTCCGCTTCGAGGAGTCGGGCGACGAAGTCGCCGCGTATCGCGACCGCATCGTGTCCGCGAACGCGTATCTCGGCGCCGCGCCGATCGTCGATGCGCTCGCGGCCGGCGCGGACGTCGTGCTGACCGGGCGCGTCGCCGATCCGTCGCTGTTCGCCGCGCCGCTGATCCACGCGTTCGGCTGGCGGATGGACGACTGGGACGCGCTCGGGGCCGCGACGGTCGTCGGCCATCTGCTCGAATGCGCGGGGCAGGTGACGGGCGGGTATTTCGCCGACCCGGGCTACAAGGATGTGCCGAATCTCGCGCGGCTCGGCTTCCCGATCGGCGAGGTCGCGGCCGACGGCTCGGTCGTGATCACCAAGGTGCCGCACGCGGGCGGCCGCGTGAGCGCGGCGACCTGCAAGGAACAGCTGCTGTACGAGATTCACGATCCGGCGCGCTACCTGCAGCCCGACGTCGTCGCGGATTTCACGCGCGTGGCGGTGGCGGAGGAGGCGCCGGACCGCGTGCGCGTGACGGGCGGGCGCGGCAGCGCACGCACCGGGACGCTCAAGGTGTCGGTTGCGTACGTCGACGGCCATATCGGCGAAGGGCAGATCTCGTACGGCGGGCCGGGCGCGCTGGAACGCGCGCGGCTCGCGCTCGACATCGTCCGCGAGCGCCTCGCGCTGACGGGCGTGGCCGCGACCGAACTGCGTTTCGATTTGATCGGCGTGGATGCGCTGTACGGCGACGCGACGCCCGCCGTGCGCGGCGAGCCGGCCGAAGTCCGCGTGCGGGTGGCCGGCCGTGCGGCGAGTGCCGCCGAGGCCGCGCGGATCGGCAACGAAGTCGAGACGCTCTATACGAACGGGCCGGCCGGCGGCGGCGGTGCGTTCAGGTCGACGCGCGAGGTGATCGCCGTGCAGTCGGTGCTGCTGCCGCGCACGGCCGTGACGCCGTCGTTTTCTTTCGTGGAGGCATGATGCAATTGCGTGAACTGGCGCATGCGCGCACCGGCGACAAGGGCAATACGCTGAACGTATCGGTCATCTGCCGCGATCCGCGTCACTACGAACACCTGCGCGCGCATCTCGATGCGGCCGCGGTGAAGGGATGGCTCGCGGGCATCGTGCACGGCGACGTCGTGCGCTACGAGCTGCCGGCGCTTGCCGCGTTCAACTTCGTGCTGCGCGACGCGCTCGGCGGCGGCGTCACGCGTTCGCTCGCGCTCGATGCGCACGGCAAGTCGGTCAGCTCGGTGTTGCTGGCGATCGATGTGCCGGAGCCTGAGTGACGACGTGGCGGCGTGCATCGCCAACCGGCCGCGTTCGCCGCCAGGTTCATGCTCACGGAATCAACCACTCGCGACGCCCGTCCGCGTGCTCGATGCGTTCGCCCGCGATGTGCAGGCGCTGATCCGCACGATAGTCGTAGAGCGCGCGCGACGCGGCGACCTGGTCGAGATCGAGTTCGACCGTGTGGCGCGATTCGCCGTTGCCGGCCTCGAAGATCAGGTTGCCGAACGGATCGGCCGCGAGGCTGCCGCCCGCGAACACGACGTCGTGCGCACCTGCGCCGACGCGGTTCGCGACGACCGCGAACACCTGGTTTTCCATCGCGCGGGCCGAGACCGACATGCGATGCACCTGACGGTACGGCTCCATGTTGCCGTCGGTCACGAGGATCAGCTGCGTGCCGAGCGCCGCAAGCGCGCGGCCGGTTTCCGGAAATTCGCTGTCGTAGCAGATCAAGAGGCCGATCCGCACGCCGCGCCATTCGACGCTCGCGTAGCGGTCGCCGGGCAGCACGACGTCGCGCTCGCTCAGCCACAGATGTGTCTTGCGATAGCGCAGCGCGATGCCGTCCGGCGTGACGAACACGGTCGTGTTGTAGAAGCGCCCGCCGTCGTTCTCGATCAGCCCGGCCACCACCGCGACGTTGCGCGCCCGTGCGGCCGCGATCACCGCGCCGATGCTCGGGCCGTCGAGCGGCTCGGCCACGCGCGCGAGATTCGACGGATCGAGAAAGCCGGTGAGCTGCGCTTCCGGAAACATCACGATGTCGGTGCCGGGCGCGCAGCTCGCGATGGCGTCGAGCGTGCGCCGCAGGTTGTACGGTGTGTCGCCGTCGCGGCCGGCCAGCTGCACGATGTCGAGTTTCAGTTTCATGGGCGGGTTCGGTGGCAGTGGCTCGTCGCGCGATGCGGCGCAAGGGTGGGGATGAGCGTCAGTATGCGCCGAACGCGCCGGTTTCCCATCCCGCCGACGCGTTAGCGCTTGCGATGCCGCGCCGCCCGCGCATCACACGTACAGGTAGCGCACGAGGTGGAAGAACACCGGCGCCGCGAAGCAGACCGAGTCGACGCGATCGAGCATCCCGCCGTGGCCCGCGATCATCGACCCCCAGTCCTTGGTGCCGAGCGAGCGCTTCACGGCCGACAGCACGAGGCCGCCGACGAAGCCCGCGATCACGATCGCGAGCGAGATCCCGAACGCCGCGCCGAAGCTGAACGGCGTCACGCGATACAGCGACGCGCCGCACAGCGTCGCGAGCAGGCCGCCGCCGACGAAGCCTTCGACCGTCTTCGACGGCGACAGCTGCGGCGCGATCTTGCGGCGCCCGCACAGCTTGCCGACCACGTACTGCAGCACGTCGCTGATCTGCACGACGAACAGGAAGAAGAACAGCAGCAGCGCGTTCTGCCCGGCGTAGCGCGGAATGTCGAGGATCAGCACGGCCGGCGCGTGGCTCAGCCCGTACACGCACACCATCAGCGCCCAGTTGATCTTCGCGTTGCGGCTCAGGAATTCGCGCGTGTCCTGCGTGAGCGCGGACACCAGCGACATCGCGAAGAACAGGTGCACCGGCACGAAGATCGAATACATCCCGTACCAGTTGATCCCGAGCAGCAGGTACTGCACCGGAATCGCGACGAAGAACGCGATGAAGAGCGTCGTATGGTCGCTCGCGGTCGTCGGCGTGAGCGTGATGAACTCGCGCAGCGTCAGGTACGACAGCAGCGCGAACACCAGATACGTGACGTTGTTGCCGAGGCTGATCGCGATGACCATGATCGCGATCATCGCCCACCACGCGCGGATGCGCTGGTTCAGGTTGACGATGGTCGCGCTCGCGCCGCCGCTGCGCGCGCCGAGGATCGCGCCGATCACGGTCGCGAGCACCAGCACGCCGGTGACGCCCGCGACCAGTTCCCAGAAGAGAGTTCGCATGAAGAGGTCCGGAAAAGGGAGAGGAGGGCGCCGCGTTCAGCCGGCCGGCCGCTGCGGCGGCGCGAGCGCGACGATCGCGTCGCGCATGCGGGCGAGGAAGGTCGGCTTGTCCTCGCCGGCGCCGAGCGCGTCGTTCGCGCCGAAGTGCACCTTGCAGATCAGCGGCACGGGCCAGATCGCGCCCTTCGGCATGATGCGCTGCAGGTTCTCGAGATAGACCGGCGCGAGCGCGACGTTCGGAAACTCGGTCGCGAGATGGAACAGGCCGCTCTTGAACGGCTGCGGCAACACGTCGGCGCCGCGCGTGCCTTCCGGGAAGATGATGATCGAGTGGCCTTGCCGTAACGCATCGCGCACCGGGTCCAACGGGTCGCCGCCGCTCTCGCGGTGACGGTCGATCAGCACGACGTTCAGCAGCTTCTGCGCGATGTGGCGCTTCAGGTCGCCGCTGTCCCAGTAATCGCGCGCGGCGACGGGCCGCACGACCGCGCGCACGTCGCGCGGCAGCGCGGCGAGGATCGCGAGCGTGTCGATGTGGCTCGTGTGATTCGAGAAGTAGATCTTCTGCGTCGGGGAAGGCGGCGCCTGATGCCAGACCGGATACGCGCCGGCGACGAGCCGCACGATCGACAGCAGGAAATCGCGCTGCCAGATGTTCAGGATGTTCATCGGCGCCGCGCCTCCTGCGTGCATGCCCGCGCGGCCGCGCGGGCGCGGCGGGCGGAATCCCGGAATGCCGGCGCGGCAGGATGCGCGCCGGACGGCCATTGTTCAAGTTTTTTCAAATTCGTGGCTGCCTGTCGCAGGGCCGCGATCATCGGACGATGCGCCGGCAGAGTTGCGTTGCGGCGAATGCGCCGTTCGACGGCGTGATAATCGGCTGTTGCACGAGCGCCCGGCGACAGTTCGAGTGAATTGCTGCGCTCACGGGCCAGCGGATTATCGCGAGTTTCCGTCGAAAACGCCAGATTGCCCGGCCCGGCCGGCGCGGGGCGCGGCTTGACGCGTCGGGGCCGCTCGGCGACGATTACGGCCACCTGTCGAACGCCGCCGCCGGCGGTTGCGCCGCCCGGGGCATGGCGGCGGCAAACGTGTCCGAATGTGCCGAAACCATAAAACGATGAGCCTTTACGCACTCAAACCGAAATTCCAGAACCGTCTGCGTCCGTTCGCGGATTCGCTTGCCGAGCGCGGCGTCACGGCCAACCAGGTCACGCTGTTCGCGGCCGGCGGCTCGATCGTCGTCGGCGCGCTCGCGGGGCTCGGCGTGTTCGCCCGCGTGCTGTTCCTGCTGATTCCGATCTGGCTGTTCGTGCGGATGGCGCTCAACGCGATCGACGGCATGCTCGCCCGCGAGCACGGGCAGAAGAGCACGCTCGGCGCGTACCTGAACGAGCTCGGCGACATCGTGTCCGATGTCGCGCTCGTGCTGCCGTTCCTCGCGATTCCCGCGTTCGCGCCGGCAGATGTCTGGCTGTTCGCGCTCACGGCGATCATCGTCGAATGCGCGGGGCTGATCGGCCCGCTCGCCGGTGCGACGCGCCGCTACGACGGCCCGTTCGGCAAGAGCGACCGCGCGCTCGCGCTCGGGGCGTTCGCGCTGTGGATCGGCTTCGGCCTGCCGGTCGGCGGTGTCGCCGCGTGGCTGTGGCGCGTGCTGATCGTGCTGTCGATCGTGACGGCGGTGCGGCGCGTGCAGGCGGGCGTCGCCGAAGCGGGCGGCTGATGGCGGCTGGCGGCGGCTTGCGGCCGTGGCGGGACCGGCGCCGGAGGGCGGCGCCGCATGATTCGAATAACGAAACGAGAGAGATCGCATGAGCGCACGCACGGCCCGCGAGGCCGGCTTCGTCACGCACGACGGCGACACGCTGTTCTACCGTCACTGGCCGGCGACGGGCCCGCGCTGCCGCGGTGCGATCGTGCTGCTGCATCGAGGTCACGAACATTCGGCGCGCGTCGCGCACCTCGTCGACTCGGCGAGCGTGACCGCGCGCAGGCGCTCGCGCCGCTGCGTGCGTTCGAGCTGCGCGGGCTCGCACAGGCGGTGCCGCCCGGCGGCTATCTCGTCTGCACCGGACAGCCGTGGCATCCGCAGCTGGAATTCATCGCGCGTGCGCTGAACTCGAGCGCGCTGAACAATCATCGCGGCGAGGCGACCTGGGTGATGCGCCGCCGCTCGCAGGCCGGGATGGACGAACTCGTCGCGCGCGCGGGCTTTCGCAAGCTCGACCAGCGGATCGCGAGCTGGGCATCTTCACGGTCGGCCTCGCGCAGCGGGTCGACGCGTCATGAGCGCGCTCGGGTTGTGCCGGGCCGGCGTGCTGGTCGCGATCGTGCAGTGGATCGTGGTCGGGGTGGCGATCGCGGTGCCGCAGTCCGGTCAGCCGTGCGCGAGCGGCCCGGCTGGCCGAATGGGCCGGGCGTCCCACGTCACGCGTGGCATGCCCGCTGCGTCCGCGTGCGCTTCACCGCGTACATCGCCTGGTCCGCATGCTCGATCAGCGCGTTCATGTCGGTGCCGTCTTCGGGCAGCATCGCGACGCCGACACTGACGCCGAGCCGCAGCGGCTGCCCCTCGAACTCGAACGGTTCGGCGACCTGCCGGGCGAGCCGTGCGCGTTGTGCGTCGATGTCGTCGCGGCTGCCGACGTTCGGCAGGATCACCGCGAACTCGTCGCCGCCCACCCGCGCGACCGTATCCGAGCGCCGCACGGCGCCCAGCATCCGCGTGGCGGCCTCGCGCAGCGCGGCGTCGCCCGCGCGGTGGCCGTAGCCGTCGTTGATCGGCTTGAGCCCGTCCATGTCGATGTTGAGGATGCCGAGCCGGCCGTTCGCGCGCAGCGCCGTGTGCATCGACTGGCGCAGGCGGTCGTAGAACAGCGCGCGGTTCGGCAGGCCGGTGAGCGCGTCGTGCGTCGCGCGCAGGTACAGCTCGTTCGCCTCGTTGCGCGCCGCGTGGAACATCGCCGCGGCGATCAGGTCGGCCGTGAGCCGCAGCGTGCCGGCGTCGGCGGCCGAGAAGCCGTCGACCTCCGGCGACATCACCTTCAGCACGCCGACCGTCGTGTCCGCATGGGTGAGCGGCATCACCAGCATCGAGCGCAGCCCGACGCGGCGGCAGGCATCGCGATCGACGCGCGGGTCGGTTTCCGAATCCGTGCAGCGCAGCAATTCGCCGCGCGTCACGCACAGGCCCGACAGGCTGCCCGAGCGGCGCAACCGCAGCCCGAGCATCCCGGCGGCGGAACCCGACGCGGCGCGGTACACCATGTCGTCGCCTTCGGCGAATTCGACCGCCGCGCCGCTCGCGCCCGTGAGTTGCGGCACCTGCTCGGTCACATAAGCCATCACGCTGCCGAGGTCGAGGCCGAGTTTCGCGATCTCGGTCTGGGTGGCGATGATGCGCAGCAGCGTGTCGGGGGAAGGGGTGGCGGTGTCGACGATTTGATCCAAGTCAGTTTTCCATGAAGAAAGCCCGGCACGCGGCGCCGGCTTGCGGTAGCATACGCGCCGCCCACGCGGCAGCGCGTTCCGGGCGGCCCGCAAGGGGTCGCATCCGGCATCCGGCATCGGTATCCGGACGGTTCGCCGGCGCGACGGTTCGCCGATCCGGCAGCGTCGGCAGTATGCCGATCGGTCCGGCCGGCAGCAACGGCGTAATTCTTGCCATTCAGTCGCCGCACGCAGCATTTCCGACCGTATTGAGTTGTTTTTCGCTTCGTCAGCGCGAATCAGGGTGAGTTTTGTCCTGATTTTGAGATAGTGTGACGAATGTGCGAGCGCCGGTGCCAGGCGCGCACCGTCCGATGGACCGGCAGCGGAAGAATGCACCGCGTCGTTTCGATACATGCATTCAGGCCAGACTTTGAGGGGAAGCAGTGGGGATGTGCACTCACGGGCATAGCTGCTTTGGGCGCGTCGATTGCGGCGCGCTTGATCACCGGACGACTACGACGATGCGGAGCCGCGCATGAAGCCGGCCGTGTCGCTGTTCGTCCTGTCGCTCGCCACGTTCGGCGCGTTTCATGCGGCCGCGTTGTCGGCCGCGCCGATGCCGGTCGCGTCGGCATCCGTTTCGGCGGCCGCTTCGGCGTCCGCCGGCAGCCCGGCCACGCCTGCGCTTGCCGACGGCGCGGCCGCATCGAGCGCATCGGCCGCATCGAGCGCCGCCGGCGCGACGCCCGCCGGCCTGCCGGCGACGACCGTGCACCTGCCGTTCGCGTCGCTCGGCGCGTTCGATCCGGTGCACCTGCGCGGCGCCGACGATGCGCGCACGATCCATGCGGGCGTGCGGCTCGACCGCGTGGTCACCGGCGCGCGGCTGCGCCTGACCTATGCGTATTCGCCGTCGCTCGTGTTCCCGATGTCGCACCTGAAGGTTTCGGTGAACGACGAGGTGGTCGCGACCGTCCCGTTCGACGCGACGCGCGCGGGCCGCACGGTCACGCAGGACATCCCGATCGATCCGCGCTACTTCTCCGATTTCAACCAGATCGGCCTGCGCCTGATCGCGCACTACTCGCTCGATCACTGCGAGGACCCGTCGAGCTCGGCGCTGTGGGCCGACGTGAGCCCGACGAGCGAGCTGATCCTCGACGAGTCGCCGGTGCGCCTGCCGAACGATCTCGCGCTGCTGCCCGCGCCGTTCTTCGACCGGCGCGACAACGGGCGCTTGCGGCTGCCGTTCGTGCTGCCGGCATCGCCCGACTCGGCGACGCTGCGCAGTGCCGGCGTGCTCGCGTCGTGGTTCGGCGCGCAGGCCGACTACCGGCAGGCGCGCTTCCCGGTCGCGGCGACGCTGCCGGCCGACGACCAGGCGGTGGTGGTCGGCACGGCCGCGACCTTGCCGGCCGGCCTCGCGCTGCCGTCGGTCAACGGCCCGCTGCTCGCCGTCGCCGACAACCCGGCCGCGCCGGGCCGCAAGCTGCTGGTCGTGACGGGCCGCACGGCAGCCGAGGTCGACGATGCGGTCGCGGCGCTCGTGCTCGGCCGCGCGGCGCTGTCGGGCCCGGCGGCGACGGTCGCGCACGTCGATCTCGGCGCGCCGCGCAAGCCGTACGACGCCCCGCGCTGGCTGCCGGTGAACCGGCCGATCGCGTTCCGCGAACTGGTGTCGGATCCGCGCGAACTCGAAGTGCGCGGCACGTCGCCGGACGCGATCCGGCTGAACCTGCGGGTGCCGGCCGACCTGCATTCGTGGAACGGCTCGGGCGTGCCGATCACGCTGCGCTACCGCTACACGGCGCCGACCGTGCAGGACAACTCGACGCTCGCCGTCGAGATCAACGAACAGCTCGTGAAGTCGTACCGCCTCGGGCCGGCCCATGCCGAAGACGCGCGCGGGCGCATGCAGCTGCCGCTGCTGGCGGTGCCGGAAGGGCGCGTGACGAGCGATGTCGATATCCCGGCGTTCCGCGTCGGCAGCGGCAACCAGCTGCAGTTCCGCTTCACGCTCGACTCGCAGAAGACGGGGCTCTGCTCGAGCACCGCGACCGAGCCGCAGCGCGCGGCGATCGATCCCGATTCGACGATCGACTTCTCGCACTTCGTCCACTACGCGCAGTTGCCGAACCTCGCATTCTTCGCGAACAGCGGCTTCCCGTTCACGCGCTTCGCCGACCTGTCGCAGACGGCGGTCGTGATCCCGGACCGGCCGTCGCCGCAGGAGCTGGAAGCCTACCTGACGATGCTCGGCCACATGGGGCAGTGGACCGGCTTCCCGGCGCTGCGCGTGCAGGTCGCGCGGCCCGGCGACGTCACCGCGCTGGCGGGCCGCAAGGACCTGCTCGTGATCGACGGCTCGCCCGCGTCGCCGCTGCTGTCGCACTGGCGCGCGGCGCTGCCGCTGGCGATCGACCAGCAGGCCGGCACGGGCGCGACGCGTGTCGCGTTCTCGGTGAAGGAGCGCTGGCGCAATGGCGTCGGCATGGCGGACGGTGGCGCGCATATCGAACAGACGGGCGCGCTCGCCGCGCTCGCCGGGTTCGAACTGCCGGGCAGCCACGGCCGCAGCGTCGTCGCGCTGACCGCGACCGACCAGACGCGCCTGGCCGACCTGCTGGACGTCTTCGAAAAGCCGGGCCTCGTGTCGCAACTGCAGGGCGACCTCGCGCTGGTGCGGCCGGGACAGGTCGACAGCCTGCGCGTCGGCGATCCGTACGTGGTCGGTTTCGTGCCGTGGTATGCGCGCGTCTGGACGCAGGCGGCGCGGTACCCGGTGGCGCTCGGCGTGGTCGGCGTCGTCGCGGGGCTGTTGCTCGCGCTCGGCGTGTTCAGCGTGCTGCAGAAAATCGCCGCGCGCCGCCGGGGGATGTAACGGATGATGGCTTGGGCATTCGCAAGGCGACGGGCAGCGCGGCCGGCGCGGCGGGGCGGCACGACGCTCGTGCTGGCAGTCGCGGCGGCGTGCGCAGCGGCCGGGGTAGCCGGGACGGCCGGGCGCGCGCAGGCGGCGCAAGGCGGTGCGGCCGACGTGCGGTGCGGCGCGGGGTGGCCGCGCTGGGACGCGTTCAAGCGCGATTTCGTGTCGGCCGACGGCCGCGTGATCGACGTCGGCTCGGCCGATTCGCGCACGGTATCGGAGGGGCAGGCGTATGGACTGTTCTTCGCGCTCGTCGCGAACGACCGGCGCACGTTCGACACGATCCTCGCATGGACCGAGAACAACCTCGCACAGGGCGACCTGAGCGCCCGGCTGCCGGCGTGGCTGTGGGGCCGCGCGCAGGACGGCACGTGGCGCGTGCTCGATGCGAACGCGGCGTCGGATGCCGATCTCTGGATCGCCTACACGCTCGTCGAAGCCGGGCGGCTGTGGCACGAGCGCAGCTACACCGCGCGCGGCGCGCTGCTCGCGAAGCGCGTGCTCGACGACGAGACGGCCAGCGTGCCGGGCCTCGGCCTCACGCTGCTGCCCGGGCCGACCGGGTTCAAGCTGGCCGATGGCCAATGGCGCGTGAACCCGAGCTATTCGCCGCCGCAGGTGATCCGCGGGCTCGCCGCGCGCCTGCCCGACGAGCGCCGCTGGGCCGCGCTCGCGGCCAGTACCGGCCGCGTGCTGCTCGACACCGCGCCGAAGGGCTTCTCGCCGGACTGGGCGTTGTATCGCGCGGGCGCGGGCTTCGGGCCCGATCCCCAGACCCATGCGGAAAGCGCGTACAACGCGATCCGCGTGTACCTGTGGGCCGGCATGCTCGATCGCGCCGATCCGCTCGCCGCGCCGCTGCTCGCGCGCTTCGCGCCGTTCGCCGACCATATCGCCGCGCATGGCGCGCCGCCGGAGAAGGTCGACACGACGACCGGCGTCGCGGGGCCGAACGACGGCAATGGCGGCTTCTCCGCGGCGGCCGTGCCGTTCCTCGACGCGCGCGGCCAGCATGCGCTCGCCGATGCGCAGGCGGCCCGTGTCGATGCGCTCGCGCGCCAGGCGGCGCCCGGCTACTACACGAGCGTGCTGACGCTGTTCGGCCTGGGCTGGCGCGACGGCCGCTACCGGTTCGGCGCGGACGGGTCGCTCGCTGCGCGCTGGGAGGACCGTTCATGCGCGGCCCGATGAAGCGCACCGCACCGCGCGTCGCGGGGTTCGCGTGGCTCGCGTCGTCGGTCACGGCGGCGGCGCCGGCCGCCGTCGCCACGCCCGCGCCCGCGTTGCCGAAAACCGTCGCGCCGAAGGCCATCTCGGCGCCGGTCACGACCGACCTGCCCGATGCGCAGCGGCAGCTCGCGACCGCCCGCATGTGGGGCGCGAAGCATCGCGACGACCTCGCGCGCGACGCGCTGCGCAAGGGGCTCCTGATCGCGCCGGACGATCCCGAACTGCTCGCGGAACAGATGCGGGTGCTGCTGCGGCTCGGCGACGCGCAAGGCGCGCAGGCCGCGCTGGCACGCCTGCAGGCCCGCGCGCCCGCGGCGCCCGGCACGCGGCGCGCGGCCGACGAATACCGCGTCGCGACGAGCGGGCGCGGCGAGATGGCGCAGATCCGCCTGCTCGCGCGCAGCGGTCGCGCCGACGAAGCGGCCCGGCGGATCGTCGCGCTGTTCCCGAACGGCGCGCCGTCCGGCGCGCTCGGCGCCGAGTATTACCAGATCGTCGCGAATGCGCCGGGTGGCCGCGAATCGGCGCTCGCCGCGTTGCGCCGCGCGGTCGCGGCCGACCCGCAGGACACGAGCGCGGCGCTCGCGCTCGCGCGGCTGCTGAACCAGCGCGCCGATACGCGCGCGGAAGCGAACCGCATCGCATGGTCGCTCGCGAAGCGCGCCGACGCCGATCACACGGAAGCGATGGCCGTGTGGCGGCGCGTGCTGCAGTCCGCCGGCAGCGATCCCGCGTATCTCGATGCGCTGCACGCGTATCTCGCGCTGGTGCCGGACGACACCGAATTCCGCGATCGCAGCGCCGAACTCGACCGGCAGCGCGACGCGCAGCGCCGGCTCGAACGCGACCCCGACTACATCGCGCAGCAGCGCGGCTTGCAGGCGCTCGCGCGCGGCGACCTGGCCGGTGCCGATCCGCTGCTCGCGCGCGCCGCGCAGGCGCGCGCCGGCGACGCCGATGCGCTCGGCGGGCTCGGCCTGCTGCGCTTGCGCGAAGGCCGGCACGACGAAGCGCGCGCGCTGTTCACGCGCGCCGCGGCGCTGTCGACCGACCAGCGCGGCAAGTGGCAGAGCCTCGCGCGTACCGCGCAGTTCTGGGGGCTGCTCGCGCAAGGCCGCGCGGCGGCGTCGGCCGGGCGGCCGCAGGATGCCGAGCGCGCGGCGCGCGCCGCCCTCGCGATGCAGCCCGACAGCCCGGACGCGAAGCTGCAGCTCGCCGACGCGCTGCTCGCGCAGCGCGACTGGGCGCGCGCGGAGCCGTTGCTGCGCGAACTGCTGGCCGCACGTTCGCCGAACGTGTCGGCGGTGCGCGGCACGGCGATGCTGTACGAGAGCACCGGCCGCGCGGACCGCGTCGGCCCGCTGCTCGACGCGCTGCAAGGCCGCGTGACGGGCAGCGACGATCGCCGCGCGCTCGACGGGCTGCGCGCCGACCTGCTCGCGAGCCAGGCGCGCGCGCTCGCGGACAAGGGCGAACGCGGGCCGGCCGTGCAACGCTACGAGGCGGCCGTGCGCGCGGCGCCCGACGCACCGTGGACGCGTTTCGCGCTCGCGCGGCTGTATCGCGACATGGGGCTGCCGCAGCTCGGCCGCACGGTGATGGATGATGGGCTTGCGCAAAGCGATACGCCCGAGATGCGCTATGCGACCGCGCTGTATCGCAACTCGCTCGACGATGTCGCCGGCGCGCAGGCCGCGCTCGCGGGTGTCGACGATGCTCAGCGCTCGGACGGCATGCGTGCGCTCGCCCGCAAGCTCGACGCGCAAAGCGCGCTGGCCGACGCGCGCGGCGCGCTCGGCCGCGGCGATCGCGCGGCGTTCGCCGCGTCGCTCGCGCATGCGCAGGCGAGCGCGCCGGACGATCCCGACATGCTGGCCGCGATCGGCGCGCAGTGGATCGACGCGGGCGAGCCCGAGCGCGGCCTCGCGCCGTTGCGCGACTGGATCGCCGCGCATCCGCGCGAGGCCGATCCCGACGTGCGGCTGCGCTACGGCGACCTGCTCGGCAGCGCGGGGCGCGACGACGCGCTCGCCGCGTGGCTCGACACGCTGCGCCGCGAACCGGCGCTGACGCCGGCACAGACCGCGCGCATCGAGGATCAGTCGCTGCGGCTCGTGCTGCGCCGGACGGACGACGCGATCGCGCAGCAGGACTATGCGCGCGCGCGCACGCTGCTCGATCGCGCGAGCCCGGCCGGCCGCGCGGACAAGCGCTATGCACTCGAGCTGGCCGATCTCGAACGCGCGCAAGGTCACTACGACGCGGCACGCGACGCGCTCGCGCCCGTTATCGCGCGCACGCCGGACGATGCCGACACGCAGCTCGCGCTCGCGCGCATCGACGAGGACAGCGGCCAGCGCGCGGCCGCGCGCGCGCGCGTGCAGGCCGTGCTGGCGCGCACGCCGGACGACGACGTCGATACGCGGCTGTCGGTCGTGCGCCGGCTGAACGCGCTGCGCCGCCCGGACGAAGCCGCGCAGGTGATCGACCCGCTGCAGGCCGCGTATCCGGCGCGCGCCGACGTGACGGTTGCCGCCGGGCGCGTGGCCGAGGCGCAGGGCCGCTACGACGATGCCGCGTCGCTGTACCGGCTGTCGCTGTCGCAGGAACGCACGAGCGGCGTGAGCCCGGGCCGCGACGGCCGCACGCCCGCGCAGGCCGCGTTCGCGGATCTCGAACAGCGGCGCGATCCGGAGATCGAGATCGGCTGGCTGCCCGCGTACAAGTCGGGCGACGAAGGGATTTCCGCGTACCGCGCGCAGCAGGTGCCGATCTACGCGCAGATGCCGGTGCGCTACGACGGGCACGCGTTCCTGCAGCTCGACACCGTGCATCTGGACGCCGGCACGCTTGATACGAGCGACCCGAACGCGTATTCGCTGAAGACCTTCGGCACCTACGGCGCGCTCAACGCGCTGGCCGGCTCGTCGCTGGCGCCGTTGAACCAGCAGGCCGCCGCGTTGAGCGCGCATCCGCAGGGCGACCTGCACCAGCCGATGACGGGCGTCGCGCTCGGCGCCGGCTATCGCACGGATGCGTGGCGCGTCGATCTCGGCACGTCGCCGCTCGGCTTCCCGGTGCATTACCTGGTCGGCGGCGTGCGCTACCGCTTCGACGCGGGCCCGGCGAGCTTCACCGTGAACGCGTCGCGCCGGCCGGAAACGAGCAGCGTGCTGTCGTATGCGGGGATGCGCGATCCGTGGACGGGCGCGGTGTGGGGCGGCGTGCGCCGCGACGGCGTGAACCTGCGCGCGGCGCTCGACGTCGGCCGCGTGAACCTGTTCGCGGAACTCGGCGCGGGCGTGCTGTCCGGCCGCAACGTCGAGCGCAACGCGGAACTCACGCTGCGCTCGGGCTTCACGGTGCCCGTGTACGAACGCGCGACGATGAAGGTGAGCACGGGGCTCGTCGGCAATGCGTGGCACTACGCGCAGAACCTGCGTTACTACACGTACGGGCAGGGCGGCTACTACAGCCCGCAGCGCTACCTGTCGCTCGGCGTGCCGCTCGAGTGGGCGGGGCGGCGCGACGCGCTGTCGTGGGACCTGACCGTCACGGGCGGGATCTCGAACAGCTACGAGAAGGATTCGCTGTTCTACCCGACCTTCGCGGACCAGCGCGCCGCGCAGGAGGCGGCGGGGCTCGTCTACGCGGGCAGTTCGACGCGCGGCGTGTCGTTCTCGTACGGCGTGAACGGCATCGTCGAGTATCGCGTGAATCCGCACCTGAGCGTCGGCGCGCAACTGCACGTCGACCGGTCGCACGACTACGCGCCGAGTTCGGCGCTCGTGTACCTGCGCTATGCGTTCGACGCACGCGCGGCGCGCAGCTGGCTCGTCACGCCGACGCCGGTGCGGCTTTATTCGGATTACTAGGGGACTGGGAGAACGCGTGAATACGGAACTCGATGCAACCCGTCCCGCGCTCGGCGCCGCCGGCCTGCTGGGCCGCCTGCGCGCGCTGCTGCGCACCGGGCCGGCCGGCGGCCGCGCCGGCCCGCTGAGCCGGCTCGCGATCGACGGGCTGCCCGACACGTGGACGCAGCTGGAAGCGGGCGGCCTGTACGCGATCTATGCCGCCGCCGGCACGCCGGCGTGCGATGCGCTGGTGTGGGAAAGCGCGCGGCAGTCGCGCACGCGCGACGTGACGGTCGTGCTGTCGCGCGCCGCGGCGCACGTTGCCGCGCAGCTGCAGGCGCGCGGTTTCTCGGGCGGCGCGCAGCCGGCCGGCTGGCCGCGCAACCTCAACGTGCTGGCGATGCCGCCCGCTCCCGCGGCGGCCGACGGCGATGCCGCGCGCGAGCCCGGTGCGCCGCGCCGTGCCGCGCCCGGTCCGTTCGCGCGGCTCACGGGCGGCTTGCGCGCGATGAAGCGCTACGGCTTTCGCGCGCGCTCGCTGTATTTCATCGAAGGCGCGCAACGCTGGTTCAGCTGGGACGATCCGACGGCGCTCGCGGAAGAAGCGCACGCGCTCGCCGACTGGTGCCGCACGCACCGGATCGCGCTGGTGCTGCTGGTCGATCCCGAGATCGTGCGCACCGGCGCCGATCCGGACACCGATGATCCGCCGCTCGTGCGCGACGCGAATCGCGCGCCGCGCAGCGGCTTTCACGGCGTGTGCGCGGGCGTCGCGCAGCTGCAGCGCACGCACGGCGAGCTGCTGTGGGTCGTCGATTTCTGGCGCGCGGGCGAGACGCTCGCGGCCGGCGAAGTGCGACCGCTGCGCTTCGCGCCGGGCGGCCGGCTCGCGGCGATCGTCGACGGCGCCGCCGCCGAACCGCTGCGCCGGATGAAGCTCGCGACCGACGAGGATCGCGTCGTCGTCAGCCGCGCGGTGCTCGACGAAGGCGGCCGCGTGCCGGCCGACTGGGAAATCGTCGACGACAACGCGGCGGTCGTCGCGGCCTGCGCACGCGCGCAGGCCGCGACCGCGGTGCTGGCGTTCCGCTCGCATGCGCAGCTCGAGACGCTGTGCGCGGCAGTTCACACGCTGCGCCGGCAATGCGGCGGCGCGTTGAAGATCGCCGTGGTCGAGCGCGGCGAGGTGCTGCGCCAGCAGTTCGAGATGCTGGTGCTGAGCGTCGGCGCGAACCGCGTCGTCGCGCGCGACCTGCCGGTGACGCGGATGCACGCGGCCGTGCACGCGCTGCGCGGGCAGCTCTATGCGCGGCCCGTCGCGCCCGACTATCGCGCGGCGCTCGCGGCCGCGCTCGGCGATTCGGTGCTCGGCTACCTGCCGGTCGGCGCGTTCTGCCTGCGGATTCGCGCGGTGCTCGATCGCGGCGCCGTGCTCGCGCTGCCGCATACGCTCGCAAAGATCGCGCTGCTGCCCGGCGTGTCGCACGTCGATGCGCTGCGGCACTGCCGGCCGCGCCGCGCGGGCGACGTCGTGACGGCCGATGCCGGGCACCTGTACGTGTTCCTGTTCGCGTGCGAGCCGGCCGATGCCGAGGATGCGCTCGCGCGTATCTTCGACGTGCCGGTCGAGACGCTGTCCGATCGCGTCGTGTGTCTCGGGCAGGGCAGCATCGACACCGAGCTCGATGCGCTGAAGGCCGAGAACCGGCGCGCGCCGATCGCCGACTACAGCGACCTGTTCGCGACGGCGCAGCCGGCGGATGCGGCACGCGGGCCGGCCGAACGCGCGGCGCGTGCCGAACCGGGCGCCAACGGCACCGTGGCCGGCGGGGGCGGCGCGGCCGCCGCGGGCGGTGTGGCCGACCGGCACGTCGATGCGCCGCCGCACGCGGTTCACGCCGACGATGCGACGCCGCTCGCCGACATGCCGGGCGATGCGCCGGCATTTCCTGCATTTCCCGTCGCGCACACGCGCGGCGCCATCCGCAGCGCGATGCCGCTGCGCAAGCCGGAGGGCGCATGATCGCCGAACTCGTCATCGGATTCATCGTCGGCATCGCGATCGCGGTGCCGGTGTGGCTCGTCGCGCAGCACCTGGGCCTCGGCCGCGGCTTTCATGCGCCGCGCGGGCTGCAGCGGCGCGACGCGGTGCCGTGCGAACTCGTGCCGGTCGCGCTGCGCGGGCGCCTGCTGCCCGATGCCGACCACGCCGGCGGGGCCGCGCCATGAAGACGATCGCCGTCACGTCGACGACCGGCGGCGCGGGCCGCACGACGCTCGCCGGCGCGCTCGCGGTGCTGCTCGCCCGTCGCGGCCGGCCGGTCGTCGCGGTCGAGTTCGACGCGCAGAACCTGATGGGCGCGACGCTCGGTCTCGACACGCTGGCCGAGCACGGGCTCGCGCACAGCCTGCTCGGTGACCCGGGTAACGCCGCGCCGTGGCACGCGCATACGTGGCGCAATGCCGACGGCGTGCTGTTCGTCCCGTACGGGCAGGTCGACGCGGCGGGCGCCGCCGCCTGCGATGCGCGGCTCGCGGCCGATCCGGCCTGGCTGTCGCGCGCGCTCGACGAGATCGCGCTGCCGCCTGGCGGCGTCGTGCTGGTCGACACCGCGCGCTATCCGTCGCCGCAGGCTGAGCAGGCGATTCGCCGCGCGGACCTGACGCTCGTCGTCGTGCCGCCCGAACCGGCCGCGTGCGCGACCATTGCCGCGCGCCTCGACGCGCTGCGGGCCGGCGGCGGCGACCTGCAGATCGTCGTGAACCGGCTGAACCCGGCGCGCGACATGCAGCGCGATGCGCTCGCGATGCTGCGCGCGGTCGCGGGACCGGCGTCGATGCTCGAGCAGCGGATTCACGTCGATGCGGCCGTGCCCGAAACGCTCGCGCGCGGCAGCTGGATCTTCGACGACGCGCCGTATTCGCAGGCATCGCACGACCTGAACGGCGTCGCGAACTGGGTCGACGCGTGGCTCGCGGCGGCCGCGGCCGGCCGCACGGGAGCGCGGCGATGAAGGCCGCGTTTGCGTCGCGCTGGCGTGCCGCGGCCCGGCGCGCGACCGACTGGTGCGCGCGCGGGATCGGGCTGCCGGCCGAGCGCACGCTGCTCGACTGGCTCGTGCGGCTGTTCTTCCACGCGCCGCCGCCCGGCCGGCCCGATCCCGTGCGCCGCCGGGCACGCATCGCCTTCCTGTGGCTCGCGCGGGAGTGGGGCGTGCTGCAGCCGCTGAGCCCGCGCGAATGGCTGTGGCGCGCGATCGTGCGCGCGCCGCGCGCAGCCGATGGCCGGCCCGCGCGCGATCCGCTCGCGTGGTTCGACACGTTCGTCGTGCCGGCCTACGTCGCGGCGCGCGCGCTCGGCCGGCGCCTCGACGCGTTGCTCGCGCGTCTGCCGTGGGCGCGCTGGGGCGGCTGGCTCGACGCGCGCGCACACGGCGTCGGCCGGCACCGCTGGCTCGCGCCGCTGCTGCTGATCGCCGGCGCGTTGATGTGGGCCGCGGCCGGGATGTCGCCGCTGATGCCCGGCGCGCAGTTCGCGTTCTTCGCGATCGTCGCGGTGCTGGCGCTCGCGCTGCGCCGCCTGCCGGGCCATCTGCCGACGCTTGCGCTCGCGTCGCTCGCGCTGCTCGCAACCGTCCGCTACGTGTGGTGGCGCACGACCCAGACACTCGATTTCCGCAGCCCCGTCGAGGCGTTCGCCGGCTACCTGCTGTACGGCGCCGAAGCCTATACGTGGATGATCCTGCTGCTCGGCTTCGTCCAGACCGCGTGGCCGCTCGACCGGCCGATCGTGCCGCTGCCCGACGACCCGGACACCTGGCCGAGCGTCGACGTCTACATCCCGACCTACAACGAACCGCTGTCGGTCGTGAAGCCGACCGTCTTCGCGTCGCAGAGCATCGACTGGCCGGCGGCCAAGCTGCGCGTGTACCTGCTCGACGACGGCCGGCGCCCCGAGTTCGAGGCGTTCGCGCGCGAGGCGGGGATCGGCTACCTGACGCGCGACGACAACCGCCACGCGAAGGCCGGCAACATCAACCGCGCGCTGCCGAAGACGCACGGCGAATACATCGCGATCTTCGACTGCGATCACGTGCCGACGCGCTCGTTCCTGCAGACCTCGATGGGCGTGTTCCTGCGCGACCCGAAATGCGCGCTGGTACAGACGCCGCACCATTTCTTCTCGCCCGATCCGTTCGAGCGCAACCTCGGCACGTTCCGCGAGATCCCGAACGAGGGCAACCTGTTCTACGGGCTCGTGCAGTCGGGCAACGACCTGTGGAACGCGACGTTCTTCTGCGGGTCGTGCGCGGTGCTCAAGCGCACCGCGCTGGAGGAGGTGGGCGGCGTCGCGGTCGAGACCGTGACCGAGGACGCGCACACCGCGCTCAAGCTGCACCGCCGCGGCTACACGTCGGCGTACCTGCCGACCGTGCAGGCGGCCGGCCTCGCGACCGAGAGTCTCGCGGGCCACGTGAAGCAGCGCACGCGCTGGGCGCGCGGGATGGCGCAGATCTTCCGCATCGACAATCCGTTCCTCGGGCGCGGGCTCGGCTTCATCCAGCGGATCTGCTACGGCAACGCGATGCTGCATTTCTTCTACGGGATCCCGCGGCTCGTGTTCCTGACGATCCCGCTCGCGTACCTGTTCTTCCACCTGTACTTCATCAATGCGTCGTCGGTCGCGCTCGCGAGTTACGTGATCCCGTACCTGGTGCTCGCGAACGTCGCGAACTCGCGGATGCAGGGGCGCTATCGCCACTCGTTCTGGGCCGAGGTCTACGAATCGGTGCTCGCGTGGTACATCGCGCTGCCGACCACCGTCGCGTTCTTCAGCCCGCAGCACGGCAAGTTCAACGTGACCGACAAGGGCGGCAAGATCGACGAAGGCTACGTCGACTGGTCGACCTCGAAGCCGTACCTCGTGCTGTTCGCGCTGAACGTGCTCGCGATCGCGGCCGGCCTGTGGCGGCTCGTGGCCGACCAGGGCGACGAGGCGTCGACGATCCTGATCACGCTCGGCTGGACCGTCTACAACCTCGCGATGCTCGGCGCGGCCATGGCCGTCGCGCGCGAGACCAAGCAGGTGCGCGTCACGCACCGGATCGCGATGCGCGTGCCGGCGACGCTGCTGCTCGCCGACGGCTCGACTGCCGCATGCTTCACGAGCGACTACTCAACCGGCGGCCTCGGCCTCGAAGCGGTGCCGGGGCTGCCGCTCGCGGTCGGCGACACGCTGACGGTATGCGTGACGCGCGGCGACCGGCCGTTTCCGTTCCCGGTGCGCGTGAGCCGCGTGACGCCGACCCACGTCGGCGTGAGCTTCGAGGCGCTGACGCTCGAGCAGGAGCGCCAGCTCGTGCAGTGCACGTTCGGCCGCGCGGACGCGTGGCTCGACTGGCACGCGAGCGCGCGCGCGGACACGCCGCTGCGCGGGCTGAAGGAAGTGCTGCGCGTGGGCCTGGACGGTTACGTACGGATGTGGAAAGGTGCGGCGCGCGGCGTGCAGTCGATGCTGGCACCGAAGCTCGATCGGGCGCGCGACTGACGCGGCGCCCATCACGGAGTGGTTTAGATGACGTTCTGGAATCTGTATTTCATCCTGAAGTTCGCGCTGTTCGCGACCGGCCACCTGCAGCCGCTGTGGCTCGCGAACCTCGCGTTCGCGCTGGCGCTCGCGGCGAGCGCGCCGATCCGCACGCGCGTGTGGCGCATCGTGCGGCAGCTCGCCGCGCTCGCGATCGCGGTGCCGCTCCTTGCGCGCGAGCTGCATGCGCCGCCGCTCGCGCGCCTTGTCGATGCCGCGCGCGAGGTCAGCACGTTCCGCCTCGACTACTGGATGGAGCTGCTGCCGCGCCTGTTGCCGCCGCTGCTGGTGCTGACCGTGGCGGGCGTGCTGATCGTCTATTTCATCGTCAACCGCTGGGTGCGCGTCGCGACCTTCGTGCTCGCCGCGCTGCTCGTGATGCCGCTGTGGCAGGCCGGCAACGGGCTGATGGCGCGCGTCGTCGCGCCGCTCCCGCAGCAGGCCGACGCGACGGGCGGGCGGGCCGGCCAGCCGGAGGACCACAACGCGGCGCTCGCGACGTTCCGCGCGCAGGAGTCGCAGCGGCAGGTCGCGTTCGGCCATCTCGGCAACGATCCGGCCGCGCAGTTCGACGTGATCGTGCTGCACGTGTGCTCGCTGTCGTGGGACGACCTCGATGCCGCGAAGGTGCGCAATCACCCGATGCTGAGCCACTTCGACTACCTGTTCAACAACTTCAGCACGGCGGCGAGCTACAGCGGCCCGGCCGCGATCCGCGTGCTGCGCGCGAGTTGCGGGCAGGAAGCGCACGCGGACCTGTACAAGCCCGCGCCGCAGCAGTGCCACCTGTTTTCGCAACTCGCGTCCGCCGGCTACACGGTGCAGTCGCTGCTGAACCACGACGGGCACTTCGACAACTTCCTGCAGGTCGTTCACGACAACATCGGCGTGCCCGACGCGCCGATGATCTCGAACGCCGCCGCCCCGGTCGCGATGCATGCGTTCGACGGCTCCGCGATCAAGGACGACTACGGCACGCTCGCGAACTGGTACGCGCAGCGCGCGTCGGTGCCGGGCCCGGTCGCGCTGTACTACAACACGATCAGCCTGCACGACGGCAACCGCGTGGTGGGCAGCTCGCTCACCAGCATCGATTCGTATCCGCAGCGCGTGACCCGGATGATGAACGACTTCGACCGGCTCGCCGACCTGATCGCGCAGTCGGGACGGCGCGCGGTGATCGTGTTCGTGCCCGAGCACGGTGCCGCGCTGCGCGGCGACAAGAACCAGGTGGCCGGCCTGCGCGAGATCCCGACGCCGCGCGTCGTCCACGGGCCGGTCGGCGTGCGGCTCGTCGGCTTCACCGGCAATCACGGCACGACGACCGTGATCGACCAGCCGACGAGCTTCCTCGCGCTCGCGCAGCTGCTGTCGAACCTCGTGTCGAACAGCCCGTTCAAGCCGGGCGCGACGCTTGCGCAATATGCCGCCGACCTGCCGCGCACGCGGATGGTCGGCGAGAACGAAGGCACGGTGACGCTGCAGACGAGCACAGGCTATGCGGTGAAGACTCCGGACGGCGTATGGATCGACGAACAGTAAACATCGGCGAAGGCGACGACGATCGCCTGTCGCAACCGAACGACGTGCTCGGCCTCGCGCGGCATCTGCCCGCGCTGGATCCGGCCCGCTACGTCGACGAGCAGGCGCGGCGCGCATTCGTCGAATCGCTCGAGCGCTGGCCCGTGCTCGCGAAGCTGATGGGATTGAAGCGGTAAACGCAAGGCGGCCGGCGTGAGTGCCGGCCGCGCTGCATCGATGCGCCGACCGCTATCGGCTCACCGCGGGCTCACTGCGCGCGGCGCTCCGGCTGGCGCGTCCATTCGTTTTCCTCGCCCGGCACCTTGCCGAAGGTCTGCTCCGCCCACGCGTGGCGGGCCGCCTCGATCTTCGCGCGCTCGCTCGACACGAAATTCCATTCGATGAACCGCTCGCCCGGCAGGTGCGCACCGCCGAGCAGCATCACGCGCGCGCCGTTCGCGCTGGCGAGCGCGACGTTCGTGCCGGGTTCGAGCACGGCCATCGTCGCGGGGGCGAGCGGCGTGCCGTCGATCGTGAGGTCGCCGTCGACGAGATACACGCCGCGCTCGTCGTGTTCCGCGTCGAGCGCGAGCTGCCCGCCCGCTGCGAATTCCGCATATGCGTAAAGCGTCGGCGAGAACACCGCGACCGGCGACGTGAGCCCGAACGCGGTGCCCGCGATCACGCGCACGTGCGCGCCGTCGCGCGTGAACGACGGCAGCGTGTCGGCCGCGTGATGCACGAATGCGGGCGCGGTGTCCTCGTGCTCGACCGGCAGCGCGACCCAGGTCTGGATCCCGTGCACCGGCTGTTCATGCGGGCGGTCCTCGTCGGGCGAACGCTCCGAATGGACGATGCCGCGCCCGGCCGTCATCCAGTTCACGTCGCCGGGCACGATCTTCTGCCGGAAGCCGAGGCTGTCGTGATGCATCAGCGTGCCGTCGAACAGGTAGGTGACGGTCGCGAGGCCGATGTGCGGATGCGGCAGCACGTCGATGCCGCTGCCGGCCGGCAGCACGGCCGGCCCCATCTCGTCGAAGAAGATGAACGGGCCGACGAGGCGCGCGGCGCGCGCGGGCAGCACGCGGCGCACGACGAGGTTGCCGATGTCGCTCTCGCGCGGCGTGAGCAGGGTCTTGATCGATGCTGACATGGTGGGTCTCTCGTATCCGGTGGGTCAGGCGATTGCCGTATCGATCGTGATCGGGTGCGTGAGGATCTTGTGCACCGGGCACGCATTCGCGATCTGCAGCAGTCGCTCGCGCTGCTCGTCGGTCAGGTCGCCGTCGAGCGTGATGCGGCGCACGATCGTGCTGCCCGCGCTGCCCGATTCGTGCGCAAGCTTCACGTGCACTTCGGCGAGCGGCCAGCCCTTGCGTTGCGCGTACATCTTCAGCGTGATCGCGGTGCACGCGCCGAGGCTCGACAGCAGCAGCGCGACGGGCGTCGGTGCGGTGTCGCCGCCGCCGAGCGACGCCGGTTCGTCGGCGCGCCACTGATGGACGCCGTCGGTGAAATGGACCAGGTAATCGACCGAGCCGATGCTCGCTTCGACGGACAGTTCGCTCATTGCAATTCCATGTGGGGAAAGGGAAGGCGGGCCGGCCGGGGAGGGCCGGGCAGGCCGGACGTTACGGTTCGAGCAGGCGCTGCAGCCGCAGTTCCTCGAAATCCAGCTCGGATTCTATGCGGTGCAGCACCGCGTCGTCGACCCGGCCGTCGCGATGCAGCTCGAGCAGCGCATCACGCGACACGCCGACCAGCTCGAGCTCGACGCGCAGCATCCGCGCGCGCACGTCCGCCGGTTCCGCGCCGTCGCGGTGCGCGCGTTCGTTGAACGCGACGCGGCTGCGGTATTCGGTCAGCAGCCGGTCGAGCGATGCGCGTTCGAGGCTCGTGCCGCGCTGCTCGCGCGCATCGAGTTCGGCGAGCGCCGCGCCGAACGTGTGGGCGCGCACGGCATGCTCGGACATCGTGCGCCGCGCGGCCGGGCGCAGCTTCAGCACGCGGATCAGCGGCGCAAGGGTGCCGCCTTGCACGACCAGCGTCGCGATGATCAGCAGGAACGTGCTGAACAGGATCAGGTCGCGCCCGGGGAAGTTGCCCGGCAGCGCGATCGCGGCCGCGAGGCTCACGACGCCGCGCATGCCGGACCAGCCGAGCACGACGGCCTCGCGCCACGACCACGGCGCATGGCCCGCGCGCGGCGCGCGCAGGCGGCCCGGCAGCCACATCGCGACGAACACCCACACGACGCGCGCGGCGATCGCGGCGGCGGTGGCCGGCAGCGCGACGCGCAGGCCGGCCATCAGCACTGCGCCTTCGTGGTTCACGCCGGCGAGGATCGCATGCAGCGCGAGGCCGATCAGGATGAACACGAGCGCGTCGAGCACGAACACGATCGCTTCCCAGGTCGCCTTCGCCTTGATCCGCATGTCGGCGCCGAACACGCGATGCTGGCGCACGCCGAGCACGAGGCCGCAGGTCACGACCGACAGCACGCCCGAACCGTGCACGGCTTCGGCGATCCCGTAGCTGCCCCACGCCATCGCGAAGGTCACGACGATCCCGAGCATCGGCTCGCGCAGGCGCTGCAGCACCCAGCACATCGCATGGCCGCACGCGAGGCCGACCGCGATGCCGATCAGCGTGAGCGAGAAGAACAGGCCGGTGGCGCTCGCGGTCGTGATCGTGACGGCGAGCGCGGCCGAGACGGCCATCTGATACAGCAGCAGGCCCGATGCATCGTTGACGAGGCTTTCGCCTTCGAGCACCGCGACGAGCCGCGCGGGCAGCGGGTGGCGCTGCAGGATCGCCTTCGCGGCGACCGCGTCGGGCGGCGACACGATCGCGCCGAGCGTGAAGCACGCGGCCCACGGCAGCGCCGGATTGGCCGCATGCACGGCGAGCGCGACCGCAACCGTCGTGAACACCACCGCGCCGAGCGCGAGCGACGCGATCGACGCGAGCTCGTGGCGGAATTCCTTCCACGCCGTATAGAAGCCGCTCGACATCAGCAGCGGCGGCAGCACGGCCACGAGCAGCAGCGCCGGATCCATGTCGGGCGTGCGCTTGCCTGCGATGGCCACCACGCAGCCGCCAAGCAGCAGCACGACGGCCGGCGGGATCGACACGCGCTCCGCGAGCCAGGTGAGCGCGCCCGCGCCGCAGATCAACAGCAGCAGGTAGTGGAACAGCTCGACGTTGGTCATGAGTCTTGCATCACGACGGCTTGCGATCGTTCGCGGCGGCGCCCGGCAGCGCGCCGAACATGTGCTGGCTGCATTGTGCATCGCGCCACGCGGTATTCAGCCGGTAGCCGGCCAGCATCCGGCGCGCGAGCGGCAGGATCTGTTCGCCGGCCAGCATGCCGAGGAGGCCGACGAGCGCGATGATCGGCGGTGCCGGCGAATTCACGCCGAGCGCACCGTAGATGACGCCGGCGAGGATGCCTGCGAACAGCGACAGAAAATACGGCTTCATGATGAAAACCTCTCGTGATAGGCTGATCGGGGGCGAAGGGCGCGCCTTCAACGTGCTGGAAGCGTATCGGGTTTACGTGTGGAACAAAAGGGCGGACAGCCGTTGGAGAGCCCCCTCTTTCGGAATTCGATCGATTCCATTTCTTGGATGTTCGAGCCGCGGCTTTTCCGATTAAATGGCTGCAACCGGAAGACGCAGATCCGGGGTAACGCACAGTCGGCTCCTCTCGGTTTCCGATCGAGGCAAGCCTTAAACGTTTCCTGTCCAAAGGATGATACGCGCCATGAGCAACCCGAAGCTTGAAGTCCTCACCCCCCAGAACAGCCAGCTGATCTTCATCGACCAGCAGCCGCAGATGGCATTCGGCGTGCAGTCGATCGATCGCCAGACGTTGAAGAACAACGTCGTCGGGCTCGCCAAGGCCGCGAAAGCATTCAACATCCCGACCACGATCACCACGGTCGAAAGCGACAGCTTCTCGGGTTACACCTATCCCGAACTGCTCGACGTGTTCCCGAACCAGAAGACGCTCGAACGTACGTCGATGAACTCGTGGGACGACCAGAAGGTGCGCGACGCGCTGGCTGCGAACGGCCGCAAGAAGGTGGTCGTCTCCGGCCTGTGGACCGAAGTCTGCAACACGACGTTCGCGCTCTGCGCGATGCTCGAAGGCGACTACGAGATCTACATGGTCGCCGACGCGTCGGGCGGCACGTCGAAGGATGCGCACGACTTCGCGATGCAGCGGATGATCCAGGCCGGCGTCGTGCCCGTCACCTGGCAGCAGGTCGCGCTCGAGTGGCAGCGCGACTGGGCGCGCCGCGATACCTACGACGCCGTGATGGCGATCGCGAAGGAGCATTCGGGCGCGTACGGGATGGGCGTCGACTACGCGTACACGATGGTCCACAAGGCGGCACAGCGCACCGCGACGCCGCACGAGTCGATCCCGGCCGTGCCGGCGAAGTAACGGGTCGCGGGCCGCCCGCTCAGACGGGCGGCAGTGCCCACGGCGCGTGCGACAGATGTTCGACGAGGAACTCGAGCAGCGCCGTCACGCGCGCGGCACGCAGCATGCCGGGCGGCGTGACGAGGTTGACGTTGAGGTCCGGAATTTTCCAGTCGTGCATGACTTCCTCGAGCGCACCGCTTTGCAGTTCATTCCATACCAGGAACGCCGGCTGCAGTGCGATACCGTGGCCGGCGATCAGCGCGGGGCAGAGGACGTCGGCGTTGTTCGCACGGATGCGCCCGCGCACCGGCACGCCGAATTCGTCGCCCGACGTCGTATGGCGAAAGCGCCAGTATTCGGGCGTCGGGATGTTCGTGTAGGTCAGGCACACGTGCTGGTCGAGTTCGCTCGGATGGGTCGGCCGGCCGTGCCGGTCCAGATACGCGGGCGACGCGACGAGCGGCCGGCGTACCGCGCACAGGCGGCGTGCGCGCAGCGACGAATCGCTCAGTTCGGCGATCCGGATCGCGACGTCGAAGCCGCCGGACACGATGTCGACGAAGTTGTCGGTGAGCACGAGGTCGACGTCGACGCGCGGATAGCGTTCGAGAAACGCGGGCAGCAGCGGCGCGAGATTGCATAGGCCGTAGGACATCGGTGCGTTCACGCGCACGAGGCCGTGCGGTTCGAGCGCGTGCGCGGATGCCTCGTCCTCGATCAGTTCGGCGTCGGCGAGCAGCCGGATCGCACGATCGCGCAGCAGTTCGCCGGTCGGTGTGAGCGACAGCTTGCGCGACGTACGGTACAGCAGCATCGCGCCGAGGCGCTTTTCGAGTCGCGCGATCGCTTTCGACACGGTCGGTTGCGTGATGCCGAGCAGGTCGGCGGCCTTGGCGAACGAACCGGTCTCCGCGACCCGCGCGAAGATGGCCCAGGCTTCGAGGTCGGGCAGATGTTGCATGGCTGGAAAGCGTGGCGGCGAAGTGAAGCGGACGGGACGGCAGCGGATCGGGCCGCAGGCGCACGGCGCCCGGGCGGTAATGCGGCACATTCTAATTCAGTCGGGAGGGACGTATGGAATCGTATCTGGTTTCATTGGGCGCCGGCGTGCTGGTCGGCGTCGTGTACAGCGTGATCAAGGTGCGCTCGCCCGCACCGCCGCTGATCGCGCTGGTCGGGCTGGCCGGCATGCTGATCGGCGTGGCGGCCGTTGCACCGGTCCGTCACTGGCTCGGTTTCTGATTGCATCGAGGACATATTGATGAGCGTACCCGACACTCAACCGGATCTGATCCTCCACAACGGACGATTCACGACCCTCGACCGCGCGAACCCCGTCGCGACTTCCGTCGC
>NZ_QTQJ01000049.1:0-38920 GCF_003853795.1 Burkholderia sp. Bp8991 | reverse complement strand
ATGATGCCGAGAATGCCGTACACCATCGTGTAACCCAACGCGATGATGGCGTACACACTGCCGAGCACCAGCCCGTTGAGGATCTGCTGGACGAAAATATCCATTTAAAGCTCCTTGGCCCATGCTGCCGGAGGACGTTGCGCCCCGCGGGTAAGCGAGGAATCGCGCCTTCTCGGCGACACTGCGGGTACTAGTCGATACCGGTAAGGGTGGATCGCCCCGGCGCGCGCCGCCCGGCCTGTACGGCCGGACCTGCCGCCGGAACGGATACAGAAACGACACCGCACTGTTCCGGTGCCATCATGAGTCCCGTCGCTAAATCGTCACGACATCGAGGACGGTGTACTTGGCCTCCTTGAAGTCGTAGGGCAGCGTGCCGCAACGGCCGGTGTCCGGTTGCCCGAACGCCATGCCTTTTTCCGTCCGGGCCGGGGCGAACCCCGCGTCCGGGCAGATCAGGTTCCGCGCCGCGTCGCCCGCGGGCTCGACCACCTTGACGGCGCACATGCCGATGTCGCCAAGGGTTTGCGCTCCGATGCCGGACGCCGTCGCCTGCGGTGCAAGCGGGCCGTCCGCCGCCGCCCGCGCGGCGCCCGAACCGGCATCGCGAAGGTGGCGCCCGACTTTCGTCAGGACTGCGTCGGAATCCGTGAAACGAAGCAGACCGCCCGCCGCGACGCGATGGGTCGCGGCGACACGCTGTTTCGTCGAATCGAAATGAAAGGGAATCAGTGACATCTGCACGTCGCCTGCGTTGCCCCGAAACCCGGGCGCCCGCCGTGCGGCGCGCCCTGCTGCTGCCGCATCATGGCCGGCGGCTCGTTGTCGGGCAATCAGCTTGCCCGTCGCCCGGTCGATGGCAGCGCCGCCGGCGCGTGCTGCCCGCCGTGCCGAATGCATGCCGATCTTCGGGCCCTGCGCGTTGAATTCCTCGATCGCCAAACGTGCCCCGTTGTCCTTGTCACTGTCCGATTGCGCAATGCGGCACACCGACCGCGCCGCACGACCGGGTCCGGCAGCGCGCACGTCGCTGGCCGCCGGTACTGCGGGTGCCGCAGTCTCCCTGCCCGCCTCGTCGTCGCTCTTTTTGCTACAGCCGGCAAGCATTGCAACCGGTGCGGCGACGGACATGGCGTCAGCCAACTTCACATGCATCGAGTAGGTCTCCCGCGCCTTGCCAAAACCCGATTTCAAAGCCATTCCGGCCTGAAAACGGGCGCATTGTAACTCCATTTATAGGCCGCCAATAATCCTGATTCGATGGGGTTTTCCTGCATTGCAACCAATTTTGAGAAGCGGCTACGCGCAGCGATAGCAACCGGGTTGCACCATTGCTGTGAACAATGGTTGCATCTCATTTTCGCGACGCAAAAAAAAGCGCGCCGGGAGGCGCGCTTCGGGGGTATCGCAGGTGCGATGCGGCAATCAGACGGCGGGCGGCAGGTTGAGCCCGCGCGGCAGCGGAAACGACACGTTTTCCTCGATGCCGTCGAGGGCGCGGACATTGCGCACGCCGAGCTCGCGCAGCCGCGCGATCACGGCCTGGGCGAGCACTTCCGGCGCCGATGCGCCGGCCGTCACGCCGATGCGGCGCTTGCCCGCGACCCAGGCCGGATCGATCTGGTCGGGTGCGTCGACCATGTACGCGGCCACGCCGCGCTTCTCGGCCACTTCGCGCAGGCGGCTCGAATTCGAGCTGTTCGGGCTGCCGACGACGATCACGACGTCGCACTGCGGCGCCATGAACTTCACCGCATCCTGGCGGTTCTGCGTCGCGTAGCAGATGTCCTGCTTCTTCGGCTCGCGGATCTTCGGATACTTCGCCTTCAGCGCGCCGATAATCTCGGCCGCGTCGTCGACGGACAGCGTCGTCTGCGTGACGAGCGCGATGCGCTCGGGATCGGCGAGTGCGAGCTTCTGCACGTCCTCGACGCTTTCGACGAGATGCATGCCGCGCTCGACCTGCCCCATCGTGCCTTCGACTTCCGGGTGGCCCTTGTGGCCGATCATCACGATGTCGACGCCGTCCTGGCGCATCTTCGCCACTTCGACGTGCACCTTCGTGACGAGCGGGCAGGTTGCGTCGTAAATACGCAACCCGCGCACGTCCGCCTCGTCGCGCACGGCCTTCGACACGCCGTGCGCGCTGAAGATCACGGTGTTGCCGGCCGGCACTTCCTCGAGTTCCTCGACGAAGATCGCGCCTTTCTTCTTCAGATCCTCGACCACGTACTTGTTGTGGACGATCTCGTGACGGACGTAGATCGGCGCACCGTGCATCGCGATCGCGCGCTCGACGATCTCGATTGCGCGATCGACCCCGGCGCAGAAGCCGCGCGGCTGGGCCAGCAGGATTTCGGCATCGGCGGCGACGGTCTGCCCGGACAGCGTATCGGTGGTGCTCATGATTACAGGATTCCGATGATTTTCACTTCGAACGTGAGCGCTTGGCCCGCGAGCGGATGATTGAAGTCGAACAGCGCCGAGGTTTCGCTGACTTCCTTCAGCACCCCTGCATAGCGGCCGCCGTCCGGCGCGTTGAATTCGATCAGCTCGCCCGGCGTGAAATCGTCGCCGACCATCCCGTTCTCGCGCAGCGTCGACAGCGTCACGCGCTGGAGCATGTCGGGATTGCGGGGACCGAACCCCTGCTCGGGCGTTAGCTGAAAAGTCGAATGGTCACCGACCCTGAGCCCGAGCAGAATCTGTTCCAGCGAGGGCGCCAGTTGCCCGGCGCCGAGCAGCAGCGTGGCGGGCTTGTCGGAGAAGGTGTTGACGATATCGGCGCCGTCGGCCAGTGCCAGCCGGTAATGCAGCGTGACATGGGAACCGGGCTTCACTTCGGATAGATCGATGATGCTCATGAATGACTCGTGTTCGTCGGCGCCCGAACTGGCCGAAAGGCCCGGCGCAAAACCAATATTGTAAGTCACCTGAGCGCGCAAGGCTGAAAGTGCGACGACGTCGCGCACACGGCCGCCGCCAATGGAGTTTCGATCATGCCGTCATCCTCTCTCGCCGTCGTGCCGGCCGAATGCCGCGACACCGCCGACCCACCGGCCGCTGCGCCGGGCCGCGTCGTCCCGATCCACCTGCGCAAGCGCCGCCCGGCCGACTGGCGCCCCGAGCGGCCGCGCGAACGGCTGCTGGAGCGCGGGCCCGCCGCGCTGACCGACGACGAGCTGATCGCGCTGCTGCTCGGCACGGGCAAGCCCGGGCATGATGTGTTCGTCACCGCCCGCGCGCTGGTCAGGCAGTTCGGCACGTTGCGCGGCCTGCTCGAGGCGACCTCCGGCGACTTCGAGATGCACCCCGGCATCGGTCCCGCGCGCTCCGCACGGCTCGTCGCGGTCACCGAGATCGCGCGGCGCATGCTGGAGGAGAAGGCGCACGCGCGCCTGCAGATCGATTCGCCCGGCGCCGTCGAGGATTGCCTGCGGCTGAAGATCGGCTCGCGCCCGCACGAAGTATTCATTGCGGTGTACCTCGACGCCCGCAACGGCCTGATCGACATGGAGGAAATCACGCGCGGCTCGCTGACGCGCATGGCCGTCTATCCGCGCGAGGTCGTGCGCCGCGCGCTGCAGCAGAACGCCGCAGCGCTGATCGTCGCGCACAATCATCCGTCGGGCGCGGTCCAGCCGAGCGCGGAGGACCGCCGCCTGACGCGGGTGCTGAAAGACGCGCTCGAACTCGTCGACGTGCGGCTGCTCGATCACGTCGTCGTCGGCACCAGCGATACATTTTCGTTCGCGCGCGCCGGTTGGCTGTAGACTGTGGCCCGGCGACCCGCCCCACGGGCGCCGCAACGACGATGCGAAATTGGGTTTGATTTTTCTGAACTTTTTCTGCTAGAATCGTCGTCTGTCTTTTTTCCAACCAGTTCTAGCCATCGAAGGGCCTTGTCTTTACAGGCTTCGGCGTTCTGAGTGCAGCCATGGATCACGTGGCAGTACGATGGAACCTTCATCGGCGATCGAACCCCGAATTTAGCGTATTAGGAGTGCTCTCATGGCACGCGTATGCCAAGTAACTGGGAAAGCGCCGATGAGCGGCAACAACGTTTCCCACGCCAACAACAAGACGAAGCGCCGCTTCCTGCCGAACCTGCAAAACCGCCGGTTCTGGGTGGAGAGCGAAAACCGCTGGGTGCGCCTGCGCGTCTCGAACGCCGGCCTGCGCCTGATCGACAAGAACGGCATCGATTCCGTGCTCGCTGACCTGCGCGCACGCGGCGAAGCCTAAGCCCAAGGAGCACAATCATGGCAAAAGGCGCACGCGACAAGATCAAGCTTGAGTCGACCGCTGGTACGGGTCACTTCTACACGACCACGAAGAACAAGCGCAACATGCCGGAAAAGATGGCGATCAAGAAGTTCGATCCCGTCGTCCGCAAGCATGTGGAATACAAAGAAACCAAGATCAAGTAATCTCCGGTTTCTGCCAGCCTGACGGCGACCGAAAAGCCCCGCACATGCGGGGCTTTTTGTTTTGCGCGGTTTCGCGCGCACGCTCGGGCCCGACGCGGTATGCTCTCCCCTTTCCGCGGCCAAGGTCGACGGAACGCACAAGATCTAAAGCGTAACGATGGAGATGCAGCATGAAATTCGACGTGGCGATCGTCGGCAGCGGCCTGGCAGGGCTGTCGGTCGCACTCAACCTGGCCAGCACGCGACGTGTCGCGCTGATCGCGAAACGTTCGATGATGGAGGGGGCAAGCGATAACGCGCAAGGCGGCATCGCGGCCGTCCTCGATTCGGCGGACAGCATCGAGAACCACGTCGACGACACGCTGGTCGCCGGCGGCGGGCTGTGCGACGAAGGCGCGACGCGCTACATCGTCGAGCATGGCCGCGAAGCGATCGAATGGCTGATCTCCCAGGGCGTGCCGTTCACGAAGGACGATGCGGCCGAACTTGGTTTCCACCTGACGCGCGAAGGCGGCCACAGCCACCGCCGGATCATCCACGCGGCCGACGCGACCGGCCATGCGGTGCTCGCGACGCTGTCCGACCGCGCACGCCAGCATCCGAACATCACGTTCTTCGAAAACCACCATGCGATCGACCTGATCACGTCGGACCGGCTCGGGCTGCCCGGGCGCCGCTGTCACGGGCTGTATGCGCTCGACGTCGACAACGACCGCACGATCACGATCGAGGCGCCGCACACGGTGCTCGCGACCGGCGGCGCCGGCAAGGTCTACCTGTACACGACGAACCCCGACACCGCGACCGGCGACGGCATCGCGATGGCGTGGCGCGCGGGCTGCCGCGTGTCGAACATGGAATTCATCCAGTTCCACCCGACCTGCCTGTTCCATCCGTATGCGAAGTCGTTCCTGATTTCGGAGGCCGTGCGCGGCGAAGGCGGCCTGCTCAAGCTACCGGACGGCACGCGCTTCATGCCCGCACACGATCCGCGCGCGGAACTCGCGCCGCGCGACATCGTCGCGCGCGCGATCGACTTCGAGATCAAGAAGCGCGGGATCGACTGCGTGTATCTCGACATCAGCCACCAGCCGGAAGCGTTCCTGCGCGAGCACTTCCCGACGATCCATGCGCGCTGCCTCGAATTCGGCATCGACATCGCGAAGCAGCCGATTCCGGTCGTGCCGGCCGCGCACTACACGTGCGGCGGCGTCGTCACCGATCTCGCGGGGCGCACCGATCTCGCGGGCCTGTATGCGGTCGGCGAGACGTCGTACACGGGGCTGCACGGCGCGAACCGGCTCGCGAGCAATTCGCTGCTCGAATGCCTCGTGATCGGCCGCGCGGCGGCCGAGGCGATCGAAGCGGCCGGCTTCGACGCTGCAACGCCGGCCAAGCTGCCCGCATGGGACGAAAGCCGCGTGTCGGATGCGGACGAGGAAGTCGTCGTCGCGCACAACTGGGACGAACTGCGCCGGCTGATGTGGAACTATGTCGGCATCGTGCGCACCGACAAGCGTCTCGAGCGCGCGAAGCACCGCTTGTCGCTGCTGCGCGACGAGATCCACGAGTACTACGCGAACTTCCGCGTGACGCGCGACCTGCTCGAGCTGCGCAATCTCGTCGACGTCGCGACGCTGATCGTGAAGAGCGCGTACTCGCGCCGGGAAAGCCGTGGGCTGCACTACAGCCGCGACTGGCCGCACACGCTGCCGAAGGCGCTGCCGAGCGTGCTCACGCCCCGCTCGCGCCGCTGACCGGTACGCCCTTCCCGGCTGCCGCCGCACAAAAAAAGCCGCTGGCGTCATGCGCGCCAGCGGCTTTTTTCGTCAGACGGTATGTCGCGCGGTCAGTCGACGATCCGCATCGAGTAGTCGGTCGCGCGCACGTCCTTCGTCAGCGCGCCGATCGAGATACGGTCGACGCCCGTCTCCGCGAACGTGCGCACCGTATCGAAATTGACGCCGCCCGACACTTCGAGCACGGCCTTGCCGGACGCGATGCGCACTGCCTCGCGCATCATGTCGAGCGTGAAGTTGTCGAGCAGCACCGACTGCGCGCCATGCGCGAGCGCCGTGTCGAGCTGCGCGAGCGTCTCGACTTCGACCTGCACTGGCACGCCCGATTCGAGCGCGAACGCCGCATCGAGCGCTTCGCCGACACCGCCGGCAGCCGCGATATGGTTTTCCTTGATCAGGATGCCGTCGTACAGCGCCAGACGCTGGTTCTCGCCGCCGCCGACCCGCACCGCGTACTTCTGCGCGAGCCGCAGGCCCGGCAGCGTCTTGCGCGTATCGAGGATCTTCGTGCGCGTGCCTTCGACGCGATCGACGTAACGACGCGTCGCGCTCGCGACGCCCGACAGCAGCTGCAGGAAGTTCAGTCCGTTGCGCTCGGCCGTCAACAGCGCGCGCGCCGGCCCTTCGAGTTCGCAGACGGTCGAATCCGGCGCCATCCGGTCGCCTTCGCGATAGCGCCACTGCACGACGATCGACGGATCGATTCGCGCGATGACGGCCTCGAACCACGGCACGCCGCACAACACGGCTTCCTCGCGCACGATGATGCGCGCACGGCGCCGCTCGCCGGCCGGCACGAGCCGCCCGGTCTGGTCGCCGGTCCCGACGTCTTCGGCGATCGCATCGGCGACGTTGCGCGCGATCGCTTCGTCGAACGCCGCGCCGTATTGTGCGCGGACGGCTTCGAACAGCGGAGAGACTGCGCCGGTCATGCAGCCCCCACGTTCGCGAACAGTTGCTGATCGCGCTGCAGATCGCCGCTCGCTTGCACGCGCTTCTTGTGCGCCGCGGCGAAATCGAGCATCCGGTCGATCGGCAGACGCGCGCGCGCGCCGATCGCCGGATCGACGAAGATCTCGTTGTGACCGCGCTCGAGCACGTCGGCGAGGTTCGCGAGGCCGTTCATCGCCATCCACGGGCAATGCGCGCAGCTCTTGCAGGTCGCGCTGTTGCCGGCCGTGGGCGCGGCGATGAAGGTCTTGCCGGGCGCCGCGAGCTGCATCTTGTGCAGGATGCCGAGGTCGGTCGCGACGATGAAGTGCGTCGCGTCGAGCTTCACGGCGGCATCGATCAGCTGCGTCGTCGAGCCGACGACGTCCGCCTGCGCGACGACGTTTTCCGGCGACTCCGGATGCACGAGCACCTTCGCGTCCGGATATTCGGCACGCAGCAGGTCGAGCTCGATGCCCTTGAATTCGTCGTGGACGAGGCACGAACCCTGCCACAGCAGCATGTCCGCGCCGGTTTTCTTCTGGATGTAGCTGCCGAGATGGCGATCCGGTGCCCAGATGATCTTCTCGCCCCGCGCGTGCAGGTCCGCGACGATTTCGAGGCCGATCGACGACGTGACCATCCAGTCCGCGCGGGCCTTCACGGCGGCGCTGGTGTTCGCGTAGACGACGACGGTGCGGTCGGGATGCGCATCGCAGAACGCGGAGAATTCGTCGACCGGGCAACCAAGATCGAGCGAGCAGGTCGCGTCGAGATCGGGCATCAGTACGCGTTTGCCGGGGCTCAGGATCTTCGCGGTTTCGCCCATGAAGCGTACGCCGGCGACGACGAGCGTCTGCGCGTCGTGGTCGCGGCCGAAACGGGCCATTTCGAGCGAATCGGCGACGCAGCCGCCGGTTTCGTCCGCCAGTTCCTGCAGCTCGGCATCCACGTAGTAGTGAGCGACGAGCACGGCCTTTTCACGTGCGAGCAGCGCCTTGATGCGCGCCTTCAGTGCGGCGCGTTCTTCGGCAGACGGCGCCTCGGGCACTTTGGCCCACGCCTGGCCTACCCCACAGACGGTTCCCGCCGAGACCGGCCGGTCGTACTCGACGGGTTTGATCGTCGATTGCATCTCCATATCTCCTGTCGACCCGAGTTAGCGCTTTAGCGCTTACTCGGGTCCCATGCTTCGCGGTCGACCCGAGTTAGCGCTTTAGCGCTTACTCGGGTCCCATGCTTCGCGGTCGACCCGAGTTAGCGCTTTAGCGCTTACTCAGGTCCCATGCTTCGCGGTCGGCCAGAGTTAGTGCTTTAGCACTTACTCTGGCCCCATGCTTCGCGGTCGGCCCGAGTTGGCACTTTAGCGCTTTTGCTCCAGCGCCATCCCTGCGCTCGCTCCGGGGCGCCACGTCAGCGCTGCCCCGAGCCTCATACGAATTCCGGCGCTTCCGGTCGCCCTTCGAAAACCGGCCGCCCAAATGAAAAAACCCCGCCAACGCGGGGTTTGTGACGTCCTGAGATTCTAATCGATTTCGAATCAGGCGTAGCGACGCAGGCGCGTCGCGAATTCCTGCAGCGCCTTGATGCCGCTTTGTTCCGCGCGATGGCACCAATCCTGCAATTGCGCGAGCAGCTGTTCGCGCGAAGCGGTCGAGCGATCCCAGATCGCGGCCAGATCCTGGCGCAGCTGGAAGTACGTGTGCAGCTTCTGGCTGTTCGCGAAGATCTCCGGCAGCAGCTTCTTCTGCGGTTCGTCGAGGCCGTCGGCGTCCTTGTGGAACCACTTGCGCGCGCCGCGCATCAGCTGGTACTTCTCGCCGCCGATTTCCTTCAGGTGCGCGAGCTCTTGGCGGTACGCACGCTTCACGGCCTTGCCGTAGCGCGCCATCACTTCGTAGCGGTTCGACAGCACGGCCTGCAGCGTTTCCTGGTCGAGCACCGTCTTCGGCTTGTTCAGGCGCGGCGTCGGTGCAACCTTCTTCACCTTCGCGAGACCGAATGCCGACATGATGCGGATGTACATCCAGCCGATGTCGAACTCGTACCACTTGTTCGACAGCTTCGCCGACGTCGCGAACGTGTGGTGGTTGTTGTGCAGCTCTTCGCCGCCGATCACGATGCCCCACGGGAACAGGTTCGTGCTCGCATCGGCCGAGTTGAAGTTGCGGTAGCCCCAGAAATGGCCGAAGCCGTTCACGACACCCGCGGCCCAGAACGGAATCCAGACCATCTGCACGGCCCACACGGTCAGGCCGAGCACGCCGAACAGCGCGACGTCGATCACCATCATCAGGCTCACGCCGAGGATCGGGTACTTCGAGTACACGTTGCGCTCGATCCAGTCATTCGGCGTGCCGTGGCTGAACTTGCGCATCGTTTCTTCGTTCTTCGCTTCCGCGCGATACAGCTCGGCGCCTTCGAGGAACACCTTCCAGATGCCGCGCGTCTGCGGGCTGTGCGGATCTTCCTCGGTTTCGCACTTCGCGTGGTGCTTGCGATGGATCGCGGCCCACTGGCCCGTCAGCATGCCGGTCGTCATCCACAGCCAGGCGCGGAAGAAGTGACTCGCGATCGGGTGCAGCTCCAGCGCGCGGTGCGCCTGGCAGCGGTGCAGGTAGACCGTCACGCCGATGATCGTGACGTGCGTGACGGCAAGCGCGAACAGCGCGACCTGCCACCACGAAAAGCGCAGGAGCCCGTGGGAAAGAAAATCGAGCAGGGAATTCAACAAGGCAGTTACCTGTGGTGAGAGCGATGCCGGCGCAGGCCGGCGTCATAAAAATGAAAGCATACCGCGTGTAGACCGGAATTTTACTTCAACCGTTCCAAGTCTTTGTAAAAAATGAATATTCTCTTGTCTTGACGCAACGCAAACAGTCCATCGGCGGACCGGGAAAGGCGCGCGATCCGGTTCTGGCCGCAGGCCCCGCCCGATTCGCGCCGTCGGCCGCATCTACGCGGCCGACGCCCGCCCGTCCACCGATCGGCCATCGGCCACGGGCACGCCCTCGGCGACCACGCCGGTCGCGGCGAACCCCTCCGGCAAACCGACCACGCGCACTTCGCGCTGCGGGAACGGAATCGAGATCCCGTGCTCGCCGAACAGCCGCCAGATGTTGCGGTTCACGGACGAACGCACGCCCGACGTGCCCTTCGCCGCATCCTCGATCCAGAAGCCGAGCTCCAGGTCGATCCCGTCCGCGCCGAAGCCGACCAGATACGGCGTCGGCGCCGGCTCCGCGAGCACGCGCGGCACGCCCTTCGCGGCTTCCGCGAGCACCGCGAGCGCCTGCTCGACGTCGCTGGTATAAGCAATCTGCACGGCGACCTTCGCGTAGCCCCGCGTCAGGTACGACGACTGGTTCTGCACGACGTCGGTGATCAGCTTCTCGTTCGGGATCAGCGTCTCGTTGCCGTCGAGGCCGCGCACGACCGTATAGCGCGTGCGGATCTGCGTGACGACGCCCTGGAGCCCGCCGACGCTGATCGCGTCGCCGAGCCGCAGCGAACGGTCGAGCAGGATGATGAAGCCCGACACGTAGTTGCTGGCGATCTTCTGCAGCCCGAAGCCGAGGCCGACACCGACCGCGCCGCCGAACACGCCGAGCACCGTCACGTCGATGCCGACGAGCGACAGCCCGATCAGGATCGCCGCGAACACGAGCAGCGCGCGGCCGATCCGCGACATCACGACCTTCAGGTTCGCGTCGAGCGTGGTGGCGCGCGCGAGGCGCTCCTCGAGCACCGAGCCGAGCCACATCGCGACCATCAGCGTCACGCACACCCACAGCGCGCCGGAGATCACCGACAGCAGCGTGAGGTGCGCATTCGCGACGCGGAACTGCACGCTGTCGAGCCACGCGATCACGTCGCGCTGGATCCCGAGCACCGTCAGCACCATCGCCGCCCACACGATCACCGACACGATCTTCTCGACGATCGACAGCCACGCATGCGTGTGGCCGTCGCGGGCGAACACGCGCCGCGCGAAGAAGAACAGCACGTAGATCAGCCCGATGCCGAACAGCGGCACGAGCGCGAGCGACAGCAGCGACGTCGACATGAACGGGTCGAACCCGAGCTGCGCGGCCAGCACGAACAGCCCGCCGAACAGCGGGAACAGCGCGCGCTTCAGGCTCTGCGCCCCGGCGCCCGGCATCCGGCCGGCGGCGCGCCGGCGCGCGTCGATGCGGCCGTGCACGAACCGCGCGGCAACCCATGCAAAACACAGCGCGCCGACGAGGATCGCCGCCTGCCAGATCATCACCGGCTGGTTGAAGTCGCGGATCACCGACGCGAGCCGGTGCGACAGCAGGCGGTTCTGCAGATTCTCCATCGTCTGTGCGCCCCGCCCTTACTGCGCGGCGCGCCGTTCCAGCACCGCGGCGAAGAAGCCGTCGGTCGCATGGCGGTGCGGCCACAGCGACAGGTAGTCGCCAGTCTCGAGTTCGATGCGCTGGTCGGCCAGCACCTTCTGTGCGGGCACCAGCACGAAGTCCGGATGGTCGGCGAGGAACTGCTCGACGATCGCCTCGTTTTCCGCGTCGAGCACGCTGCAGGTCGCGTACACGAGCCGGCCGCCCTTCTTCACGAGACGCGCGGCGCTCGCGAGGATCGACGCCTGCTTCGGCGTGAGTTCCTCGATCGACGTCCGCGTCTGGCGCCACTTGAGGTCGGGGTTGCGGCGCAGCGTGCCGAGGCCGCTGCACGGCGCATCGACCAGCACGCGGTCGATCTTGCCCGCGAGCCGCTTGATCTTCGCGTCGTGTTCGCTGTCGATCAGCACCGGGTTCACGTTCGACAGCCCGCTGCGCGCGAGGCGCGGCTTCAGCTTCGTGAGGCGCTTTTCCGACACGTCGAACGCATAAAGGCGCCCGGTCGAGCGCATCATCGCGCCGAGCGCGAGCGTCTTGCCGCCGGCGCCCGCGCAGAAATCGACGACCATCTCGCCGCGGCGCGGCGCGACCAGCGAGCACAGCAGCTGGCTGCCTTCGTCCTGCACCTCGATCTGGCCTTCCTCGAACAGCTTCAGACGCGTGAGCGCCGGCTTGCCGACGACGCGCACGCCTTGCGGCGCGAACGGCGTCTCGCCAGCGTCGATGCCGTTCGCGCGCAGCGCGTCGATCACCTGGTCGCGCGTCGCCTTCTGCGCGTTGGCGCGCAGGTCGAGTGGCGCCGGGTAGTTCAGCGCGGCGGCGAGCTGCGCGAGTTCTTCTGCGTCGAAACGGGCGGACAGCGCCTGGTAGATCCAGTCGGGCAGGTTCGTGCGCACGCGCACCGGCAGGCTCGCCGGATCGATCTTCGACACGTGCTCGAGCCACGCGGCCTCGGTGTCGGACACGAACGGCTTCAGCGCATTGCGGCCGAGCGTCTGCATCAGGCCGAGCAGCGTCAGGCGCCGCGCGGGGCTGCCCGTGCCGCTCTCGGCGAGGTGCGAGAACTCCATCTTGCGGCGCAGCACCGCGAACACCGCCTCGGCGATCACGCCGCGCTCGGCGTGGCCGAGCTTCGGGTGCGCACGGAAGAACCGGCTCGTCGTCGCGTCGGCGGGGCCGGTGAACTTCAGCACCTCGGCCAGCAAGGTCTCGGTCTGGCCAATCAGGAATCCGTGCAGCTTCATACGCCCTCGCTCGTTTCGGTATGCGGTTGATCCGCGAAAATCCAGCGCGCCTCTTCCGGCGCGACCACTGCCCTGCCGTTCTCGAGGCGCAGGCGCCCCTCGACGAACCAGCGGACCGCACGCGGATACAGCACGTGCTCGACCGTCAGCACGCGCTGCGCGAGCGCGGCCGCGTCGTCGCCCGCGCGCACGGGCACCGCGCCCTGCGCGACGATCGCACCGCTGTCGAGTTCGGGAATCACGAAATGCACGCTCGCGCCATGCAGCGCGACGCCGGCATCCAGCGCCTGCTGGTGCGTGTGGATGCCCTTGAAGCTCGGCAGCAGCGACGGGTGGATGTTCAGCAGCCGGCCTTCATATCGTCTGACGAAATCGGGCGTAAGGATGCGCATGAAGCCGGCAAGCACGACGAGATCGGGCGCGAAGCGGTCGATCTCGGCGGCGAGCGCCGCGTCGAAGCTGTCGCGGCCGTCGAACGAACGATGGTCGACCACCGCGGTCGCCACCCCGTGCGACGCGGCAAAAGCCAGGCCGGCCGCGTCGGGCCGGTTGGCGATCACGGCGGCGACCTCGGCCGGCCAGCGTTCCTGCGCGCACGCGCGGACGATGGCCTCCATGTTGCTGCCGCGACCGGAAATCAGGATCACGAGTTTTTTCATCCGCGAATTTTACCATTCGCCCCCGCGTTTCCCCCCTTCTCGGCCGCCGGGCCGCCCGAACGTTTATAATCTTCTGCTTTGCGGCATCCCACCGCCCATTCCCCGACGCTGCATCCGCTATCGTGAAAGTCTTCCGCGGCCTGCCCAACGCCGAGAGCCGCGCGCCGTGCGCGCTGACGATCGGCAACTTCGACGGTGTCCATCGCGGCCACCAGGCCCTGCTCGCGCGCGTGCGCGCGGCAGCGGACGCGCGCGGCCTGCCCGTGTGCGTGATGACCTTCGAGCCGCACCCGCGGGAATTCTTCAACCCGGCCGGCGCGCCGCCGCGCATCGCGATGCTGCGCGACAAGCTGGAAGCGCTGCGCGAGCACGGGGTCGACCGCGTCGTCGTCGAGCACTTCAACCATACGTTCGCAAGCCAGTCGCCGCAGGCGTTCGTCGAGCGCACGCTGGTGAACGGGCTGCACACGCGCTGGATGATGGTCGGCGACGATTTCTGCTACGGCGCGAAGCGCGCGGGCACCTTCGACACGCTGAAGGCGGCCGGCGAGCAGTACGGCTTCGAGGTCGAGCAGATGGGCACGGTCGCCGGCAGCGACGGCACGCGCATCTCCAGCTCGGGCGTGCGCGCCGCGCTCGCGGCGGGCGATCTCGACGCGGCCGCGCAGGCGCTCGGCCACGGCTACGCGATCAGCGGCCACGTCGCGCACGGGCTGAAGCTCGGCCGCGACCTCGGCTTCCCGACCCTGAACCTGCCGATCGCGCACAAGCGGCCGGCGCTCGCGGGCATCTTCGTCGTGCAGGTGCACGGCCTGGGCCCCGCCCCGCTGCCGGGCGTCGCGAGCCTCGGGCTGCGCCCGACCGTCGACGATTCCGGCCGCGTGCTGCTCGAAGTCCACCTGCTCGACTGGCACGGCGACGCGTACGGCAAACTCATCCGCGTCGAATTCCTGAAGAAGCTGCGCGACGAGGCGAAGTTCGACGATCTCGAGGCGCTGTCGCGCGCGATCGCGCTGGACGTCGCGAATGCACGTGCGTACTTCGTCGAGCGCGACCGCGCGCCGGGCAGCCGCACGACCGGCTTCTCGACCTCGGCGACCGACCGAATTAGCTGATCCGGCCGGCGGCGCCCCGCGCCGCACCCTCGCGCCGCCGACCCGCGCGCATCCCCGATTCACGACGCACGAGCGTCCCCCGATTTAGATAGCGATCCCATCATGAGCAACAAGAAAGCCGATTCGAAACCGCAGGCCAAGTATCCGGTCAACCTGCTCGACACGCCGTTCCCGATGCGCGGCGACCTGCCCAAGCGCGAGCCGCAGTGGGTCAAGGAATGGGAAGAGCGCGGCATCTACGAGAAGATCCGCGCGGCCAGCCAGGGCCGGCCGAAGTTCATCCTGCACGACGGCCCCCCGTATGCGAACGGCGACATCCACCTCGGTCACGCGGTCAACAAGATCCTGAAGGACATCGTCGTCAAGTCGCGCAACATGGCCGGCTTCGACGCGCCGTACGTGCCGGGCTGGGATTGCCACGGGATGCCGATCGAGATCCAGATCGAGAAGCAGTTCGGCAAGTCGCTGCCGGCGGCCGAAGTGATGAGCAAGGCGCGCGCGTACGCGACCGAGCAGATCGAGAAGCAGAAGGTCGGCTTCAAGCGTCTCGGCGTGCTCGGCGACTGGGCGAACCCGTACAAGACGATGAACTTCGTCAACGAGGCGGAAGAAATCCGCGCGCTCGGCAAGATCATCGAGAAGGGCTACGTGTATCGCGGGCTGAAGCCGGTGAACTGGTGCTTCGACTGCGGCTCGGCACTCGCCGAGGCGGAAGTCGAGTACAAGGATCGCACCGACCCGACGATCGACGTGATGTTCGCGTTCGCGGAACCGGAAAAGACCGCGCAGGCGTTCGGCCTGCCGGCACTGCCGCGCGCCGAGGGCGGCATCGTGATCTGGACCACCACGCCGTGGACGATCCCCGCGAACCAGGCGCTGAACCTCCATCCGGAAATCGTCTACGCGCTGGTCGACACCGAGCGCGGGCTGATGATCATCGCGGAAGAGCGTGTCGAAGCCTGCATGATCGACTTCAAGCTGACCGGCCGCGTCGTCGCGACCGCGCCGGGCGTGAAGCTCGCGAACCTGCGCTTCCACCACCCGCTCGCATCGGCCCACCCTGGCTACAAGCGCACCGCGCCCGTCTACCTCGGCGACTACGTGACGACCGACACCGGTACCGGCGTCGTGCACTCGTCGCCCGCCTACGGCATCGAGGACTTCCAGTCGTGCAAGGCGCACGGGATGACCGACTCGGACATCATCAACCCGGTGATGGGCGACGGCCGCTACATCGAATCGCTGCCGCTGTTCGGCGGCCTGTCGATCTGGGACGCGAACCCGAAGGTCGTCGACGCGCTGCGCGAGGCCGGCTCGCTGCTGCGCAGCGAGCACTACAAGCACAGCTACATGCACTGCTGGCGTCACAAGACGGCGATCATCTACCGTGCGACGTCGCAGTGGTTCGCCGGCATGGACGTGACGCCGCGCGACGGCGGCAAGACGCTGCGCGAAACCGCGCTCGAAGGCATCGACGCCACCGCGTTCTACCCGTCGTGGGGCAAGCAGCGCCTGTTCAGCATGATCGCGAACCGTCCCGACTGGACGCTGTCGCGCCAGCGCCAATGGGGCGTGCCGATGGCGTTCTTCGTGCACAAGGAAACCGGCGAGCTGCATCCGCGCACGCTCGAACTGCTCGAGGAAGTCGCGAAGCGCGTCGAGCAGTCGGGCATCGAGGCGTGGCAGACGCTCGATCCGCGCGAGCTGATCGGCGACGACGCGAACCTGTACGAAAAGAACCGCGACACGCTCGACGTGTGGTTCGACTCGGGCACGACGCACTGGCACGTGCTGCGCGGCTCGCACAAGGATCAGCTGCAGTTCCCGGCCGACCTGTACCTCGAAGGCTCGGACCAGCACCGCGGCTGGTTCCACTCGTCGCTGCTGACCGCATCGATGATCGACGGCCGCGCGCCGTACAAGGGCCTGCTCACGCACGGCTTCACGGTCGACGGCGAAGGCCGCAAGATGAGCAAGTCGCTCGGCAACGGCATCGACCCGCATGAAGTCGCGAACCGTCTCGGCGCGGAAATCATCCGTCTGTGGATCGCGTCGACCGACTACTCGGGCGAACTCGCGATCTCCGAGGAAATCCTGAAGCGCGTGACCGAAGGCTATCGCCGCATCCGCAACACGCTGCGCTTCCTGCTCGCGAACCTGTCGGACTTCGACTTCGCGCAGCACGCGGTGCCGGTCGACGAATGGCTCGAGATCGACCGCTACGCAGTCGCGTTCTCCGCGCAACTGCAGACGGAACTGCTCGGCCACTACGAGAAGTACGAATTCCACCCGGTCGTCGCGAAGCTGCAGACGTACTGCTCGGAAGACCTCGGCGGCTTCTACCTCGACGTGCTGAAGGACCGCCTGTACACGAGCGCGGCCGATTCGCGCGCACGCCGCTCCGCGCAGACCGCGCTGTACCACCTCACGCACGGGCTGCTGCGCGTGCTCGCGCCGTTCCTGTCGTTCACCGCGGAAGAAGCGTGGAAGGTGTTCCAGCCGGCCAGCGACACCGTGTTCACGGAAACCTACTACGCGTATCCGGAAGTCGCCGGCGCGGCCGCGCTGATCGAGAAATGGGCGCTGCTGCGCGACGTGCGCGGCAACGTGACGAAGGCGCTCGAGGAGGCCCGCACCGCGAACCGCATCGGCTCGTCGCTGCAGGCCGAAGTGGCCGTGCATGCGAGCGGCGCGCGCTACGACGCGCTGACGAGCCTCGGCGACGACCTGAAGTTCGTGCTGATCACGTCGGCGGCAACGGTCGTGAAGGTCGACGACGAAGCGCAGGAAAGCGTCGACGTGGCCGCGTCGAAGTACCAGAAGTGCGAACGCTGCTGGCACTACCGCGAGGACGTCGGCGCGCACGCCGATCATCCGACGCTGTGCGGCCGCTGCTTCTCGAACCTGTTTGAAAACGGCGAAATCCGGAGCGCTGCGTAAATATGGCGAAAACCCTGTCGAAACCGGCCAGCGGCGCGCTCGCGCCCTGGCTCGGCATTTCGCTGATCGTGATCCTGTTCGACCAGCTGTCGAAGATCGCGATCCTGAAAACGTTCGCGTACGGCGCGCAGCATGCGCTGACGTCGTTCTTCAACCTCGTGCTGGTGTACAACCGCGGCGCCGCGTTCGGCTTCCTGTCGACCGCGAGCGGCTGGCAGCGCTGGGCGTTCACCGCGCTCGGCGTCGGCGCGACGCTCGTGATCTGCTTCCTGCTGAAGCGCCACGGCCACCAGCGGCTGTTCAGCGTGTCGCTCGCGCTGATCCTCGGCGGCGCGCTCGGCAACGTGATCGACCGGCTGATCTACGGCCACGTGATCGACTTTCTCGATTTCCACCTCGGCGACTGGCACTTCCCGGCGTTCAACCTCGCCGATTCCGCGATCACGATCGGCGCGGTGCTGCTGATCTACGACGAATTGCGTCGCGTGCGCGGCTCGCGCTGAGCGCGCATACTCGTTGGCGACGGCCGGCTTCGCGCCGGCCGTTCCGTTTGACCCTTGGAGGCCTGAGTTGGCACACGCAGAACTCGCAGGAAAACACCTCGTTCTCGGCCTGACGGGCGGCATCGCCTGCTACAAGATCGCCGAGCTCACCCGGCTGCTGACGAAGGCAGGCGCGACCGTGCAGGTCGCGATGACCGAAGCCGCCACGCAGTTCATCACGCCCGTCACGATGCAGGCGCTGTCCGGCCGGCCCGTCTACATGAGCCAGTGGGACGCGCGCATCGGCAACAACATGGCGCACATCGACCTGTCGCGCGAAGCCGACGCGATCGTGATCGCGCCCGCGTCGACGGACTTCCTCGCGAAGCTCGCGCACGGGTTCGCGGACGACCTGCTGTCGACCCTGTGCGTCGCGCGCGACTGTCCGCTGCTCGTCGTGCCCGCGATGAACCGCCAGATGTGGCAGAACCCGGCCACGCAACGCAATGCCGCGCAACTGCGCGCCGACGGCGTGTCGGTGCTCGGCCCCGATTCGGGCGCGCAGGCGTGCGGCGAAGTCGGCGACGGCCGCATGCTCGAGCCGGAGGCGATCTATGAGGCGATCGTCTCGCACTTCGCGCCGAAGGTGCTCGCGCACCGCCGCGTGCTGATCACGGCCGGCCCGACGTTCGAGCCGCTCGATCCGGTGCGCGGCCTCACGAACCGCTCGAGCGGCAAGATGGGCTTCGCGCTCGCGCGCGCCGCGCAGCAGGCCGGCGCCGACGTGCATCTCGTCGCGGGGCCGGTCGCGCTCGACACGCCGTGGGGCGTGTACCGCCAGGACGTGCAGACCGCGCAGCAGATGTACGACGCGGTGATGCAGGCGGTAGCCGACGCCGACATCTTCATCGCGGTGGCCGCGGTCGCCGACTGGCGCGTCGATCAGCCGGCCGAGCACAAGATGAAGAAGACGGCCGACCGCAAGATGCCGGCGCTCGCGTTCGTCGAGAATCCGGACATCCTCGCGTCGGTCGCGGCGCTACCCGATCCGCCGTATTGCGTCGGCTTCGCGGCCGAAAGCGGCGACCTCGACGTGCACGGCGACGAGAAGCGCAAGCGCAAGAACGTGCCGCTCCTGGTCGGCAACCTCGGCCCGCTGACGTTCGGCCGCGACGACAACGAAGTCGTGCTGTTCGAGGCAGCCGGCCTCACGCGCCTGCCGCGCGCGCCGAAGGACGAACTCGCGCACGTGCTCGTCGCGGAAATCGCGAAGCGCCTGCCGGACAACCGCCTGATCTGATTACCCGCGCGGCGGCCCGCGCCGCCGCGCCCTTCCCGACCGATTCGACGACCGCATGAAACTCGACCTGAAGATTCTCGACGCGCGCATGCGCGACTACCTGCCCGCCTACGCGACCACCGGCAGCGCGGGCCTCGACCTGCGCGCGTGTCTCGACGCGCCCGTCACGCTGCAGCCGGGCGAAACGACGCTGGTTCCGACGGGCCTCGCGATCCATCTCGAAGACCCCGGCTACGCAGCGCTGATCCTGCCGCGCTCGGGCCTCGGCCACAAGCACGGGATCGTGCTCGGCAACCTCGTCGGCCTGATCGATTCCGACTACCAGGGCCAGCTGATGGTGTCGACGTGGAACCGCGGCCAGACCGAGTTCGTGCTGAACCCGTTCGAGCGGCTCGCGCAACTCGTGATCGTGCCGGTCGTGCAGGCGCAGTTCAACATCGTCGACGACTTCGCGCAAAGCGATCGCGGCGAAGGCGGCTTCGGCAGCACCGGCCGTCACTGAACGGCGCAACGCAAAAAGGGGCCTCGCGGCCCCTTTCCTTTTTCCGATTCGGTGCGACTGCGCTCACCGCTCGGCCGTCTGCGCGATCCGCGCGGGTACGAGTTCGCGGCGCCGCGCCTGCGCGATGCTCGCGTAGATCACCAGCGCGACCAGCACGCCGAGCAGCACCGCCGACGAGCCGACCGTGCCGAGCGCCAGTCCACCCTTGGCGACCGGTTTCGTCAGCAGGTCGCCGACCGTCGCCCCGAACGGACGCGTGAGCACGAACGCGGCCCAGAACAGCAGCACGCCGGAAATGCGCGTGAAGTAGTGCGCGAGCACGATCGCCGCGAGCAGCCCGCCGATCAGCAGCGCGCCGCCGCCGAAGCCGAGGCCCGAGCTGTCCGCGAGGAAATCGCCGAGCGCGGTGCCGAGCGTGTTCGAGAACAGGATCGCGATCCAGTACAGCAGCTCGACCTTGCGCGTGCGGATCAGGTCGACCGACAGCGATTCGCCGCTCAGGCGCCACACCGTGAAGATCGCCAGCAGGATCGCGACGAGAATCGACGAGCCGGCCGCATAGCCGAGGCCGAGCGTGCGGTCCATGAAGTCTGACATCGTCGTGCCCGCCGTGCTCGTCGCGACGATCACGGCCCAGTAGATCGCCGGGCGATATTGCGTCGTCCTGAGCTGCGCGCCGAGCGTGACGAGAAAGAAACCGAACAGCAGGATCGAGCTCACCGCATAGCCGACGTTCAGCGTCATCGAGAGCAGGTCGCCGCCGGTTTCGCCGAGCGTCGTCGCGCAGATCTTCATGATCCAGAACGCGAGCGTGATTTCGGGAAGTTTGTTCATTCGAACCCCTTTTACAGATGGCGCCGGGCTGGCGTGCGCCGGCCCGGATCGCGGACAGGTTCGAATGTAATCGCCGCCGGCTTAACGGAACCTTAGCGCGGCGGGCGTTGCGATGCCGCGCGGGCCGCAGCCCCGCGGCGGGAACGCACGCGTCAGCGCGCGTGCTGGTGCCGATAGTGCAGCGCGTACGCGAGCGTCAGCAGCACGACGAACACGACGCCGACCACCATCGTCATCCGGAATTCGCGCGTGAACGCGGTCGTCAGCAGGATCGCGCCGACGAGCCCGGCACCGAGCAGGCTGCCGAACGGGTGTCCCCACATCCGGAACGCGAGCGCCGGGCCGCGGTACCGCGCGCGAAAGCGCAGATGCGTGACGAAGATCATCATCCACGTGAACAGCGCGCCGAACATCGCGATCGCCATCATCACGGTAAACGCGGTGTCGGGCGACAGCGCGACCAGCACGGCCGCGACCGCGACGCCGCTGGTCGAGATCCACAGCGCCGCGCGCGGCACGCCGTTGCTGCCGAGCCGGCCGAACACCGCCGGCGCGAGCCGCGCGCGCGACAGGCTGAACATCATCCGCGTCGTCACGTAGAGCTGGCTGTTCATCGCCGACAGCGCCGCGATCAGCAGCACGAAGTTGATCACGCCGGCCGCATACGGCACGTGCGTCGCGGCCATCACCTTCACGAACGGGCTTTCGTCGGTGCCGGCCTGGGTCCAGGGCACGATCGCGAGCATCAGCGACAGCGTCAGCAGGTAGAACAGCACGAGCCGGAACACCGTCGAGCGGAACGCGCGCGTGACCGCGTGCTGCGGATCGCGCGCCTCGCCGGCCGCGATCGCGACCGCCTCGATGCTCATGTAGCTGAAGATCGCGACGATCACCGCGACCCAGGTGCCCCACGGCCCTTTCGGCATGAAGCCGCCATGCGCGGTGTAGTTCGCGAAGCCGATGCCGGAAGCCGCCGGCGCCGACCACACGAGATACGCGCCGAGCACGATGAACACGACGATCGCCGCGATCTTCAGCAGCGAGAATGCGTATTCGACCGAGCCGTACAGCGTGACGCTCGCCAGGTTCACCGCGATCAGCAGCGCGGAGAAGCCGATCACCCAATACCAGCCGGGCACGGCCGGAAACCAGTACTTCATGAAGACGGCGATCGCGCTGATCTCGGTGCCGATCGCGAACACTACCGCGAACCAGTATGCATAGCGCACGAGAAAGCCCGCGAGCGGGCCGACGTAGTGCTCGGCATACGCGCCGAACGAACCGGCCGTCGGATGCGCGACCGTCATTTCCGCGAGCGCGCCCATCAGCAGCAGCGCGATCAGCGCGCCGATCGCGTACGAAACCAGCACGCTGGGGCCCGCGAGCCCGATCGCGAAGCCGCTGCCGAGGAACAGCCCCGTGCCGATCGCGCCGCCGATCGCGATCATCGCCATCTGCCCGGACGTCAGCGCATGGCGCAAGCCTTGTTCGCGCGCGACGATGTTGTCGAACGATCGTTGTTGTTGTGTCACTGCGTTACCACTCCCCTGCACCGCCATCGCGCCACCGGCGCCAGATAAAACGAAACGGCGCGGAGAACTTCCCGCGCCGTTCGCATGAACCACGAATTATCGCTTACTCGACTTCGACCGCCTCTTCGTTCGGCTTGTGCGGCGGATTCGCCAGCTTGTCGAACGACAACTGCACCTTGTCGTTTTCGTCCACGTCGACCGTCACATGGCCGCCATTGACGAGCTTGCCGAACAGCAGCTCGTCGGCCAGCGCGCGACGGATCGTGTCCTGGATCAGCCGCTGCATCGGCCGCGCCCCCATCAGCGGGTCGAAGCCGTGCTTCGCGAGATGCTTGCGCAACGCGTCGGTGAAGAGCGCGTCGACCTTCTTCTCGTGCAGTTGCTCCTCGAGCTGGATCAGGAACTTGTCGACCACGCGCATGATGATTTCCTCATCGAGCGAGCGGAAGCTGATGATCGCGTCCAGACGGTTGCGGAACTCCGGCGTGAACAGGCGCTTGATGTCGGTCATCTCGTCGCCCGTTTCGCGGCGCGTCGTGAAGCCGATCGTCGCCTTCTGCATCGACTCGGCGCCCGCGTTCGTCGTCATGATGATGATGACGTTGCGGAAATCCGCCTTGCGGCCGTTGTTGTCCGTCAGCGTGCCGTGGTCCATCACCTGCAGCAGCACGTTGAAGATGTCCGGATGCGCCTTCTCGATCTCGTCGAGCAGCAGCACGCAGTGCGGCTTCTTCGTGACGGCTTCGGTCAGCAAGCCGCCCTGGTCGAACCCGACGTAGCCCGGCGGCGCGCCGATCAGCCGGCTCACCGCGTGACGCTCCATGTATTCCGACATGTCGAAGCGGATCAGCTCGATGCCGAGCGTGAACGCGAGCTGGCGCGCCACTTCGGTCTTGCCGACGCCGGTCGGGCCGGAGAACAGGAACGCGCCGATCGGCTTGTCCATCTTGCCGAGGCCCGCGCGCGCCATCTTGATCGACGCGGCGAGCGCGTCGATCGCCGGATCCTGGCCGAACACGACGCTCTTCAGGTCGCGATCGAGCGTCTGCAGCTTGCTGCGATCGTCCTGCGACACGCTCTGCGCCGGCACGCGCGCGATCTTCGAGATGATTTCCTCGATCTCGCTCTTGCCGATCGTCTTCTTCTGCTTCGACTTCGGCAGGATGCGCTGCGCGGCACCCGCTTCGTCGATCACGTCGATCGCCTTGTCCGGCAGGTGACGGTCGGTGATGAAGCGCGCCGACAGTTCGGCCGCGGCCGACAGCGCGCCCGACGAATACTTGACGCCGTGATGCTCCTCGAAGCGCGACTTCAGCCCGCGCAGGATCGCGACCGTCTGCTCGACGGTCGGCTCCGTCACGTCGACCTTCTGGAAGCGCCGCGACAGCGCCGCGTCCTTCTCGAAGATGCCGCGATACTCGGTGAACGTGGTCGCGCCGATGCACTTGAGCGTGCCCGACGACAGCGCCGGCTTCAGCAGGTTCGACGCGTCGAGCGTGCCGCCCGATGCGGCGCCCGCGCCGATCAGCGTGTGGATTTCGTCGATGAACAGGATCGCGTGCGGCCGTTCCTTCAGCTCCTTCAGCACCGTCTTCAGACGCTGCTCGAAGTCGCCGCGATACTTGGTGCCCGCAAGCAGCGCGCCCATGTCGAGCGAATACACCTGCGCGTTCGCGAGGATATCCGGCACTTCGCCGCGCGTGATGCGATAGGCGAGCCCTTCCGCGATCGCGGTCTTGCCGACGCCGGCCTCGCCGACGAGCAGCGGATTGTTCTTGCGACGGCGGCACAGCACCTGCACGACGCGCTCGACCTCGGGCTCGCGGCCGATCAGCGGATCGATGCGGCCGTCCTTCGCCATCTGGTTCAGGTTCTGCGTGAACTGCGCGAGCGGGGTTTCCTTCTGCGCATTCGCGTCTTCGCTTTCCGCGTTCGCGTCGGACGACTTCGCGGCTTCGCCGCCGTTCGTCTTCGCGATGCCGTGCGAAATGAAGTTCACGACGTCCAGGCGCGTGACGCCCTGCTGCTGCAGGTAGTAGACCGCGTGCGAGTCCTTCTCGCCGAAGATCGCGACCAGCACGTTCGCGCCGGTCACTTCCTTCTTGCCGTTCGACGTCGACTGGACGTGCATGATCGCGCGCTGGATCACGCGCTGGAAACCGAGCGTCGGCTGGGTATCGACATCGTCGGTGCCCGGGACGGTAGGTGTGTTGTCGTGGATGAAATTGCGCAGGTTCTGACGCAAGTCCTCGATGTTGGCCGCACACGCGCGCAACACCTCGGCTGCCGTCGGATTATCCAGCAGGGCCAGCAGCAGATGCTCGACCGTAATGAACTCATGGCGCGCCTGGCGTGCTTCCATGAACGCCATGTGCAGGCTGACTTCCAATTCCTGGGCAATCATGCTTCCTCCATCACGCACTGCAGCGGATGCCCGGCCTGCCGCGCATGGGTAACGACTTGCTCAACCTTGGTCGACGCGATGTCCCGCGTATAGACCCCACAAACCCCTCGCCCTTCGCGATGGACCTTCAGCATGATCTGCGTGGCCGTCTCGCGATCCTTCTTGAAATACTCCTGTACGACCATCACGACGAACTCCATCGGCGTGAAGTCGTCGTTCAGCAGCACCACCTTGTACATCGAAGGCGGCTTGAGCTTCTGCTGCTTGCGTTCCAGGACGGTGCTGTCCTGCTTGTCCGGGATAATCGCCATACACCCATTCTAAACAACTCGGACAGGCCCGCAATCCTGCCGTTACCCGACCGACCGGCCGGTGCCCTCCCTGGTTCCCGACGACCCGCGATCGTCTTCGCACCATACGAAAGCCGGCTGCGGTGCCGGCTTTCACGCGTGGCGCGGAACACGAACCGTCAGGGGGAAACTGCACCGGACGTCGCATCCGCGTCCAGTATCCCACAAGCCGGGACGACTCGATCGCGTGTCACTCGAGCCTGGTATATGAGCCGATTATGCGTCTTTTCAAGTCCGCGCGCTCGACGGGATGCTGCAAAGCAAAGCCGGAAAAACCCTGAAAATGGGTTCTTTACAACGTCCCTCTAAACGTCTAAAAATTCCCCTTGACACTCAAATAAAGAGCGCCAACAATCAAGCTGGCACTTTTTTCAACTCGCCAGTTGGCGAAATGAAAGAGGCCGAAGGTGAGCTTGTGAGGGGGGAACGGCTGTATTTTCCGGTCGTTTAGCTTTTCGAGCGTGCTCGTGGTAAGTAGCAGCGACTGTGTGACAGGGGAAGTAGGAAATGGCAACTGGTATCGTTAAGTGGTTCAACGACGCGAAGGGCTTCGGTTTCATCACTCCCGACGAGGGCGGTGAAGATCTGTTTGCGCACTTCTCGGCCATCAACATGCAGGGCTTCAAGACCCTGAAGGAAGGCCAGAAGGTGAGCTTCGAGGTCGTTCAAGGGCCGAAGGGCAAGCAAGCGTCGAACATCCAGGCCGCGTAAGGCACCGGATATCAGACGAAGAAACCCGGCATTGCGCCGGGTTTCTTTTTTTCAGGCCGGCCACTCGTTAATTCGATTGGCCGGCCTTTTCGTTCAATCCCGATAATCGAACACGTATTGTCTTGTTGCACGCGCAGATCGAATGCCGTCATGCGCGTGAAACATATTCGATATCCGTTACACGACCTTCAGCGTGCCCATCATGCCGAGATCCTCGTGTTCGAGAATGTGGCAATGAAACATGCGCTCGCCGGGCATGTCTTGCGTGACGAGTAGCGTCACGGTGTCGCCGCTGCGCACGTTGACGGTATCGCGCCATGCGCGGAACGGTTCGCTCGTGCGCGTGCCGTCCGACGCGCGCTCGATCACCTGGAATTGCGTGCCATGCAAGTGGAACGGGTGATCCATGTCGGTGGCGTTGCGCAGGGTCCAGCGCTCGACGTCGCCGCGGCGGCTGGTCAGCGTCGCGCGATGCGGCGCGTAGGTCGCACCGTTGATCATGAAGCGCATGCCCGCCGGGCGGCCGTGTGCCGGCCCTTTCATCATCGCGTCCATGTCCATCTTTTCGCCGAACTCGATCGTCTTCTGCGCGACCGGCTCGCCGAGCGCGGGCACCCTGCGCAGCGTCGCGGGCAGCGCGCGCGCCGCTGCAGGCGCGAACGCGACATCGGCGAGCGCCAGCGCCGGATCTGGCGGCAGGCTGCCGTGGCCGCCGTCGTGCGACATTGCCATCTTGCGGCGGTCGTATTCGGCCGCCTGCAGCACCGCGCGTGACGCGCGGTCGCCGGCGCGCACCAGCAGTTCCGCACGCTCGCCCGGCGCGAGCAGCAGCGACGTCACGCGGCGCGGCGCGTCGAACAACCCGCCGTCGGTGCCGACCTGCTCGAACGCGCGGCCGTCGTCGAACGCGACGCGCAGGTAGCGCGCGCTGCATGCGTTCCACACGCGCCAGCGCTCGTCGCCCGCGACGTCGATCTGCGGCCGGCGCGCCCCGTTGACCAGCACGAACTGGCCTTCGCGGCCGTTCATCCAGTCCATCATGTCGTTCGGCGGGATCGTGCCGTCGCGCGCGAGCTTCAGGTCGGATACGAACAGGTTGCGCTCGGGCCAGCCGGCGAGCGGGTCGTCGGCGGCGCGCACGATGAAGGGCCCCGCAAGCCCGCGGAATACCTGTTCGGCCGTCATCATGTGCGGATGGGGGTGATACCAGTAGGTGCCGGCGCTGCCCTTCGGCAGCGTGAAGCGGTACACATGCGACGCGCCCGGCGCCACCGGATCGGACGGATTGCCGTCCTGGTCGGGCGGCACCGGCAGGCCGTGCCAGTGGATCGTCGACGGTTGCGGCAGCTTGTTCACGAAGCGGATCTCGACCGTGTCGCCCTCGCGCACGTCGATCAGCGGGCCGACGACGGGCCCTTGCGTGTCCGCGCCGAACTGCCAGAACGTCGTCGGACGCGCACCGTGCAGCATCGGACGCGCGACCGGCTGCGCGACCAGCGTCGCGCGGAACGTGCCGGGTTCGCGGCTTTCGTTTGCCAGGATGCGTAGCGACGCGAGCGGCGTGCCGGCCGGCAGCGCATCGGCCGCGGCGAGCGCGGCCGGCGCCGGCTTCGGGTGCTGCGCGTGGTCCGCCATTCCCGACATGCCCGGCATGTCGTCCATCTGATCCATGCCGGCCATGCCCGCGTGACCGGCATGCTGCGCCCATGCGGCGCGCGCAAACAGCGAAGCGGCCGCGACACCGATGGCGTGCGACAGGAAGGTTCTCCGTATCATCAATCGTTCCTCGTTATTCGTGCTGCATCGCGCGGCCGTCGCGACCTGCGCGCGTGCCGGCACGGGGAAGCGCCCGTGCGACGCGCAATCCGATGCCCGCGTCATCATAACCGCAGCGCTCGGTCGAAACGCCGCGACACCGCGCGAGCGTCGATACGCCGCACGACGCTGCCGGCCCGACGATTCGCGCGCCGCGCGGGCCGCGTTTTCGCTCATCGAACGACGCCGCGGGCCCCGCTGCCCTCACGCCGGCCGGGGCGATCGACGCCTTGCATCCCCGCTTTGGTCACGCCCGATCGAAGGCATTTGCTGCCGCTGCGCATCGCGTCATCGACGCGTCGCGCGCCCTCTTTGCCTGAACCCCTCGATTTTTCACGATGTGGAACAAGTCTCTGCTTTATAAAAATTCGTGGTGCACGGCACAAATTCGCTGTTTCGCGATGCCAAAAATCATTCCGCAATACAAAACACACCAAATATCACATTGTTTTAAAAGGAGAATTTTTGTTTCGAGAAAGCGTTCTACGCGCACCATCGAGCGCGCTCGCGGACGTAGACTTTGTTCCATGCACTGACGCTTCGCCACGACGTTCGATACGGAACCCGGCGCAAGCAGCCAGTCGGGCCACAGCCGGACGCGCCGGCGGGCGGCACACCAGAATCGCTTGTGATCAGAAAGGGAGAACGGAAATGAAGGGATTTCGCTTTGGTTCAGCGCTCGGGTCGTTCTACATCCTGCCGGCAAACGGCGGCTGGGAAGCGACGTTCGGCAACGCCTCGCTCGGCGCGTTCTCGTGCCCGGAAGTGGCAGCCGACCACATCTCCCGCGGCGACTGCGAACAGCCGTCCGAACTGGATACGGCCACGCTCGAAGTGCCGCACGAAATCGCCGAATGGGAAATCGTTCACGTCTGAATGGCACGCCTGCAACGAAAAACGCCCCGGGTCACCGGGGCGTTTTCATTATCGGCGGGGCGGCGAGCCGCCAGGCCCGCCGCATCTGCTGTTGCCGTTGCCAGGGCGCGCGCGGTGGCGCGGCCGGCGTCAGGCGACTGCGTCGACGATGCCGTTCAGCGTTGCGCTCGGGCGCATCGCCTGGCTCGTCAGCTCGACGCTCGGACGGTAGTAGCCGCCGATCGCCTGTGCCTTGCCCTGCGCGGCCGACAGTTCTTCCAGGATGCGCGCTTCGCTGTCGGACAGCGACTTCGCGACGCCTTCGAACTGCGCCTTCAGCGCGGCGTCCTCGGTCTGCTCGGCCAGCGCCTGCGCCCAGTACAGGCACAGGTAGAAGTGGCTGCCGCGGTTGTCGAGGCCGCCGACCTTGCGCGCCGGCGACTTGTTCTCGTCCAGGAACTTGCCGGTCGCCTGGTCGAGCGTCTTCGCGAGCACGAGCGCCTTCGGGTTCTGGTAAGCGTTGCCGAGGTGTTCGAGCGACGCGGCCAGCGCGAGGAATTCGCCGAGCGAATCCCAGCGCAGGAAGCCTTCCTCGACGAACTGCTGCACGTGCTTCGGTGCCGAGCCGCCCGCGCCCGTCTCGAACATCCCGCCGCCGGCCATCAGCGGCACGATCGACAGCATCTTCGCGCTGGTGCCGAGTTCCATGATCGGGAACAGGTCGGTCAGGTAGTCGCGCAGCACGTTGCCCGTGACCGAGATCGTGTCCTTGCCCGCGCGGATGCGCTCGAGCGAGAAACGCGTCGCGTCCACCGGCGTCATGATGCGGATGTCGAGGCCGTTCGTATCGTGATCCTTCAGGTAGCGTTCGACCTTCGCGATGATCTGCGCGTCGTGCGCACGTGCCGGATCGAGCCAGAACACGGCCGGCGCGCCGGTCGCGCGGGCGCGGTTGACCGCGAGTTTGACCCAGTCCTGCACCGGTGCGTCCTTGGTCTGGCACATGCGCCAGACGTCGCCCGACTCGACCGCATGCTCGAGCAGCACGTTGCCGGCTTCGTCGGTGACGCGCACGACGCCGTCGGCCGGGATCAGGAACGTCTTGTCGTGCGAACCGTATTCCTCGGCGGCCTGCGCCATCAGGCCGACGTTCGGCACGCTGCCCATCGTGACGGGGTCGAATGCGCCATGCTGCTTGCAGTCCTCGATCACGGCCTGGTAGACGCCCGCGTAGCAGCGGTCCGGAATCACGGCCTTCGCGTCGTACAGTTCACCGTCCGGGCCCCACATGCAGCCCGACTCGCGGATCATCGCCGGCATCGATGCGTCGACGATCACGTCGCTCGGCACGTGCAGGTTCGTGATGCCCTTGTCCGAGTTGACCATCGCGAGGCGCGGACGCACCGCGTACTCGGCCTTGACGTCGGCTTCGATCGCTTCGCGCGTGTCGGCCGGCAGGTCCTTCAGGCGCGCGTACAGGTCGCCGATCCCGTTGTTCGGGTTGAAGCCGGCCTGCGCCAGCACGTCCGCGTGCTTCGCGAGCGCGTCGCGGTAGAACACCGACACGAAGTGACCGAACAGGATCGGGTCCGAGACCTTCATCATGGTCGCCTTCAGGTGCACCGAGAACAGCACGTCCTGCGCCTTCGCGTCGGCGATCTGCGCTTCGATGAAGCTGCGCAGCGCCTTGCGGCTCATCACCGAGGCGTCGATGACTTCACCGGCCTTCACGGCCGTCTTTTCCTTCAGCACCTTCTTCACGCCGTCGGCCGTCGTGAGTTCGATCTTCACGCTGCCGGCATCGGCGATCAGCGCCGACTTCTCGCTGCCGTAGAAGTCGCCTTCGGTCATGTGCGCGACGTGCGCCTTCGACGTGGCCTTCCATGCGCCCATCTTGTGCGGGTGCTTGCGTGCGTAGTTCTTGACCGACAGCGGCGCGCGACGGTCGGAGTTGCCTTCGCGCAGCACCGGGTTCACTGCGCTGCCCTTGATCTTGTCGTAGCGGGCCTTGACGGCCTTCTCTTCGTCGCTCGACGGCTCTTCCGGGTAGGCCGGCAGCTTGTAGCCCTGCGCCTGCAGTTCGGCGATCGCGGCCTTGAGCTGCGGCACCGACGCGCTGATGTTCGGCAGCTTGATGATGTTCGCTTCCGGCTTCAGCGTGAGCTGGCCCAGTTCGGCCAGATCGTCGGAACCCTTCTGCTCCGGCGGCAGGACGTCGGCGAATGCCGCGATGATGCGGCCGGCGAGCGAGATGTCGCGCGTTTCGACGGCGACGCCCGACGAGCGCGTGAAGGCCTTGACGATCGGCAGCAGCGAATAGGTCGCGAGCGCGGGCGCTTCGTCGGTGAGGGTGTAGATGATCTTGGGCGAAGTGGACATGGTCGATGCGTTGCTACGTGAAAATTTGGGACTGAGGAGCGCCGGCGGTAACCGGCGGGGAGCGACCGGGTCGATCGCGAAAGGGGCGTGCCGGCTAGCCGGGCGGTGGTGTTGCGAGGGCCGTCATGTTCTACCTTGCAGGGCACCCGGGCCGCATCGCGGCGCCGCGGCCCGCATGCCGGACCGCCCTGCCAACAAACCTGCCGTTCATGAAACGCCCCGGCGCCGGCAGTAGGCGCCGGGGCGGCCGGCGGTCCGCCGGCCTGCCCCGGAAGGGACTTACATGTTCTCGATCAGCACTTCGCCGAAGCCGGAGCACGACACCTGCGTCGCGCCTTCCATCAGACGCGCGAAGTCATACGTGACGCGCTTCTGCAGGATCGACTTCTCCATCGCGGCGATGATCGTGTCGGCCGCTTCCGTCCAGCCGAGGTGGCGCAGCATCATTTCCGCCGACAGGATCTCGGAACCGGGGTTCACGTAATCCTTGCCCGCGTACTTCGGCGCCGTGCCGTGGGTCGCCTCGAACATCGCGACCGAATCCGACAGGTTCGCGCCCGGCGCGATCCCGATGCCGCCGACCTGCGCGGCCAGTGCGTCGGAGATGTAGTCGCCGTTCAGGTTCAGCGTCGCGATCACGTCGTATTCGGCCGGACGCAGCAGGATCTGCTGCAGGAACGCGTCGGCGATCGAATCCTTGATGACGATCTCGTTGCCCGTCTTCGGGTTCTTCACGCGCATCCACGGGCCGCCGTCGATCAGCTCGCCGCCGAACTCCTTCTGCGCGAGCGCATAGCCGGCGTCACGGAACAGGCCTTCCGTGAACTTCATGATGTTGCCCTTGTGCACCAGCGTGACCGACTTGCGATCGTTGTCGATCGCGTACTGGATCGCCTTGCGCACGAGACGCTCGGTGCCTTCGGTCGACACGGGCTTGACGCCGATCCCCGAGGTTTCCGGGAAGCGGATCTTCTTCACGCCCATCTCTTCCTGCAGGAACTTGATGACCTTCTTCGCCTGCTCGGAGCCCGCGGCCCATTCGATGCCCGCGTAGATGTCTTCCGAGTTCTCGCGGAAGATCACCATGTCGATCTTTTGCGGCTCGCGCACCGGCGACGGCACACCCTTGAAATACTGGACCGGACGCAGGCAGACGTAGAGGTCGAGTTCCTGGCGCAGCGCGACGTTCAGCGAACGGATGCCGCCGCCGACCGGGGTCGTGAGCGGCCCCTTGATCGACACCACGTATTCCTTCAGCACCTGCAGCGTCTCGTCCGGCAGCCACACGTCCGGACCGTACACCTTGGTCGCCTTCTCGCCCGCGAAGATCTCCATCCAGTGGATCTTGCGCTTGCCCTTGTAGGCATGCGCGACCGCCGCGTCGACGACCTTGATCATGACCGGCGTGATATCGAAGCCCGTACCGTCGCCTTCGATGTAGGGAATGATCGGCTGATCGGAAACGTTGAGCGAGAAGTCCTTGTTGACGGTGATCTTGTCACCGCCCTCCGGAACCTTGATGTGCTGATACGGCATGATCGACTCCAGTGACGTGGCTGAGCAGGTGATGCTGGTCGAAACTGCGCGCGCGGCGAGGTGGCCTTGCCACCTTCGTGACGGCAACAGCGAGCCGCTATTCTAGCGCCCCAACCGGGGCCGGCGGCACGAAGCGCGACGCTGCGTATCAAGTCTTCCCTTATGTCTTATATAAGACAGAGGACTTGCCGTTCCGTATTATGCATTAAGATTCCGCCATTTGCCATAGACCGCCCGTCCCGCCGCCCCGCGGCACGCCGGGCGGGCGCCCCGCCATGACCCTGATCGCCCTCAACAAGCCGTTCGGCACGATTTGCCAGTTTTCCGCGCACGAGACGCGGCCGTCGCTCGGCGACTGGGTAACCACGCCCGGCGTCTACCCGGCCGGCCGGCTCGACGCGGACAGCGAGGGCCTGCTGCTGCTCACCGACGACGGCGCGCTGCAGGCGCGCATCGCCGAGCCGCGCCACAAGCTCGTCAAGCGCTACTGGGCGCAGGTCGACGGCGCGCCGGGACCGGCCGACCTGAAGGCACTCGCGCGCGGCGTCGATCTCGGCGACTACGTGACGCGCCCGTGCCGCGCCGAATTCATCGAACCGCCCGAGGCGCTGTGGCCGCGCAACCCGCCGATCCGCTATCGCGCCGCGATCCCGACCACGTGGATCGAACTCGCGATCACCGAAGGCAAGAACCGGCAGGTGCGCCGGATGACGGCCGCGATCGGCTTCCCGACCTTGCGTCTCGTGCGTGTCGGCATTGGCGCGCTCGACATATTCGCGCTCGGCATTGCACCGGGCGAAACAATCGCGTTGCCGCCGCGGGCCCCCTGGGACGGTTTCGCACGCACCGAATGATGAATTCGGGACGCGCGAATTTTTCGTCATCTTTTTCGTCAACCGCCGGCGAAGATCGTGCGTTAAACCACGCAGATGCCAACCTTAGCTATCCGGCATTGGCAGCCGAACCGGTATTTCCGTGTTTGCGTCGCGAAAGCGACGTTTTCTTCGAATACGATTCGGCGCCCGCAGCGCAAAGAGAAATTTCTCGAAGCGTCTGTCAACCGAAAGGTGGATGGCACCGTTAGACGACATGACTCCTATTGCCGGGTCATTTGGTTAATTAACTAAAGCTGAGGAACACAACATGAACAAACTGATCGCCGCTCTGGTCGCTGGCCTCTTCGCAACGGCAGCATTCGCACAAGCTTCGGCTCCGGAAGCTGCTTCGGCTGCTGCTCCGGCAGCTGCTTCGGCACCGGCAAAGCACGCTGCCAAGAAGCACCACGCAAAGAAGAAGCACCACGCAGCTAAGAAGGCAGCTAGCGAAGCCGAAGCACCGGCAGCTGCTTCGAACTAAGCAAGCTGTTTGTAATAACGCAGTCAAGAACACGCAGTCTTGCCGTTCTTACGGCGTTGAAAGGCAGATCACCGCGAGGCGATCTGCCTTTTTCTTTTTTGTGCCCGCCGGCGCGCTTCGCGTACCATGCGGGTCTCGTTTTCCCGATAGGAGCCCTGCTGTGCGATTCTCCCTGCGCCCGTCGCTCGGCCGCCTTGCGCGCGCCGCCGTGTTTCCCGCCGCGCTCGCCGTCCTCGCACTCGGCATGCAGACCGCCCACGCCCAGATGCCGCCCGGCGCCAAGCAGCCGGGCGAGTTCCCGCGCGTGAAGCTGCGCGCCGGCATGTACGTGATCGACGCGGCCGTCGCCGCGAACGACGCCGATCGCGAACAGGGGCTGATGTACCGGTCGCAGCTCGCGCCGAACGAAGGCATGCTGTTCGTGTTCAACGAGAACGCCGTGCACTGCTTCTGGATGAAGAACACGCTGATCCCGCTGTCGATCGCGTTCGTCCGCGCGGACGGCACGATCACCGACATCGACGAGATGAAGGCCGAGACGACCGACAACCACTGCCCGCGCAACAACGGTGTCTATGCGCTCGAAATGAGCAAGGGCTGGTTCGCGGCGAAAGGCATCAAGCCGGGCATGAAGCTCGACGGGCTGCCCAAGGCCCAGTAATCGCCATCGCCGCGGCACCGCCGCGCATCGACCGCAGCCGGCCGCCCTGCTTGTTGGGCGCCGGCTTTTTTTCGCCGGCCGGCGGCCGCGGCCGCCTTGATACGGCGCACCTTGCCCGCATCTGCAAAAGCCACGGACAAGCGCTATGCTTTAAATCTCGCTTGTTTCAGCCCGGGCCGGCGCCGCCGTCCCGCTTACGATCCGAACCACCAGGAGGTTCACGTGCCCCGCAAAACCCCCATCGAGCGCTATCGCAATATCGGGATCAGCGCTCACATCGATGCCGGCAAGACCACGACGACCGAGCGCATCCTGTTTTACACCGGCGTGAGCCACAAGATCGGTGAAGTGCACGACGGCGCGGCCACGATGGACTGGATGGAGCAGGAGCAGGAACGCGGCATCACGATCACGTCGGCTGCGACCACGGCCTTCTGGAAAGGCATGGCCGGCAACTACCCCGAACACCGGATCAACATCATCGACACGCCCGGGCACGTCGACTTCACGATCGAGGTCGAGCGCTCGATGCGCGTGCTCGACGGCGCGTGCATGGTCTACGACTCGGTCGGCGGCGTGCAGCCGCAGTCCGAAACCGTATGGCGCCAGGCGAACAAGTACAAGGTGCCGCGCATCGCGTTCGTCAACAAGATGGACCGCATCGGCGCGGACTTCTTCCGCGTGCAGCGCCAGATCGGCGAGCGCCTGAAGGGCGTCGCCGTGCCGATCCAGATTCCGATCGGCGCGGAAGATCATTTCCAGGGCGTCGTCGATCTCGTGAAGATGAAGGCGATCGTCTGGGACGACGAAAGCCAGGGCGTGAAGTTCACGTACGAAGACATCCCCGCGAATCTCGTCGAGCTCGCGCACGAATGGCGCGAGAAGATGGTCGAGGCCGCCGCGGAAGCCAGCGAGGAACTGCTCGAGAAGTACCTGCACGACCATGAATCGCTGACCGAGGACGAGATCAAGGCCGCGCTGCGCCAGCGCACGATCGCCAACGAGATCGTGCCGATGCTGTGCGGCAGCGCGTTCAAGAACAAGGGCGTGCAGGCGATGCTCGACGCGGTGATCGACTACCTGCCGTCGCCGGTCGACGTGCCGGCCATCCTCGGTCACGACTTCCACGATCCGGAGAAGCCGGCCGAACGTCACCCGAGCGACGACGAGCCGTTCTCGTCGCTCGCGTTCAAGATCATGACCGATCCGTTCGTCGGCCAGCTGATCTTCTTCCGCGTGTATTCGGGCGTCGTGGAATCGGGCGACACGGTGCTGAACGCGACGAAGGACAAGAAGGAGCGGCTCGGCCGGATCCTGCAGATGCACGCGAACGAGCGCAAGGAAATCAAGGAAGTACGCGCGGGCGACATCGCGGCGGCAGTGGGCCTGAAGGAAGCGACGACGGGCGACACGCTGTGCGATCCGGCCAAGCCGATCATCCTCGAGAAGATGGAATTCCCGGAGCCGGTGATCTCGCAGGCCGTCGAGCCGAAGACGAAGGCCGACCAGGAGAAGATGGGCCTCGCGCTGAACCGTCTCGCGCAGGAAGATCCGTCGTTCCGCGTGCAGACCGACGAGGAATCCGGCCAGACGATCATTTCGGGGATGGGCGAGCTGCACCTCGAAATCCTGGTCGACCGGATGAAGCGCGAGTTCGGCGTCGAGGCGACGGTCGGCAAGCCGCAGGTCGCGTATCGCGAAACGGTGCGCACGACGGCATCCGATGTCGAGGGCAAGTTCGTCAAGCAGTCGGGCGGGCGCGGCCAGTACGGGCACGCGGTGATCACGCTGGAGCCGAACCCCGGCAAGGGCTACGAGTTCCTCGACGAGATCAAGGGCGGCGTGATTCCGCGCGAATTCATCCCGGCCGTCGACAAGGGCATCACCGAGACGCTGAAGAGCGGCGTACTCGCGGGCTACCCGGTGGTCGACGTGAAGGTGCACCTGACGTTCGGCTCGTACCACGACGTCGACTCGAACGAAAACGCGTTCCGGATGGCCGGCTCGATGGCGTTCAAGGAAGCAATGCGCAAGGCCAAACCGGTGCTGCTCGAGCCGATGATGGCCGTCGAGGTCGAGACGCCCGAGGACTTCATGGGCAACGTGATGGGCGATCTGTCGAGCCGGCGCGGCATCGTGCAGGGGATGGAAGACATCGCGGGCGGTGGCGGCAAGCTGGTGCGCGCCGAGGTGCCGCTCGCGGAAATGTTCGGCTATTCGACGTCACTGCGCTCGGCGACGCAAGGCCGTGCGACGTACACGATGGAGTTCAAGCACTACGCGGAAACGCCGGCGAACGTGTCGGAAGCCGTGATCAACGCGAAAGTGAAGTAAGCGCGGCGCACCTGCGCACTGCTGCGCGGCAAGTACGAGCCCGTCCGGTTCCGGACGGGCTTTTTTTCGTCCGTCGAACGCAGCGATGCGACCGGCCGGCGACGTTTTTGATCGGCACGCCAGGCATTTTTTTCGCATGCCACAATGCATCGCGATTCGTCCGACGGAACCCTGCCGATGCCACGCCGCCCTGCCCTGCGCCGCCTGCTGATGCTGTATGCCGGCCTCATCGCCGCGAACGTCGCCGTCTGGCTGTGGGCACTCGCGGTGCTGCGCGACCATCCGCTGCTGCTCGGCACCGCGGCGATCGCGTACGGGCTCGGCCTGCGTCATGCGGTCGACGCCGATCACATCGCCGCGATCGACGTCGCGACGCGCAAGCTGATGCAGGACGGCCGGCGTCCGGTGACGGTCGGCCTGTTCTTCTCGCTCGGCCACTCGACGATCGTGATCGCCGCGACGCTCGGCATCGCGCTGAGCGCGTTCGCGCTGCGCGACCGCTTCGACGCATTCCGCGAGATCGGCGGCACGATCGGCACGGCCGTGTCGGCCACCTTCCTGCTCGTGCTCGCGTGCATCAACCTGGTGATCCTGCGCGACGTGTGGCGGCGCTATCGCGGCGCGCCCGATCACGCGCACGACGCCGCGCATGCACATCCTCCGGCCGGCCTCGTCGGTCGGCTGCTGCGCCCGCTGTTCCGCTTCGTGTCGAAGAGCTGGCACATGTATCCGGCCGGGGTGCTGTTCGGCCTGGGTTTCGATACTGCAACCGAAATCGCGCTGCTCGCGATCGCGGCCGCACAGGCGAGCCACGCGCTGCCGCTCTATACGGTCATGCTGTTTCCCGCGCTGTTCGCGGCCGGCATGACGCTGATCGACTCGACCGACAATGTCCTGATGATGCATGCGTACGGATGGGCGATGGACGACCCGCGGCGCAAGCTGCTCTACAACGCGAGCATCACGCTGCTGTCGGCGGCCGTCGCGCTGGCCATCGGCGGGATCGAGGCCGCCGGCCTCCTCGCCGACAAGCTGTCGTTGACGGGCCCCGTACGCGATGCGCTCGATGCACTCGGGGAACGCTTCGGCGCGATCGGTTACGGCATCGTCGCACTCTTTCTCGTCGCCTGGATCGCGTCGATCCTCTGCCATCGCTGGCCGCGCGCTGCCGACACGACGGCGCGCCAGACGTAGTCAGACGTTTCAGTTCGGAAACAAAAAGCTCACGACGACGTATCGCACGCTGTCGCGCACTCCGTGCGCGCCTTGCGCCGCGGGCATAGCCGGCCGGTGGCACGAATCTCGCAGTTAGGGATTCGCACGGCGGGCCCGCGTGCCGACTCGTGCTCGCGGCTGGCCTCCGGCGCCGGCCGGACACACGTCGGCCGCCGAAACGACACTGCATCGTTGCTGGTCCCCTGCTCCACACGTTGATGAACGCGCGTGTCGAGGCATCGCGCGCATCGGGAGGCCAATGATGAGCAGAACGAAACAACTGTCCCGCACGACGGGACGGTGCTATCGCATGACCCTGCTGGCCGCAGCCGCGATTGCGTGCTGCTGCTCGTATGCCGTCGCGCAGGACACGACAACCGTCGTTCCTGTGACCGTGCTGCCGGGTGACGGCACTTCCACCACCCCATCCGCCCAGATCGAGCAGAATGCGGCGCCTGACGCCACGTCCAGCGCGGACACCGTGATGATCTTGGCCGAAAACGCTGCGTCATGTGCGGCCAACCCGGCCGCTTGTGCGGTGCGTGTGTATGCCGGCGGCGGCAATGGCGGAAATGGCGGCCTCGGTAGCGGCGGAACGACCGGAAGCGGGAGCGCCAGCACGGGTAGCGGCGGAAACAACGGCAATGGCGCCGTCGGCCCCGCAGGCGTCGGCGGGACAACGGGCGGGACGAACGGCTCGGTTGGCTCGGGGGGCACCGGCCGCGGCGGCAATGCCGCCGGCAGCGGGGGCTCAGGCGGTGGTACTTCGGGCGGTGGTACTTCCGGGGGCGGTACTTCCGGGGGCGGTACTTCCGGGGGCGGTACTTCCGGAGGCGGTACTTCCGGAGGCGGTACTTCCGGAGGCGGTACTTCCGGAGGCGGCCATGGTGGCGGTGGCGGCTCCGGCGGTGACGGAGGCCATGGCGACGGAGGCCACGGTGACGGAGGTCACGGCGATGGAGGCCACGGTGACGGAGGTCACGGCGATGGAGGCCACGGCGACGGAGGTCACGGCGATGGAGGCCACGGTGACGGAGGTCACGGCGATGGAGGCCACGGCGACGGAGGTCACGGCGGTGGCGGCTCCGGCGGTGGCGGAGGCCACGGCGACGGGGGTCACGGTGGTGGCGGCTCCGGCGGTGGCGGAGGCCACGGCGC
>NZ_QTQJ01000048.1:0-43098 GCF_003853795.1 Burkholderia sp. Bp8991 | reverse complement strand
TACGGCCGCGAAGTAATCGATCGGGTGCGGGTCGATCAGGCCAATCAACTCCGACATGACAAGCCAGCCCGCAAGGTCCTGAAGTCCAGCCGCTGGCTGTTGCTGCGCAATCGCCACAACCTCAAACCGGATCAGGCCGTGCACCTGAAGGAGTTGCTGGCGGCCAATCAGTCGCTGTTATGCGTCTACGTGTTACGCGACGAACTCAAGCGGCTCTGGTTCTACCAAAAACCGGCCTGGGCGCAAAAGGCTTGGGAGCAATGGTTCGAGCAGGCTCAACAAAGCGGGATCGCTGCCCTGCAAAAGTTCGCCGAGCGCCTGCAGGGCTACTGGCACGGAATCGTTACTCGCTGCCGCCATCCGCTCAATACCAGCGTCGTTGAAGGCATCAACAACACCATCAAGGTCATCAAGCGTCGGGCTTACGGGTACCGCGACGACGAATACTTCTTCCTCAAGATCCGCGCCGCGTTCCCCGGTAATCCTCGATGAACCTTAAAATTGCCGCCTTGGGAAGGGCTGGCGTTGAGTCCGTTCCTTGAGGAATTGAAGCGACGAATGGAAGCAAAGGCAGTGCGGCTGCAAATGCTTTTGCCGGGTATCACTCCCGAGACCAGCCGTGACGCCATCGGCCGCGCGAGCGTGATGCTGAGCTGGCGCCGGGTTGAAGAGGTACTCAGCCACATCCAGACTCAGCAGAACCTTGAAGAACAGGCATGGGACCTGATCGACATGCTTCCGGCATGCTACGAGCCGGACGAATCCGATACCCCGCTCGCCGCGTTGCCCAGGGTGAGCGTCCGAACCTTCGCTAGTCGCCTTGAGGGGGCGTTGCGGCTTGACGCACCTCATGCTTATCAGTTGACTGCGGAGCTCTTCGGATCAAGAGACTGGCTGACGCTTGCCGGGCCAAAGCCGTTTCTTCCGATTGCAGAGCCGCTTTACCGCTACCGCAACGGTGTTGTCGCTGGTCGGGAATATGCGTGGATCGACCCTTGCGAAGCTGCCCGTCGCGCGGACGAGGAATTCGAGGCCATGGCGCAGTTGCGCCAGGAGATTTTCCAGGCGGACCTCGCCCAGAACGAGTTCATCGACCAGCCCGGCTTGCTGTGTGCTGGGTCGGTCGGCGCCGCTTCGCATCTTGTCAACCGCGAATACGATATCGCTGAATGGAAGGCTCGCTCGACGCTGCAGGCCATCGATGATGGCTTCCCAGGCGAATGTCGGCGGGCTCTGGCCCCGGGGCGCAGGACGCATCTATTTTACATCCGCCTCAGGGCGGTGCTGTACGCCGCACTTGTGCACTCGGGAAAAAGTGACGAGGCCGAACTGGAGCGCGAATGTCTCATTATGCGCGGCCGGGAATACCTTGTGGAATACGAGCGATTGCTTAAGGAGTGGGCACCGCGACGCGCGAAACCTCAACACCGAACTGCCCTACGCGTCGTCAGGTGATTCGGCTGGGACAACCGCGACTGAACCTGGCTTTGCGGGAAAGGGGAGCGCGGATGGCTATCGCTCTTGAGCCGGTGGGGACCCACCCGGGATGCGCGCATTGTCTTGCGGCGGCGACATCGGCACACGCCCGCAAGCGGTTGGGCCGAGGGTAACCGACGTTTCGAACGAGACATGAAATGTCTCAAATCCGCAGTACGATGACTTTGCCGTGCGTCGAGGGAGGTGCGAATGATTCCAGGCGAAAAGGTGATGGTCGCAGTGTCGGCGAGGGCGCTGTTCGACTTCGAAGAGGAGAACCAGGCATTTCGAGAGGACGACCCGTCCGCGTATCTTGCGCTGCAAGAAGGGAGGCTCGACCTACCGGCTCGCCCGGGCGCCGCGTTTCCGCTCGTGCGCAAACTCCTCGCCTTCAACGGCGGCGGTGCTGACAATGTCGAAGTCGCGATCCTTTCACGCAATGACCCCGTAACCGGCCTGCGGGTTTTCGCCTCGGCCCGGCATCATGGATTGCCCATCGGACGCGCCATTTTTACCAGCGGGGCGGCGCCGCATCGTTATCTCGGTCCGCTCGGAGCGAATCTCTTTCTGTCGGCGAATGCGGTCGATGTTCGTGCGGCCATGGCAGCAGGTTTTCCTGCCGCCCAAGTTTATCCCCAGCCTTCGGCTGCAACACGCCTGCAGGACGACGGCGAATTGCGTATTGCTTTCGATGGCGATTCCGTGCTGTTTAGTGACGAGGCGGAGCGCATCTTCAGATTGATGCAACTGGAGCAGTTCATCGACCATGAAGTGCGCAATGCACGCACACCGTTGCCGCCGGGCCCGTTGAAGCCTTTCCTCGATGCGCTTTGCTGGCTGCGGAACGGGGTCAAGTTGCCCGTTACCGTGCGGACGGCGCTTGTCACGGCGCGAAGCGCGCCTGCACACGAGCGCGCGATTCGGACGCTGATGTCGTGGGGTGTCGCGGTCGACGAAGCGATGTTTCTCGGCGGTCGGCCGAAAGCCCCTTTCCTTGCCGAATTTGGACCGGACATTTTCTTCGATGACCATCTGCGCAACTGCGAGTCGGCGTCGCGGCACGTCACAACGGGGCATGTGCCTTATGGAATCAACAACGAGCCGGAGGTTGCATTTCGATGATGGTGGACGCTGAATTGCTCGAGCGGGCGGCCGGCTGGTTACACGAAGCAGACGGCCTGCTTATCACCGCCGGCGCGGGAATGGGCGTGGACTCGGGCTTGCCGGATTTTCGCGGCAACCAGGGACTGTGGGCCGCTTATCCTGCACTCGGCGATGCGCGCATCGGGTTCGAGGGCATTGCGAATCCGGATGCGTTCAGGACGAACCCAGCACTCGCCTGGGGGTTCTACGGTCATCGCCTTGCACTGTACAGGCACGTCGAGCCTCACCCGGGCTTTGCCGTCCTTCGGCGCTGGGCCGGCCGGATGAAGAACGGGGCGTTCGTCTATACCAGTAACGTGGACGGCCAGTTCCAGAAAGCTGAATTTTCGGAAAGTGCCATTGCCGAATGCCACGGGTCCATCCACTACCTCCAGTGCATGGAGCCTTGCTCGGCCAACATCTGGCCGGCAGACGGACTTGTGCCGGACGTGGACACACGCGCGTGTCGGCTACTGAACGGATTCCCGCGCTGTCCGCGCTGCGGAGGACTGGCCCGACCCAATATCCTGATGTTCTGGGATTCGGGTTGGCTGGCGGACCGCACGGACAGTCAGCTCGTGAGACTTGACGGATGGCTGCGAGGTGTTAAACAACTTGTCGTCGTGGAACTCGGCGCCGGCACTTCGCTGCCTACGGTCAGGCGCTTCAGTGAGCGACACGGTCCGCGCGTTATCCGCATTAACGTGCGGGAACCGCACATAGATGCTGCGGATGTCATTGGCCTTCGCGGGACGGCGCTCGAGACGCTCGAGGCGTTAGACAGAGTTTTGCGTGGCGCCTGACGGGTATGGACGATTGAAGACAACTTCTCGCTTCGAGTAATCGGCACGCGCTCGTTCGCAACGGCGGCAAGGGGGCATCAATCAAGCTGATTGCTGGTTGGTCACGCAGGAAATGTTGTGTTCGCGTCGACGAAATATCGCGGTACAAGCCAAACACGAATTAAACAGGAGGACCCGTGGGGGAACTAACGTTGACGGCAGGCGGCAAACTCGAATATGCCGCACGGGTGCAGAATGAAGGGGGGGACGAACGCGCCTACGTCGCGCTCGACGTTACTGACAGCGCGGTTGCGTATGTGATGGAGCCGGTACGCTTTGTCGGGGAGATTTACGTACGTGACATCTTCTCGCTGCTTGACCGCAATCCCGTGTTAGTCGAAATGTTCAGCCGGGCATATGCGGCCGAATATCTGCGGGAGGCAAAGAAAGGAAACACACAGGCCTACACGGGCGATTACGACCCCGAAGGCATCGAATACCTCGAGTTGTTCTACGACTGGGAAAAGGACAGCCAAACGGAAGAGCTTCGCGGAGTTCACCGGCTGTGGGTTGGCGGTGCGGGTTACGAATTGCGCGATGACGTAGTCGAGGATGGTTCTCTTCGATACACAAAGGGAACCCGCATCCGGTGGGCCATCAAGTTTTCACCGGTCGGTCATATTTTTAACCTTCCCCTGCGGGTTAACGCCGAGGTAACCGTTGCCGACAGTCAGGACATTACGCGTACGCTTCACACATTTCAGGTGCCGAGTCCGACGCTCGCACAGGTTATCCATGCTGTGCTGTGGGAACTGTCGTGGGCGGGGAATCCCGAGGATACGGACGAGTTCGTGGAAATGATTCACGATGCTGCAGATGAGGCGAAAATGTCCGAGCCGATGACCGCAGAAGCTCTTATCGAGTGGCTCAAGGGAATGGATGCAGAATAGACCGCTGCACCGGGGCAATCGAGCGCAAGCTCCGCGATGTGGGAGTTGCCAGACGCTGCGTCGACAGGAGCGGTGGAAGTAGGCCTCCCGTTGATTTCGTTGCGTTTTACAGGAGTAGGATGGTCAAGCTGTGACAAGGCCTAGCGGAGAGTCCTCAAAATAGCGACCAGTGAAGAAATCTATTACCAACTACAGCGTCATCATTGCGCCAAACCAGCTGGCCGGAAAGTACGCCTGACCTTAGTTGCCACGACCGGCGTGAATCTGCTGACTTTCCAGATGCGAATGCACTCGCGATGTGGCGCGCGGGGTAGGCCGGCCCGCCCGCTCGCCAAGCGGTCGAACGAGCCCTTCTGGACCGCATCGGAGCAGGGCGATCGGCCCGAGGCGTGCTCGGTGGGATGCACCGCCGCCTCATGCAGATGGTCCGGCAGGTCGGCCGGCTCGATCTCGCGGACGTCCGACGCATCCCGACGATGAGCATTTTGGGGAGGCGAAAGCGGTCGAAGCGCTGCGCCACGCCCGCGAAAGACCCTGCAGATCAGCGACGCCTCACGACTGGTAGGCGCTCGGCTCCTGGGTAGGGCAACGGAATTCACGCTGCATTGCATTTCACGGCGCACAACCTCATGTTTTCGCGCGCCGCGCCGTTAACCTCGGTAACGCAATCGTGAGCCGCACATTTCACTTGGAATAGCGGACATACCCAAGCAGGCCACTGACAGAAACATCGCTGTCGATATTTGAGGAGGGCGAGGCCGATCTTGATGGAGATGTCAACGTTGTTCTAGAGGCTGCTCATTCGGGGTCCGCCAATCGGAAACGGATTTGCGGCGTGCCTGGAGGCGATCGTGTGCGCCAGCACAATTTCTGGCTGGGTTTCATTTTGATGTTTTTGTTATTAATTCTGCATTTTCCAGCCTTTTAAATTTCCGGGAAAAATCTTGGGCGATCTTATTACGCAAGAAAAAATCATCGAGGCTTTGCAGTGGACTTACGATAAAGCCGTTAATGGAGTTATGGGCACCGATTCGGCGGAAGAGATGGCCGCTGAATATTCGATGCAAGACGGGACGCTGGTCGAAAAGGTCGACTCGCTCATCCGTTGGCAAAATACGAAAGCCGGCGCTGCCGGCTTCGTCACGGGGCTTGGTGGCTTCGCAACGATGCCGGTTATGATCCCGGCCAACCTGGCCTCGGTGTTGTATGTGCAAATCCGGATGATCGCCGCCATCGCAAAAATGGGTGGTCATGATCTAAAGAACGACAAGATCAGAACGCTGGTGCTGGCTTGTCTGGCCGGCGACGGGACAATGGAGATCCTGCGCGATGTCGGCATCCAGGCCGGCAAGAAGGCCGCTCAGATCGCCATCAACAAGATTAGCGGGGCAGTCATCACCAAGATCAATCAGGCGGTGGGATTCAGATTGGTCACAAAGGCCGGCAGCACTGGCGTGGTTAATCTGACGAAGATGGTTCCGTTCCTTGGTGGTGTGATCGGCGCGGCGTTTGATGCCACGGTAACTAACATGATCGGTAATGCAGCGCGCGATATCTTTATTACCGGAAAGATTGTCGAAAACGTCGAGTGACAGCCTTGATGATAGACCGAGTTGGAGTCGGTCTGTTCCTGGCCCTAGTTCGAATCGCGGGCAGAGTCCGAGGCCAAGAAACTGATGCTCCGCATGTGCCTTGGCAATTTGCTCGGGCGGCAGGCAGCCGAGCGGGCCGTGAGGCCGCTCGGCGTGGTATCCGATTCACCGCGCCTTGATCAAAGCTCCGGTGCGACAGATCGATACGAACCGGTGCTCGTTGCAAGCGTGAAGTGGCAGGTGATCCTGCACCAAGCCACGGCGCACCATGGGCATGACAAAGCGATAACCCGAGATCATCGCTCGGGTTGTCGGGCAAAAAAGGCAGAGCACATTTGCTCGCGGTTCTGGTAGGTTTCAGAGATATCGGAAGCACAGGCTCCGCATGATTGCTTGCCAATGCATCACGCGTGAGCATGATCAACCGGAAAGAACATGGCCAAAGTTCATCCTCCACTTTCAGAAATTCATGTGACGTCCGCAGGCGAGCATGTCGAATTCGATGTGCTCCGGCGACTGGCCGACGGCCTGCCCGAATGCTACGAGTTGTTCCATGGCGTCGACTGGACACGTGCCGAGCCTCATCACGACAGCCATGGCGAGCTTGACATCGTGGTCATCAACAGCGCCGGTGACATCGCGGTGCTGGAGGTGAAGGCGGGAGAGATCGAGGCGAACGTCGATGGCATGTTTAAGCAATACGGCGCACAACGGAAGGATATCGGTCGGCAGGCTGGCTGGCAGTTCGGCTCGATCTTACAGCGATTGAAAACGGAAGGTCTCGATGTGCGCCTGTTGCATTGCCTCGTGTTGCCTCATTACCGTATCGGCGATGCAGGCACAATCGGCTACCCGCGTGAGCGAATCGCGGACGCGGATGACTGCAAGGACCTTGTTGGTTTCATACAGCGCCGGCTAGGGGCCGGCCGGCCCGATCCGACCAAAGAGCAGGTGCGGGCGTTCCTGCTCGACCGCATGCCCGTCCAGCCCGACATTTCGGCGCTGGTGGGGACGCTCCAGCGGCGAGTCGACGCCATTTCCGGCGGCTTGGCGCGGTGGGTACCGCGCATTCACGTTGCGAGCGGTGTCTTCCATGTGCGGGCGACGGCGGGGTCGGGCAAGACTCAACTGGCGCTCGCGCTACTACGACAGGCCCGAGTCGCCCGGAAAGAGGCATCCTATGTCTGCTTCAACCGGCCGCTGGCCGATCAGATGCGAGAGTTCGCGCCATCGGGCGTCGAGGTGAGCAGCTTCCACCAGCTGTGCTGGAAGGCAGCAGGTCGACCGCGCATACAGCCAGACTTCGAAGAACTCGCAAGGCGCTACCTTGACGAGCAGGAGCGAGCCACCCCGGATCTCGACGTGCTGGTGATCGATGAACTGCAGGACATGCAGGCGGAATGGGTGCAGTCATTGATCTCGCGCGTGCACGAGAACGGTCGCATTTACATGCTCGACGACCCCGAGCAATGCGTCTACCCGGATCGGGCCGAGATCGAAATCGGCGATGCCGTGGTAATTACCGCCCGGGAAAACTATCGAAGCCCGCGCAGAATCGCCGAGACGATCAATCTTTTGCGGCTGACCGACGAGCCGATTGCGTCATGTGCGCCTCTGACCGGAGTGCCACCGGAATTTTCGGTCTATGGCTCAGACAAGAAGAGCGTTGCGCACGCGACCGCCGATGCGGTTCGCAGGTGCGTGCAACTCGGCTACCCGCTCCAGGACATTGTCGTGTTGTGCTGGCGTGGACGGGGGCACTCGGAACTGCTCGTAAAAGACACGCTGGCGGAATGGACGTTTGTGAAATTCACGGGAGACTATGACAAGCTCGGGCAACCTGTCTACTCCGAGGGTGACCTGACGATCGAAACCGTGCGTCGGTTCAAAGGGCAGTCCGCGCCCGCAATTGTGCTCACCGAGGTCGATTTCGATCAATCCGACGCGCTGTGGCCGCGTCTGCTGTTTGTAGGATTGACGAGGGCGCGCATGCACGTGGAAGTCGTGATGTCCGAGGCGGCAGCACAGGCGCTGGAGCGGCGCCTGGCTGCCGCGGGAAATCCTGACGCCTGAGGGCGCGGATTACCCGGCCGCGTTCGGGAAGATCCCTGTTGAAAGGACGCGTGCGAATGATCCTGACGAGAATTGGCATCATTCGCGCGCCACCCCACGTCGTCCTAATGCAGGACCACGGTAATCGTGTGGATCAGCAGCCCGATGAGACTGCCGATGAGCGTGCCGTTCAGACGGATGAACTGAAGGTCACGACCGATGTTCAGCTCGAGTTTCTCCACGATCTCGTGATTCTTCCAGTCTTTCATCTTGCTCGAGATGAAGCCACCGATCCTTGGGCGCAGTTCGTCCGGTATCGTTCAGGTAATCGACGACGGGTAAGCATGCAGGACGCAAGCGCCATGGTTGCGCTCATCGCCGCGGCCGCCACTCGCCAGTGCGTTTGAGGCCTGGATTTCATCGGGCAAGGGACAAGTCAACGGATAGCCATTGCAAAAATCCCTCGGGCAATGATGGGGACGGCTCGTCGTTAGTGGCATCGAGATCTGCCTCGAGCTCCTTCACATCACCGTCGTTATCGTCCCCTGATTCCTCGTCCAGGGAATTCAGCTCGAAGTCAGGCTTCCCCAGCAGCACTTGGAAGCGTTGGGCGCGCGCAAGCAGCACGCTGTATTGGAACCTCTCGTAGCTTTGCTCCTGGAACGGTATGCCGACACGAACCCATTGGCCCGATGTTTCTGCGAGGCTGCCGACGCGGTCGACACGTCCGATGCGTTGTTCGAGCTTGGCGGGGTTCCATGGCAGGTCGTGATGAATGACCTCCGCGCACTCCTTGTGAAGATCGATGCCCTCACTGCCGATCGAGGTGCAGATCAGAATGTCGGGGGCAAGGGGGGAGTTGAACGCTGCACACAGGACAACGCGCCGATCCGGCTTGATCGCGCCGTATAGAGTTTGAACTGCGAAATCATCGTCTCCGACCTTCGCCTCCCCTTCGTCATCGTTGGCGCCATGGCGAGTCGGCTGGATATTGACTCCGCGCCACAGGCTGCGGCGCTGGGTATTGGTCGACGCATGAGGATTGATGCTGCCGTTGGCTTCAACGAGTGCACTCACAAATCGGTGCATTCGGCTCCACGGCGATTCACCCTCGCCGCGCGGCGCACGAATGCCGAGGTATACCGCGTTCGCGAGTTGCTCCGGGGCGATGGCGGCGCGATCGGACAGCACCACGTCCTTGACGTATTCGCGGAACAAGTCCGGGCGCAGGATGACCTTTCTCAGTCCTCGCTGCAGTGCTACGTAGGTGTCGTAGAACGATCTTGCGACATCCGCTGGCTTACCGTCATTCTGCAGCAGCATGGCCGCTTCGTTTTCGAGCAGGCGCCATATCAGACTGTAGAACGCCGCGCTATCTGTTCCCTCCCAGATATTGATCGTATCGGCAAACCAGGTTTCGGCATGTGGTAGTACTTCCGTGCGGACAGCCGCGACGTCGGCCGGTTTTCCGATCTCGGCGCCGAGAATTGACCGCACCAGCCCATGGTCATATTGCTGCTGGTCATGAAAGGCATCGCTTAGCGCAGCGAGAAGCGTATGAGTCGCCTTCGGAGGTGCAAAGCGGCCCCTTACCTCGGTGACGGCCCAGATATCCATCAGACGATGCACACGACGTGGCGTAACGTTGACCCCGATGCACGCCAGCGTACTTGCCGCAAACTCCATCGCTGCCGGTTGAATCCCTGCAACCCTGGTTGAGAATTCGTCCGTACCGGATGCGGAGCGGCATAGCCACAACATGCGCATCAGCCGCATGTCGACGAGTTCGGAACGTTCGAGCATTGTTTTGCGCCGCTCGACAAATCCGGACGCTCCGCTGGATGATGCCTTCTCCATGCCGTCGCGCAGCAGGCCTTCGATCTCCTTGAGCGTGTCCACGCGTTCGCAGAATATCAGCGTCTTGCGTCCATTCCGGTAATTCGCGAGCGCTTTGTCCACCGTGGCGCGAACCTTCGGGTGCTCATGATGCTGAAGCGCGTTGTCGAACATGGTGATGTAGCCTTGCGTGACGGCATCCACGTGCACCGGGATATCCTTGAGCGCCGTCGCACTGCTTTTGAAGGCGGACTTGCTCGATGTCAGTCCGCCCATCAAATGTGCGTTGGCTGTGTCGATGGATTTGCCGCGGATGCGAAGCTGCTGATCGAGCCGCATGGCGAGGTAATGGATAAACGCGTCGGCATTTTCGGCCATGCCGCGAGTTTCATACAGTGCCGTTCGCTGCGGTTGCAGATCGATCTTCGTAAAGTCTTGACCTGCGTGGAAGGCGCGATGAGCTCGGGACTTCGTGTGGCGGATCACGATCGAGCGTTGAGCATCGGTCAACTTGTGGACCGCGTCGCGGTACTTCAATGCTTCATCGCACATGGCGCGCACATTAGGATTGGCCAGCCGGTCTTCGGCGAGCACCTTGATGCGCTCGCTCATGATGGCCGCGGAAGCGCCGGTGGTCGTCTCGTGCAGTACCGATACTGCATCGGGATCGTCTGCCAGACGGTCCCATTGCTTGCGAAAGCGGTCATTGGCCGCCAGGCATTGCGTGACGACACCTTGTGGTGCGTAAATTTCGGACAGGACCGCCTGGGTTCGGCTGCCCGGCATGGCCGCGCGATCGAAAACGCGGCGCATCTCGCCTTCGGCAAGCTGGAATGGTGTGGCCGACATCAGCAGCTTGTGACGAATGGACGGGGCGAAGACTGTCTTGAAGGTGTCCCCCCCGTTGTTGCCGTCCTTCCAGTTGTGCGCTTCGTCTACCACGGCCAGCTCGATGCCGGATTCGGCGATCTTCTCCAGGATGACTGCATCCATTAGCTCCCTGAAAAACGCGCGAATGGCGTGTGCATCCGGGTTGGCGCGCAGTCTGTCCCATTCGCTCGACAACCTCTCGCTCTTGTCCATGACACGCTTCACGCAGTGGCGTGTTCTGTACAGATCGGCGCGCTCGAGCTGCTTGAGCTTCTCGCTGGTCATCCCGGACACGATTACGTTCTCGTCGTCCAGTGCCTTGATGATGGGGTCTCGCGTCTGTTTCCACGCGCCTGCGAGGAGGACGCCGAGCAAGAAGGTACAGAATCGTTGCGTTTCCCACTGATTGAGCTTTGGTCGCCGCAGCCCGGACATCCCGAGAATGAGAACTTCCGGAACATAGCGGCTCTGTTGCGCAGTGAACTCCCTGAAAACGCCGTTGAGCCATGCGAGTGCGTCGCCGTATTCATACGTCTGAAGCCGGGATGCCATCTCGCGAACCAACGGCTCTTGAGCCGCCCTGAGCGCATCCAGAAAGGCCCACCAACCGGAGATCGATATTTCTGAAGTAAAGGTCAATGCGGCCTCCGAGTTTCGGTCGTAGCCGTCGTTAGCGCGAAAGTTCGTATTGGGATGGCGCAATAACTGATTGGTCCTGCACCAGATCCAGAACGAATTTAGAACGCTTCCCTGGCGTCGGTCCGATACTCGACCCACCGGATCGTTGTCGTAGTCGTGCAGATTGGCCACCAACTGCCAATAGTCCCTGACGATCAACGGCCGCAGCGGTGCCACCTTCTTGCCTTCGGTGCCGAGATACGTGTCGCCAAAGCTGCGTAGCTCCTGCTCCCACTTCGAGCGCAGGACGGCACTGGGTGGCGTGATCAGGAGCGCGCGGCGTTGACTCCTGGGTTTTCCTCTCAGCATCGCCCCGAGCAGCGCCATCGCCACATACGTCTTGCCCATGCCGACCTCATCGGCAAGGAGCTGGGTATCGAAGCCGTCTTCAAAGCGTGACAGGAATGCCTTGGCGGTTTCGCGTTGCCGCGTCCAGTCCGCCTGATATTCGCGCCGAGGGGCCGTCGTGCGGATGATCTTGTCGAAGTCTATCGATGTCATGGCTGGATTTGCGAATGGCAGAACCGAAGGTATTCACTAACGACGCGGTCGGAATCGTCGGCAGGCAGCATCGCGCGGAGGCGATCGAGCAGCGGCTTGCCCGCGTTGTGGATCGATGCAAGCCTGGAGGCGAGCAGTGCAAGTTCGCCGAGCTTGAAAGCGGTATCGGTAGACGTGGGCGCCGCCTTGCTTTCATGCGCGATTACCTCGGCAAAGGTAACAAGCGGCGATGCAATCTCCCGCTCCCATCGTTCGGCAAGCTCTGAGACGGTCGTTTCGGCGCAGGACTTCGCACGCTTGCCGAATTCCTTTTCGATACGCGAGAACAGATTCAGGTAGCCCTGCATGCGAATGACCGGGTTTTGGTCGCGGGTTGCCGCGGCAAGGACCGCCGGATCGTCCTCGATAGCCGGTGAGTCGCCAGGTATGTACTCGTCGGGGTCGCGATCGAGCGGCTGGTCCGGGTAGAGGTGGTGGTACATCCAGTCCTCGGCCGTCGGAAAGACATAGTGCTCGCGGTGCGCGAATAATTCCGTCGAGTGCCGGAATGGCAGATAGTGGTGCAGCGACGGATTGTCACGCAGGCTGAATCGCAGGTTTCGTCCGCCCAGTAGGCAACGGGCCAGCAGCCCCCGGTCAAGAGCCTGCGATAGACCGTCGTGGAAACGTAAATCAACAGCGCCCCACGTGACGTTGTATAGGGAGAGTCGATCGACCTGGTTTGCCGGCGCCTTCACGACGAACACCATGTGATCGGGCGTCTCCGAGGTGCGCAATTCGATACCTTGCACGAAGTCGGGATAGTGGGGTAGCGATACGTAGTCGTCGTCGGACGGCGCAATGGCTGCCGGCTGAGTGGCCGGCAACGCGTGGAAGCGGTCGGATTCGTCGACCGACAGGCTGCGGCACAGGCTTTTCAGCAGTGAGTCGACGTTTCCGCGACTGGGGCGCGCAACGCCGAGCTCGCGATTGCCGCCGTGCCAGGCCTTGCGCGTGAAATTGCCGCTGCCGAGATAAACGAGCGCGTCGTCGCCGCGGGCAAGGATCACGATCTTGGCGTGAAGCTTGCGTTCGATTGCATGGTCGGTCGTGTCGATCGGCTGGTTCGCTTGTTCGATGCGCGTACGTTCCTGACCGGAAATACTCTTCGGGATCAAAGAAAGCCGCGTAGACGCGAAGCCATGGAAGTGACGCTGACAGAGATACGCTGAAACGGCTTCGTCCGTGATGACGTCAAGCTGCGTCAGTTGCGGGAAAGTCTCGCGCATAACGTCGACCAGTACCCGACCTTCCGGCGTGCTGTCGAAGAAGGGCGATACGACAATGATCCGTTCGGGCGAAGCGTGATATCCGTAGGTCGCCGTCCACTGCTCAGCGAGAGCTGCGAGGCCGTGCCGTGCGTCATAACCCTGGTGAATCAGCACGGCTTGACCCGTGTCCGGAAGATCGCGCCAGCGCTCGAGGCGCCGCTCGATCTCCGTGAGTGCTGCGGCGAGCGGTGCGGAGTCGAACGGCGAGTAGCCGTTTCGCAGGATTCTTGCAAATTCAGCCAGCACCCCCCGATCTTCCGCCTCCTTGTCGGTCCAGCGGAATGTGTCGAATACCTCGCGATTGGCAAACAGACCCGACCGCGTGAGGTTCATCGAGCCAATCACCAAATGGATGCTTGAAGCGGTGATGACCAAGTAGGCCTTGGGATGATGGCAGGTGTATGCCGGCATGCGGACGGGCAACAACTCCATGAAGTGCGGCAGCCTCAAATCGGCACCGGTCTTGCGCGCGTCATAGATCATGACCGGCACTGTCTGCGCTATCCGCGCCAGATGCGTCATGCGCGGCTCGAACGGCTTGCCGAGTGGCTGGAGCGCGCTCAGGTTGAGCACCTGCTGGTCGTCAAATTCGTAGGTGAGGGCGACAATATGCTGGATCGGATCGCGATCCGAACGCTCGAAGATTTCACCGAAGTGATCTCGCAGCGAGGCAATCCGGGTTGTCATTGCTGGGCCTCCGTCCGATCTTCGGCCCAGTCGTACCAGTGGCGGCATTTGTCGAAGTGCCATTGGCGGCGATACCGGAACTGGATCCTGTCTAGGCAATCTTTCATGTCGTGTGCTTTCTGCGTGTCTGAGAGGGTCTGACGCATCGTCTCGGCGTCGACACGTCCCATCACGATCAGCTCTTCGTGATCGATGATCGGCGACGTGCCTTTGGCGCGTTGGTGCTCGATGTGATGCTCGACGATGCATCGTGTCAACGCGTGATAGTCGGGGCGGCAATCGGACAGGGTCCGGAAAAGCGCTCGCGCATCCTGGAACACGGGTGCTGTCATGTATGCGCTGGCCAACGCGACAATATGCGCGGCCAGGGCGTGAGGGTCGGGCGGTGTAGCGTTCTCGAAGCCGCCGCCGAATTCCATGGATGCGACGCGCAATTCAAATATGAATAGCGAGGCCGCCGAAAGGCGTTCGAAGTTCCAGAGTGCATCGATCTCGTTCTTCAAGCCGGGGTACGTGTGGCGAAGCAACTGGAAGAAGGCGACGTAATCCGCGTGCCCGGCATCTTTGGCCGAAATGTCGCCGCTCTGGATGGGCGCAATCCAGAGCGGCGCCGTTCGCGGATTCTTGGCGCACCAATCACGGATGACTTGCTTCCACGTTTGCTGTTCGCGCGATGACGCGGGCGCGGTGATGCCAAAATTCCTGCCGAATGCCTCCATTTCCTCCGGCGAGAACGATTCGGCGCGAGCCCAGCGTGTGAGTGCGTCGCGCAGCGGCACGCTGGAGCGTCTGGACGAGAAGCCGTCCGCCAGCGCGGCGCCATGTGGTTCCAGGCGCTTGCCGTGCTTGTCGACGAGCCCCCATCGGATTGCCGCGCTGGTGTAATGGCCGAGCGTGCCATACGACAATCGCTGATAGATCGAGTGTCTCTTCGGAATCGCCGAGAGCTTAATATCGCCTTCGCACAGCTCCCGGTATTTGGTGATATTGATCACTGGGGCGTCCGCCTTCGCGTTCGCGATGCCCCAGAAGATTTCCAGTACGCGGAACCGACGCGCGAAACCGGCCGTGTCGCCAAGCTCCCCTTCGTCGAGGATCTTGAGAAAGCAACACAGCGCGCCGAGGTACGCCGGACGCAGTGTCAGTACCGTGAACTGCGGAAACAGCAAGTCCTGCAACGCACCAGCGGGCCGACGAAATCCTAATGGATCGATGGCCTGCGCCGCGCGATCCAGCACGACATATTCCGTGAACTTCATATGGGATCTTTCACATCCAGAGGTCGTTTTTTATTGAGAACAGGTAGCCATCCGGGCAGGATGCCGTTGTGCGGATTCATTTCCGGCGTGCAACGCGAGAGCGTGTGTTGACGTGAGCGCGCAGCGTCCTGAATGCCGGCCCGTCAACCTGCACGCGGTATCCGCATCTGAGCCGGTATGACCGAAGGGCTGCCTGCAGCCGTTAGCCGTTCATCGGCCCGTAGCGCTTAGCCAGTTGCGCGTAATCGCGCGCGAATTCGTCACGCAGTGCCTGCGGCGCGAGCACTTCCACGGCGGAACCCAGCGAGCGCAACCACCATCTCAACTTGAGACTCGGAACGACCATGCCTGTTATTTTTAATCGACCATCCGGCATCGTTTCATCCTTCTGGTCCTTGGCTATCGGCGTGTCCTTCAAGTGATTTCCCGCACTCCCTTCGAACGCGAGCTCCAGCAGTGCCGGGGGTTCCGGCAGGAAGTCGAAAACCTGTTCCGCGTCGATATAGGCACGTAACCTGAAGTCGTCCGGATAGTCGAAGGTCTCGCCCGATTCGACAGCGGAGGTGATGCGATCCAGGCGATAAAGCGTGCGCAGCCACTTCGTCTTGCCGGCCTCGGGCCGCGGAGCATGGGCGGGATTTTGCGCGACCATGTACATGACGCCGCCCGACTCGACGAGCGCCAGTGGCCACAAGGGGCTCGGTTTAGTCTCGTCCGGTGGGTCGGCCTTGTATGCGGGACGGTACTGCACAAGCAATTCCCGTTCGAAGAACGTTGCCGTGACGACGGTCTGGAAAATCTCCGAGTTGAGCGGGGGGCGTCTGAGCGCAAAGTTCCCATCGACCGAATCGACCTTGTCCGCCCATGCGCGATAGCGCCGGCTGTCATCCTTTTCCCGTGAAAGGCGGATTTCCGCCGCCTTGAAGAGCGGCTCAATGTCTTTGGTCACCGCGTTGGGCAGCTTGTCTCCGGCAAAGCGCTGAAGGATGTGAAAGGCCACGGCTTCGGAGGCGCTCATCAGGCTGACTGCTTCACGCGTTCCCCCCAGCCACGGCTTGCGCTGCCAGAGCAACTCACGGCCGTTCTCGATCGAGACGACCAGGTTGTCCTTTTCCAGTGTCGCGAGATGTCGCCGAACCTTCCTGATGTAACCGACCCGGTGCCCGCGGTCCTCCAGGCGCCGATGTACCTCGGGTGTCGCAAGCCATGGTTCCGAATCCCGTTCTGTTGGAAGGATGCGAAGTATTGCTTCGTCAAGATTCGAGGTGGCCATGCCTGTTCCCGTTGAATGTGGTCGTTGTCGTTGTTTTGGCCTTTGGGCCATTTTTAACGATTGTATGGTGAACAGGGTCATTCAGTGTCCCCTTTTCGATCAGTGAGACGGCGAAATCGGCGAGACGGATCGGGACGATAAATGTCCCGAATGCAACGCAAGATGCGTTGTCAGCCGACGGAAGGTTCGATGAATGCAATTGGTAATGTGACGGTTGCCGTGTTCGCACGGGTGCTCTTCGATTTCGCGGAAGAAAACAGGTTGTTCCGGGAGGACGACACGGCCGCGTATTGCGCGATTCAGGCGGCGCGACTGGAAGTGCCGGCCGGTCCCGGGGCCGCGTTTCCGCTCGTGCGCAAGCTGCTTGCATTCAACACGAACGGCGCGGAAGACGTCGAGGTCGCGATTCTGTCGCGCAACGATCCGGTGACCAGCCTTCGGGTGTACACGTCGGTACGGCATAACGGGCTCGCAATCGGGCGTGCGATATTCACGAGCGGTGCGGCGCCGCATCGTTAGCTGGGCCCGATGGGCGCCAGCTTGGGGCGTGACCATCGACGAGGCGATGTTTCTCGGCGGCCTGCCCAAGGTGCCTTTCCTCGTCGAATCGCGGCCCGACATCTTCTTCGACGGCCACGTTCGCAATTGCAAGCCAGCGTCGCGACATATAACGACGGGGCATGTGCGCTACGGCATCAACAACGAGTCCTACAGCGCGCTGCACCAAAGGTTGCCGAGATTGAATCGGGCGCCGGGCCGCCCGTCGCTCGTTTAGATTCCGGCATGCATCGAATCGATTTCCAGGCCGATTGCCTGTCATTTCCTGTTCTGCTTCGCCGGCACTCGGCTGGCTCGTATGGTAGCTGCAACCTCGCGCCTCTGAAATCGCGTCCGGCGCGAGGACTTCGTTCGCATCAGCGGCCGGCAGCGTCACCGCGCGAAAAAGGTTCGGGTGCGTCGCTTGCGCAGTCGCGCTCCGCTGCCCGCATGCCCGCATGCGCATGTGCTCGCCGATATTCGATCGGGGTCTTGCCGAAGTGCTGGCGAAACAGGCGCGCGAGATGCTCGCCGCTCCCGAGCCCGCAACGTCGAGCGATCGAGTCTGCCGGGAGTGCGGTGAATTCGAGCATCGCGCACGCACGTGCCAGCCTGGCACGCATCAAATAGGCGCTGGGTGTCACGCCGATTTCGCTCGTAAAGTGACGCAGCAGGGTGCGCTCGCTCATCGCGACGAGATCGGCGGCCTGTCGCACCTTGACGGGTTTGTCGAAGTTGCACGCGATCCAGTTGGCCACATGCTGCATTTTCTCGGACATGGGCCGCTCGTTCAGTGGAATTTTCATGGCGGCGGGGTTGATTGCCCCGTGATTGAAAGTGAGGTCGTCAGCCATCGGTTGGTCTCGCCGTGCATTGATAGACAGATGTACTTTGTTATCCGAATCGTCTTTCGGGAGGCAGTTCCAAGCCTGGAACGTCGAGCACCGCATGTCCGATGAGAATGGCATCGAGAATATTGTCCTGTTGTTGTCGAGTGGGTATTGTCGATGCCCGTTCGGACATACGGTGTCTTGATGTCGAATGAGGTTATGCATCGCCGGCACCGGAGTCGTGATCGATGCATACACATCGTTGTTCATGCCGCCGCGGAATCGAATCCGCCATCGGGACACCAATTGTCCGAATCGCACGGCACACTTCCTCCCTGGGCCCGTTCGCCGGCGTGAATATCCGATTCGCCCTTCCAGCAGCAACACGAACGAGAAATTTGACTGGGCTCTATAAAGAAATGCATATTGCATTCCGTTAACAAAACGTTGCCTTGTTCCCAGATTCCGGACGATCCAGCATGAATGAGATTCGTTCGTGAAATCGTGTGGCTATGGCGTTGTACCGGGAAAACCCGTTGCATCTTCGGGTGCACGGTTCCCGCACATGGAGAGCATGAAAAATGTCCTCGCAGAAGGTGACGAGTCAATGTGAGTCCTCCACGGTGATTTCCCGGAAGGCGAACCTTGAAGAAGTTCAGCAAGTACTCGACGAAATAGGGGCGAGCATCACGAAATATCGCTTTACGCCGGAGCAGGTATTCGGTTATCGCGGCAAAGCGGCTCCAGCAAACGTTTCCCCCGGCCCCGATTCATCGCCTGTCACCGCTTCCGCGACCAAAAAGGTGGCGCCCCGGAAGTCTCCCGATCCATCGCGCACGCACTGCGGCAAATCGATGAAGCCGAAACGCGTAGTCAGGGGCTCTCCGACAATGACGCCTGACGTACCCGCATCGCAGCAGCCGGTGGTGGGCGCCAAGACAGCCCTCAACCCTGCCGCCGCATGGCCATTTCCGACCGGCAGCCGGCCCTGACCGGGTGCATTGCCGCGCGCAGCTGCATCGCGCGCTCCTTGTGTCGTCATTCAAACCGTTGATTTCATGAATTTGACAGCAATTCGAGCGTACTTTCCCGGACGCGACGCGGAAATCTCGCGTCTCGAGCAACTGGCGGATGCCGATAGGCCGCCGGTCGTCACCGTGCTGGGGAAGTTCAACCACGGCAAGAGCTCCTTGCTGAACGAGCTGATCGGCGAAAGCGTGTTCGCCGTATCCGATGCGCGACAGACCACGCAACTGGACGCGCTCGAGCAAGACGGCGTGCGCTGGCTCGACGCGCCGGGCCTCGATGCCGACGTTATGTCCGAAGACGATCGCCTCGCGCTGAGCGGTACGTGGGAAGTGGCCGACATTCGCCTGTTCGTCCACTCGGTTCGGGAGGGCGAACTCGATGGCAGCGAACAAGCGCTGGTCACCGACCTTGCCGCCGACGCCACGCATTCGGGGCGCGCGGCGCTGGTCGTGCTGACCCAGATCGACCAAGTGGACGAAGCCACGCTCGCCAACGTGGAGCGCATCGTGCGCGACCAGGTCGGCGCGCTGGAGGTCTTTCCCGTCTCGGCAACGCGCTACAAGCGCGGGCGCGAGGACGGCAAGCATCTGATGATCGAAAAGAGCGGCATGCGCGCGCTGAAGAGCCGGATCACGCAAGTCGCCGCCCACGTCCATGCGGCGCGCGCCGGCGAGTTGCTGACGTGCTGCAATGTGCTGCGCGGTCATCTCGTAATTGCAGATGCCGCGCTTCGTGACCGGCTGGCCATGCTGAAGCTGGATCGAAACCAGATGATTGCGGAATTCAAGCGCGAATTCTGGCGGCTTGAAGCCGACGTTTACAAAAAATTCAGCGAGGTATGACCATGGCCTTCTTCTCGACATTGACGGATTTGCTCGAATCGGCGCTGGAATCCGTCGCCGACGGCATCAACAGGATCGCGGACGCCATTCCTTCGCCTTCCGACTCCTCGTCGTCGAACCGCATCGTATCCACGTCGGCGCGCGACGCGCTGCGACTCGCCGCCGAAAAGGAGTCGGCCATCGCGTTCAAGAGCTTTTTCCAGAAACACCGGATGACGATTCCCGATGCGCAAATCGATGCGCTGGTTCGCGCGTGCTCGGCCAGTCCGGATGCCGGCGTCTACGCGGCGTTCGAACGTCGCTTCGAAGACACGGCGAAGATGTGTGCGAATCGCGACTCGATCGACGTCGTCAAGACGGAAATCGACCGTCTGGAAGACGTCGCTCGGACGTTGCGCGCGCTCTCGTCGAAGAGCGAAGCGGCGCTGGCTGCCGCGCCGGAAACAGGCGACGCGCGATCCGCCCACGCGTGAGCGTACCGCATGCGAACAACGAATAGCCAAGGTGGCCTGGAAGTGAAAGAAATCGCGAAACCGCAAACCCAGGAAGCATGCTTTGTCCGCGAACTGGAAAAGTTCGAGCACGTCGCCCGTGCGATGAAGGACGATCTCGTCAAACTCGACGGGTGGTCGTCAAGGCTGGCGCGCCGGCTGGAGATGGAGCCTGCCGAGGCGCGCGGACTCAAGCAGGGCAGTGCGCTGACCGGACAGGTCGAGGAACTGCGCAAGCGGATCGCGGAATGCGTTGCAGGCTGGGCACGCGATCGGGACAGCAGCGCGCCGATGAGGCGTCTGAGCGAAGCCTTCGGCGACAAGGCCGTCCTGCTGGTGTTCGGCAAAGTCAATGCCGGGAAGAGTTCGTTCTGCAATTTCCTTGGCGAACGCTTCAGGCACCACGGAGAACGGGTCCAGTATTTCTACCTCGTAGCCGACGCGATTGTCGACGCTCCGGGGCCGTTCGTCGAAGCGGCAACGGAAGCCACCGCCCGCATTCAGGGCGTCAAGCTCGGGGAAAAGCTGATCTTGCTCGATACGCCGGGATTGCATTCGGTCACGAAGGAAAACGGCGACCTGACGAAGCGGTTCACGGACAGCGCCGACGCGGTACTGTGGCTCACCAGTTCCACGTCGCCCGGCCAGGTGCAGGAGCTCGACGCGCTGAGCGCGGAGTTGAAGAGCCGCAAGCCGCTTGTCCCGGTCATCACCAAAAGCGACGTCACGGACGAAGACGAGGTTGACGGCGCAATCGTCAAGGTTCTGCGGAACAAGTCGGCGCAAAACCGTGCGTTGCAGGAAAGCGACGTGCTCGAGCGCGCGCGGACGAAGCTCCATCAGTCGGAGATGGACGTCGAATTGGTTCGCAGGCCGGTGTCGGTCTCGGCCCATGTCGTTCGCTCAAGCGGCGATCCGGATGCGGCGCTCGACGAAGCGGGCTTTCAGCGCCTCTACGAGGAATTGCGTGCAACCTTGAAGAAAGCCGCGAAGTACAAGGAGCGCAAGGCCGTCGAGCTGACGATCAATCACCTCGAAAGAAACGTGGCCGGCTCGCTGCAGAAGGAGATTCGCCCGTATCTCGACACGGTGAAGAACACGGCGCATGACGCCGTCCAGGCGCTCGACAAGAACGGCCCGCACATTGCGGCACGCGTCGTGGACGAGGTCCTCGGCGAACTGCCCGGCCTGCTCGAGCGCCACAAGCAGCGTCGCGACGCGCAAGCGGTGTACCAGGAACTCTCAGCACTGAGCCGGAACGCCATCGACGAACACCTGGCGCGCGAGCTCGAGGAGTACGCGGGCGAGATCAACGCGGCACTGCTCGCGATGAGCGACGGGCAATATGGTGGCTTCGACGATGTCAGCGAGGAATACGAGGAAACCAGAGGCCGCTGGAAGAAAGCGGCCGCTGCGGGCGCGGCCGGCGCAGCAGGCGCAGCGCTCGGCGCCGTGCTCGGCTCGATCCTGCTTCCCGGCCTCGGAACCTTCGCGGGCGTCGGCGTGGGCGAAGCCGTCGGCGGCCTGTTGGCCGGCGCGGCGAGCACGTTCCTCGGCGAGAAGGGGGGTGACTACCTCGTCGACACCGAGCGCAAGCGCGTAACCGTCGGCGTGAGCTACGAGCGATTGCATGCCGCGATCGAACAGGACTTGCGCAAGCGCCTGCCGAGCGCGGTCACTGCATATGTGGAAAGCTGCAAGGCGTCGATCGAATTGATGATGCGGGAAGTCGAGCGCGTCGCTCAGGTCGTATCCGCCAGCGAACGTGAACTGGAAGCGTTGAAAGAGGAGATTGCACATGAATCCGTTTGAACAATACAAGACGCTGCTCGACGAGGCACTCCCGTTGGCGCAGCGATACATGCCGGGTGCGCAAGCCATTGCCGCCGACTGGCACGCGCGGATCGACGAGCGGAAGATTCACGTCATGCTGTTCGGCGCGTACAACGCAGGCAAGAGCACGCTGATCAACTCGCTGGTCGGGCGCGAAGTCGCGAAGGTCGGAGACGTTCCCACGACCGATGAGGTGCATGTCCATGACTGGGATGGCCATGTACTGCTCGATACGCCCGGGATCAACGCGCCCATCGAGCACGAAGCGATCAGCCTCGCACAGCTCGAGCGCACCGACCTGATCGTATTCGTGCTGCGCCAGGAGGACCAGGATTCGAGCGACATCATGGGCCGGATCTTCGACCTGCTGGAACGGAAGCGGCCGCTTTTCATCGTGCTCAACTATGAGGACGGCACCCCCGGGCACATCGAGGAGGTTCAGGCGCGTTTCGCAAAAGCGATGCTGAACCATGCCGAGCAGCGGGGATTCGACACGCAGCGTCTCGATGCGATCCCCACGATTCTGATGAACGTCAAATCGGCTTGCCGCGCGCGGCTCGAAAACAAGGCGGTGTTGCTCGAGCACGCGCGCTTCGATGTGTTCATGCTCCGGTTCCGGCAGTGGCTCGTCGATTACGACGGGGAGAGGAAACTGCTGCAGCAGATCCATGAAGGCCTGGACCGTTCGCTTTTGAAGCCCGTTGCCGACGCGATCGACAAGGAGGCGCCCGCGCAAACCGACATGCGTGCGGTCGATGCGCAGATCGACCACGTCACACGCGAATTCAGGCTGCTGACGAATGCGGCTTCGAACAAGATCCGCAGCGAGCTGACGCTGAAGCGTCCGGCGATCGGCGACGCCATTGCGCGCGGCGGATCGAACGACGCCATTCTCGCCATGTTGACGCAGGTCGCCGAATCGGTAAGCGAGACGATACAGACGTGGCTGCAACAGGAGCTCAAGCGCAACATCAAAGGCCGGATCGGCGCTGCGCTGGCCGCCGACGGGCTCCAGTATCCGCTCGCGGAAAACGAATGCGGTGGAGAGTTCACCGGCAAGATGCTCGACGCCGCGCTCGGCAGGTTGCGCGGCGTCCACCAGGACGAAATCAAGACGCTGCTGGAATTCGGGCGCAAATTGAAGATTCCCGGGCTCAAGGGGCGCTGGTCGAAGACGCTCGGCTCATGGGCGAACAAAGCCGCACCGGTGATTCAGCTGGCCGCGGTCGCGATCGATGTCGCACGCGAATATCACGGCGAAGAGCGTGACAACCAGAGCCGGCACGATCGGGCGCTGCAACGCGGCCAATGGATCGAGGAGGCGTGCTCGCAGCTCCATTCGGGGCTGATCGAAAGCGTCGACGAAGTCATCGCGCTCGCCTTGCACGAGCAGTTGCAACCGCTACAGACGAAGCGGGACGAATTGCGGTCGAGGGCCGGTGGGCTGGAACGGGATCGCAGCGACTGGGCCGCGCGCGTGACCGCCTTCGCGGCCATCGGGTTTTAGTCCGGCCGGTTTGCGGCATCGCATCGCCCCGTGCATCGTGACACGAAATGTCGCGATGCACGGCTATCCTCCGAACGGACTCAACGAAGCACGCATGCACACCCACGGAGCATCCATCATGCTGAACAACAATTCACCGCTCGAGAGCCTTGCCGCATTTGCGATCACGTTTGCGGTCGGCGTCCTTTCCACGGTTGCGTTGGGCAAGTACATCGAGAAAGTACGCCGGGACGCCGTGAACGCCGCGAACGGCGCATCGCACCCGGCCTGACCGCCTAGTTGGGGTTCGCGCCATGCCGATTCCCGTTTCCCCGATCAGGATAACGTGCCGCACGTGCGGCTGGCACTGCGTGGTGAGGCCGCGCAGCGACGTGGTCATCGTTCCGCCCGAATGTCCGGCATGCGGTAGAGCCGCCCTGGATCTGCGCCCGGCGGGTCCGCTCGATGCACCGTGTGCACTGCTCGATCACGTGCTGCGTCGCCTGAAGGGCTTGCTTCGCGCGAAGCGTTGATGCGACGCGCTCAAGAATTCGCGTCGCCGGCCGATATACCGTGATCGACCCTTTGCGAGCAACGCTTACCCATCATGTCCGATCTCGATCGCGAAATCATGCGCGCGTTGCCCGACGCGGCGACGCACAACGACTACATCAGCACCCCCGACATTCACCGCTGGCTGTCGCGGACCGCGCTGGACACGCCAACCGTCAGGACGATCAACCGGCGCCTCGCAAAACTCGAGCGCGACGGGCTCGTCGAAGTGCTCGAACGCGGCACGGCGCTTGTGTGGCGCAAGAAGGCGGGCGCGAGCGGCATGGCCGCGAAGGCGGGCTCGATGATGACGTTCGACGAGGCGCTCGCGCTGCAGACGTTGCGGCGCTTTTCGTCGCGCCAGATTCCGGAGCTGGTGGCCGAATCGCTGTCGTCGATGTTCGACGTCGCGGAGGCACGGCTGAAGCGGACGAGCAATGAAACCGAGCGGCGCTATTCGCGCTGGGCGAGCAAGGTCGCGGTCGAAAGCGGCGGCTTCTCGCTGCATTACCCGGTGATCGACCGGGAACTGTTCGCAATCGTGTCGCGCGCGCTCTTTGAAGAGCGCAAGCTCGAAATCGTCTACCGCCCGCGTCACAACACCGACAACGACCGGGCCAGGATCATTCTCCCGCTCGGGTTCGTGGAGGTGGGCGGGCTCGTATACCTGGTGGGCGGCACCCCGGGCAAGACCGAACCGACGATGTACCGCATGGACCGCTTCACGCGTGCCAGCGCGCTGCTCGAAACTTTCGACTATCCGCCGACCTTTTCGCTCGATGCCTATGTGAAGCAACAGCGTCGCTTCGACTTCATGGTCGAGAAGGAGGTGATGCTCAAGCTGAAGTTCGTCGAAGGTGCGGGCGAGCATCTACTCGAAGCACCGATGTCGAAAGATCAGGCGCATACGCGCGACGGCAACGCGCTTTTCGTCAAGGGCACGGTGCTGTTGAGCCAGCGGTTGCGGTGGTGGTTGCGCTCGTTCGGGCCGAACGTCGAGGTACTTGCGCCCGCCGGCTTGCGTGCCGAGTTCGTGCGGGAGGCGAGCGAGCTTGCGCGTATGTACGGCAAGCCGGCCGATGCAAGCCGCGCCGACGCAGCGGAGCGGCCGGAGTGACCGCTTGACGCGCGAAGCCATTCAGGCCATGTCCAGATCGCGCGAGATCAGGCGCATTAGCGTGCGCCGCACCGGCGGCTGCGTCTGCCGCTGCGGCGCTGCGCACGCCGCGATCAATCGGCCGAGCCTTGCAAGCGCTGCGGCCGGCGGCAATGCCCCGGCGGCGACCCAGTGTCCGACGCGCTCTGCCGGCATCTGATCCGAATCGCCGATCAGAAGTGCGAGCTCCGTGCCGCACGCCGCGAGCGATTGCCTGAGCGCATAGTTCGCACCGATGCCGTTCCAGCAGAACTCGCCGCGCGCTGCCGGCGCCGGCCTGACGACGTGGACCACGATATCCGCGCCGGGCGCCCGTCGATCGGTCGCGATCTCCCACGCGATAGCCCGATCCAGCGTGGGCAGTGCGTTGATCCACGACTGGACGATGCAGGCATCGAATCCCCACGGGCGCAATGCGAGACGCAGCGCTGCGGAATCGTTGCGGTGGCAACGAGCGAGTCGCGCCAGGTCGGCGCGCTCGCCGCTCGCCGGTTTCGTCATGCGGGTATTCACGTGTGCATCTCCTGTTCCTGAATCTGACGGACAGTGTGCGACGTGCTTGCGACATACCCTGTCGCGAATCACGCAATCGCTTTCCGCTCGTTGCGACACGGGGCCGTCGGCGGGACACGAATTGTCTCGTTGCCGGCCTATCGTTCTTGCCGACGGAGGCGCCGACTCGACGCTTTCATGCAAGCCCGAACAACGCGACAGGGGATACCAGATGGCAATCGAATATTTGCGCGACGACCACTTCCGGATCATCGGCACGATCGAGGCTGCATCGGACGGCAAGCAGATTGCGCGCGATGCGCGTCACAAACGAGTCGGCGAATACGATCCGAAGGCGGACCGGACGCGCGACGACCGCTACCGGATCGTCGGCGTCGGAAATCAGCTTGCGGCGCTGATCTGGCGGGCGCACGAATAGAAGTGACCGGCACATGTCCTGACGACAGGCGAGCGCGACCCGCGTTAAAGAATCCGCGCCGCGTGCCGTCAATTCGTTCGCAGCGCTCCGAACGCGCTCCATCGCAGTGCACCGGCCTTCGGCCGCCAATGGGGGCCGCTGAAGCCGCAGGTGCGTCGAAGGACGCACGCTGCACGCCCCAATTCAAGACCACGCGTCATTCGCGAACGGACCGTGGCCACGCGCCGCTCACGTCGGCCACGCCGTTCGCCAGCGCTCATGGAGCCATCCTTGATGTCGAATATCATTTCCCCGGCGCTGATGCTGATCCACGGGAATCGATCCGAGCAGCTTCGCGACCTGCTCGTCGAATGGATCAAGCACTATCCACTCGCCCCGCTCGAGAGTGAGACGATTCTCGTCCAGAGCAACGGCATCGCGCAATGGCTGAAGCTCGCGCTGGCCGCCGACCGCGATCCGGCAACTGGCGAGGGCGGTTGCGGGATCGCCGCCGCGCTCGACGTTTCGTTGCCGTCGCGCTTCGTGTGGCAGGCGTATCGCGCCGTGCTCGGTGCAGAATCGGTTGCGGAAGTGTCGCCGTTCGACAAGTCGCGACTCGTCTGGCGCCTGATGCGTATGTTGCCCGCGCTGGCAGCCCGGCCGGCGTTCGAGCCGCTCAGGCGCTTCATCAGCGACGACGACGATCGGCGCAAGCGGTTCCAGCTCGCCGAGCGCCTTGCCGACCTGTTCGACCAGTACCAGATGTATCGCGCCGACTGGCTGGCGCGTTGGGCGGACGGCGACGCGGTCGTGCTCGATGCACGCGGCGGCGAGCAGCCGTTGCCCGACGAGCAGCGCTGGCAGGCCGCGCTGTGGCACGAACTGGTGGCCGACGTGGCGGGCAGCGACGCGTCCCGGGAGATTTCGTCGAGAGGCGGGCGGGCTGCGGTGCACGAAGCGTTCATGCGCCGGATCGCCGCCTGGGACGACGACCGCGGGCCGGTGGGCATTCCGCGGCGCATCGTGATCTTCGGCATTTCGAGCCTGCCGCACCAGTTGCTGGAAGCGCTGGCCGCACTCGCGCGCTGGAGCCAAGTGATGATGTGCGTGGCCAATCCATGCGCCCACTACTGGGCCGACATCGTGCCAGACCGCGACCTGCTGGGCCGGCGTCAGCCGCGTCAGCAACGGCGAACCGGGATGCCCGCCGAACTCGACCTCGACACGCTCCACTTGCACGCCCATCCGCTTCTGGCGTCGTGGGGCAAGCAGGGGCGCGACTTCATCGGCCTGCTCGACGCGTTCGACAACGCCGATGCGCGCGAGCATTACGGTTCGAAATTCGCGCGCATCGGCCAGCGCATCGACCTGTTCGAGTCGCGCGGCGCATCGACGCTGCTGCAGCAGTTGCAGGACGATATCCGCGATCTGCGTCCGCTGCGCGAGACGCAGGAGACGTGGCCGGACGTCGATCCGGCGACGGACGGATCGATTCGCTTTCACGTCGCGCACAGCGCGCAGCGCGAAGTCGAAATCCTGCACGACCAGCTGCTCGCGGCATTCAACGCGGACCCGAGCCTGCGGCCGCAGGACGTCGTCGTCGTGGTGCCAGACATCGAAGCCTACGCGCCGCACGTGCAGGCCGTCTTCGGCCTGGTCGACCGGAGCGACCCGCGCTACATCCCGTTCAGCGTGGCCGACCGCGAACAGCGCAAAGCCGATCCGCTCATCGGTGCACTCGAGATGCTGCTCGGCTTGCCGAACGCGCGCCTTGCCGTCAGCGATCTGCTCGATCTGCTCGACGTGCCGGCGCTGCGCAAGCGCTTCGGTATCGACGAAACCGACCTGCCAAAGCTGCGTGCGTGGATCCGCGGCGCAAACATCCGATGGGGTTTGCACGCGCAGCAGCGCGCGAGCCTCGGCTTGCCGCTCGACGAGCAGGCCGCCGCGCCCCATACCTGGGCGTTCGGCCTGCGGCGGATGCTGCTCGGTTATGCCGTCGGCAGCGAGGCGGGCGCCTGGCACGACATCGAACCGTTCGACGAGGTGGGCGGACTCGACGCGGCGCTGCTCGGCCCGCTGGTCCGGCTGATCGATGCGCTCGACCACGCGTGGCGCTCGCTCGCCGAGCCTGCGAAGGCGCCGGACTGGTGCGAGCGGCTGCGGAATCTGAAGCAGACGTTCTTCAGCGCGCACGACAGTGAAGACGCGTATACGCTCGCGCGCCTCGACAACGTGTTGCAGGCCTGGCTCGACGCATGCACCGAGGCTCGACTGACCGACGTGCTGCCGCTGTCCGTCGTCAGCGATCATTGGCTGAGCCAGCTGGATGAGGGCGGGCTCTCGCAGCGCTTCTTCGCCGGCGCGGTGACGTTCGCAACCTTGATGCCCATGCGCGCGATTCCGTTCCGTCGCGTGTGCCTGCTCGGCATGAACGACGGGGACTATCCGCGTGCGCGCGTGCCGATGGATTTCGACCTGATGCGACTGCATTACCGGCCGGGCGACCGGTCGCGCCGCGAGGACGACCGGTATCTCCTGCTCGAGGCGCTGCTGTCGGCGCGAGACCATCTTCATGTGTCGTGGGTCGGGCGCAGCATTACCGATAACGGCGTGCGCCCGCCGTCGGTTCTGATCGGCCAGTTGCGCGACCATCTCGCTGCCGGGTGGCGCCTCGCGGGTGCGAGCGGTGCGGGGCCTGACGCACTCGTCAAGGCGCTGACGGTCGAGCATCCGTTGCAACCGTTCAGCGTCGCGTATTTCCCGCCCGACACGAATGATGCGGCGGCGCTCTTCACGTATGCCGCCGAATGGCGCGACGAACCGCGCGCGTGCCGCGATCCCGCGCCGCCGGCCGCGACGCACGTGCCGGCAATCGTCCGCGACGATCCATTGTCGCTTCGCGAACTCGCGGAGTTCCTGGCGAAACCGGTCAAGACGTTTTTTAGTCAGCGACTGCGCGTGGCGCTCGACGTCGACGAGACTGCCGTCGACGACGAAGAGCCGTTCGAGCTCGATTCGCTCGACGCCTGGAAACTGCAGGACGAGCTGATCGGCGTGCAGGCCGCGCACATGCACGACGACGACGCGCTCGTGGCCGCACGCGACGCGCGCATGGCCGCCATCCGCCGGCGGGGCGACGTCGTGCCGGGCGGCTTCGGCGATCTCGCGAGCGCAGCATTGCTTGAGCCGATGGACGAACTGTTCGCCGCATACCGCAAGCAACTCGCGCGATGGCCCGTTGCCATCGACGGCGAATGCGAGGTCGCATTTCAGATCGCTGGGGAAAGCCGGGTGCCCGGCCTGAGCGACTGGCTCGGTCAATGGCGCGAGGACAGCGAAGGCCGGCGTGCGCGACTGGTGCTCGAGACGAGTGCGCTCGTCGAGAAGGGCGCGTACCGATATCACAAGCTGGTCGGCCATTGGGTCCGGCATCTGGCGGCCAACCTCGCGGGGCGGCACGTAACGACCGTGATCGTCAGCAAGAAGGGCATCGTCGAATTGCGACCGCTCGCCGGCGGCGACACCGAAGCGCATCTCACGGCGTTGCTGCAGGTGTGGGACGCAGGGATGCGCGAGCCGCTGCCGGTCGCGGTGGAGTCGGCTTTCGCATGGCTGGTCCGGCGCTTCGGCAAGGACGGCAACGGTGCGGCGCCGGAGGACACGCGCGCGGCCGCCGAAAAGGCCGCACGTTCGAAATACGCGGGCGATGCGTACAACAAGGGCGAAGTTGCCAAGAGCGCGAGCCTCGGCCGCGCATTTCCGGATTTCGATGCGCTATGCGCGGACGGCCGGTTCGAGGCGCTTGCCGAGTCCTTGCTGTTGCCGCTGTTGCGCGCCATCGTCAGAAGCGACACGAAAGAACCAAAGAAAGACGCGAAGCAGGACAAGGCCGCACCCGACGCGGCGGGAGTCGACGAATGAATGCAACGATGCCAGCCCCGAACGCGACGAACGCGACGAATGCGCCGCAGCCGCTCGACCCGCTGCGCTTTCCGCTGTCCGGCCGCAGTTTGATCGAGGCCAGCGCCGGCACCGGCAAGACCTTTACGATCGCGATGCTGTATGTTCGCCTCGTGCTTGGACATGAACCGCCGGGTGCGCGCGCGGAGCCGTTGACGCCGCCCGAGATTCTCGTCGTGACGTTCACGGATGCGGCGACCAAGGAGCTGCGCGACCGGATCCGTGCGCGGCTGAACGAAGCCGCAGCGTGCTTCCAGGTCGAGGCCGATGCGGTGACGCCGCAAGGTGCCGGCGAAACGGACCTGCTCCACGCGCTGCGCAGCGACTATCCGCCCTCGGACTGGCCGGCATGTGCGCGCAGGCTGCAACTGGCAGCCGAGTGGATGGACGACGCGGCCGTATCGACGATCCACGGCTGGTGCAACCGCATGCTGCGAGAACACGCGTTCGACAGCGACAGCCGGTTCAGCCAGGCGCTCGAAACGGACCAGACGGAACTGTTGGCCGAGGTCGTGCGAGACTACTGGCGCACGTTCATGACGCCTCTCGGCGCGACCGACGCAGCCGCCGTCGCCAAGTGGATTCCCGGTCCCGGAGCGCTGCAGGCGCAGTTGCGCAACCTGCTCGCACTTGCGTCGCAGTTGCCTGCGGCTGCCGCGCCCGACGTAGCGCTGGCGGCGTTGCGCAACGAACGCGCTCGCAGCCTCGCACAGCTGAAGGCACCGTGGCATGCATGGCCCGACCAGATGGCGAACGTGCTGGATGCCGCGCGAGACGACGGGCATTTCAGGCCCAGGAACCTGCGCAAGGGCGATTGTGATCGCTGGATCGACGCGCTGCGGCGTTGGGCCGGCGATTCGTCGAGCGAGGAGCCGTCGCTGATGAGCGGTTGGGAAAAGCTGACGCCGGACGGACTCGCGGACGCATGTGAACCAGGCGCGCCGGTTCCCGCGCATCCCGGATTCGTCGCGCTCGAGACGCTGCGCGACGAACTCGCCGCGCTGCCGACGGCCCACGCCGCCTTGCTGTCACATGCCGCGCAATGGGTGGCCGCACGCTTTGCGGCCGAACAAGCCCGCCGCGCGCAAATTGGCTTCGACGACCTGCTGACGCGCCTCGACGCCGCGCTGCGCGGCCCGAACGGCGAACGTCTCGCCGACGTCATTCGCAAGCAGTTTCCGGTCGCGCTGATCGACGAATTTCAGGATACCGATCCCGTTCAGTACCGCATCTTCGATGCCGTGTACCGTGCAGATACAGCCAATGCATGGCGCGCGCTCATCCTGATCGGCGATCCGAAGCAGGCCATCTACGCGTTTCGCGGTGCGGATATCCACACGTATCTCGCGGCACGGCGTTCGTGCGACGGTCGGCTCCATACGCTGGCGAAAAACTTCCGCTCGAGCCGTGCGATGGTCGACGCGACGAACCACTGCTTCGCCGTCGCGGAGGCAAGCGCCGGCGAAGGCGCATTCCTGTTCCGCCGCAGCGGCGACAACCCTGTCCCGTTCTCCGCCGTCAGCGCGCAAGGGCGCGCCGAGGTGTTCGTCGTGAACGGCGCCGCGCCGCCGGCGTTGACCGCCTGGTGGCTGCCGCCCGCCGACGACGGCAAGCCGACGACCAAGGCCGCGTACCTGGAATCAATCGCGGCGAGCTGCGCGACGGAGATGGTGCGCCTGCTCAACCTCGGCCAACGTGGCGACACGGGGTTTGCCGGCAAGGACGGACTGCAACCGCTGCGGCCTGCCGACATCGCCGTGCTCGTCAACAATCGCGGCGAGGCCGACGCGATCCGCGGCGCACTGGCGGCGCGCAATGTGCGCTCAGTCTACCTGTCCGACCGGAGTTCCGTGTTCCAGTGCGCGCAGGCCGCAGAGCTGCAACACTGGCTGGCCGCCTGTGCGGATCCCGACGATGGCCGGCTCGTGCGTACGGCGCTCTCAACAGCCACGCTCGGGCTCGGCTGGGCGGAGCTCGACGCGCGCTTCGGCAGCGAGATCGCGTGGGAGGCGTGCGTGCTGCAGTTCCGCGGCTATCACGAATGCTGGCGGCGTCAGGGCGTACTGCCGATGCTGCGCCGGTTCCTGAACGATTTTGGTGTTCCCGCACGCCTGCTCGGCACACACGCGGACGGCCGCCAGGGCGTGCCGGGCGGCGAGCGAAGCCTGACGGATCTGCTGCACCTGGCCGAGCTGCTGCAGCAGGCGAGCGCGATGATCGACGGCCTGCACGGCCAGATCCGTTATCTCGCCGACCAGCGTGCGGCATCGGAAGACAGCGATGCCGGTAGCGACGCGGTCCAGACCCGTCTCGAGAGCGACGGGGACCTCGTCAAGATCGTGACGATCCACAAGTCGAAGGGGCTCGAATATCCGCTCGTGTTCCTGCCGTTCGCATGCGCACACAGGCCGGCGAAGGCGACGGACTTGCCGCTCAAATGGCACGACGAGAACGACGAATTGCGCATCTCGCTCGACGGCGGGCGTGGCGCGCTGGAGCAGGTCGATCGCGAACGCCTCGGCGAGGATCTGCGCAAGCTCTACGTCGCGTTGACCCGCGCCCGTCATGCGACGTGGATCGGCATGGCACCGCTCGAGGCGCTCGAGCGCACGGCGATCGGCTACCTGATCGGCGGGACGCAGCCGCTCGCGGCCGGCGGGCTCGAAGATCTCCTGCAGACGGCGTTCGGCGCTTGCGAGAACATCGCCGTCGTTCCTGCGCCGGAGCCGGGCGGCGAACGGTACACGCCGCGCATCGACGAAGCGCGCCGCGGCGCCGCCAGGCAGTCGGCACGCGTGGTGCGCGAACCGTGGTGGATCGCGAGCTATTCGAGCCTCAGGACGGCCGGGAAGAACCATCGTGAGCTTGCCGCGCCGGACACGCCGGGCGAAGACGGATTCAACGAGGCGAGCGCCGCCGAGCACGACGTCGACCAGGAGCCGGCGGCGGAAACACCGCGCCATGCGCCGATGCCGGATGCGAACGCCAGCACGCTGCACGATTTCCCGCGCGGATCGGAGCAGGGCAGCTTCCTGCACGATCTGCTCGAATGGGCTGCGGCGCATGGATTCGCGCGCATCGCCGCCGATCGCGACGCGCTGCGGGAAGTGGTGGCGCGGCGATGCAGCGTGCGCGGCTGGCAGAGCTGGATCGATCCATTGACCGATTGGGTCATGCAGATCGTGTCGACGCCGCTCGTCTTGAGGGGCGGGCACGGGATCGAGCCGACGTCGATCGAGCTGGCGGCGCTTGCGACGACGGTCGGTGAAATGGAGTTCTGGTTCGCGGCGAAGCACGTCGATACGGCGGCGCTCGACCGGCTCGTGTGCGCACGCACGCTGGACGGGGCCGAGCGTCCGCCGCTCGATCCCGCGACGCTGAACGGGATGCTGAAGGGCTTCATGGATCTCGTGTTCGAGCACGAGGGCCGCTATTACGTTGCCGACTACAAGTCGAACTGGTTGGGCGCCGACGACACGGGCTATACGGCCGAGAAGATCCGCGCGCAGATGCTGCGTTCGCGCTACGAGCTGCAATACGTGCTGTATCTACTCGCGCTGCATCGCCTGCTCAAGGCGCGGCTGCCGGACTACGACTATGACAAACATGTCGGCGGAGCGATCTACCTGTTTCTGCGCGGCCTGAACGCGCCGACGCAGGGCATATTCGCCGAGAAGCCGCCGCGCGAGCTGATCGAACGGCTGGACGCGCTCTTCGCGGGCGCCGCCCACATCCAACCTCCTGAAACGGAAGCCCAATGAACGCAACGTTTTCCGATGCGCCCGGTGCGGCGCGCCACCACCCGGCATCCCGCGAGCAGATGGAGCGGTTGCTCGCCGAATGGGTCGCATGCGGCTGGTTGCGTGAAGTCGATGCCGCGTTCGCGCGGTTCCTGGCGAGCGAGGCGCCGGATGCGCACGCGCTGCTGCTGCTTGCCGCCGCGCTTGCGAGCCACCAGCTGGGGCGCGGTCACGCATGCCTCGATCTGCAAGCGACGCTCGCCGATCCGGCCTTCGTGCTGTCGCTGCCACCCGATGGTCCTGCGCCGCGCGACGCCGATGCGCCCGTCATGTTGCCGTCGCACGTGCTGACCGGCGTCACGGTCGCGCACTGGCAAGCCGCGCTGGGCCACGGCGATCTCGTCGGCGACGGCGCGGGTGCGACACCGTTGGTGCTGACGGGTACGCGCCTGTATTTGCGCCGCTACTGGCAGTATGAGCAGCTCGTGTGCGACGCGCTCGACGAACGCCTCGCCAGGTCGGTGGAACTCGCCGATGCGGTACCCGCCGACCGGCTTCGCGATGCGCTTCGCACCCTGTTCCCGCTTCGTCACACGCGCGCCGAACCGGCAGGCGAGCGGCATCCCGACTGGCAGAAGCTCGCATGCGCGCTCGCTGCGCGCAGCGCGTTCAGCGTGATCACGGGCGGCCCCGGCACGGGCAAGACGACCACGGTGGTCAAGCTGCTCGCGTTGCTGCAGTCGCTCGCGCTGATGGCCGGCGGCGACGGGCGAGCGCTGCGCATCCGTCTCGCGGCGCCAACCGGCAAGGCTGCCGCGCGCCTCAACGAGTCGATCGCGGGTGCGGTCGCGCAACTGCCGTTCGACGATTTCCCGCAAGGGGCATCGGTGCGCGCGGCTATTCCGGTATCCGTGACGACGCTGCATCGCCTGCTCGGCACGCGCCCCGACTCGCGGCGTTTCCGGCATCACGCAGGCAATCCGTTGTCGCTTGACGTGCTCGTGATCGACGAAGCGTCGATGGTCGACCTCGAAATGATGCATGCGGTGCTCTCGGCGCTGCCGGCGCGGGCGCGGCTGATCCTGCTCGGCGACAAGGACCAGCTCGCGTCGGTGGAGGCCGGTGCCGTGCTCGGCGAGCTGTGCCAGCGTGCGCGCGCGGGGCATTACACGCCGCAGACGCAAGCATGGCTGCAGCAGGTGACGGGCGAGCAGGTCGGCGCGGCGCTCGTCGATCCGGCCGGCAGCGCGCTCGACCAGTCGATCGCGATGCTGCGTTTCAGCCACCGGTTTTCGGCGGAAAGCGGAATCGGCAAGCTGGCCGAAGCCGTCAACATGGGCGAGCCGGCAGAGGTCGCCCGCGTATGGGCGCACGGCTACGCCGATCTCGCGCTGCTCGACTGCTCGGAGAAGCCCGACGCGGTGCTCGGCGCGCTGGTCGTGGACGGTGTCGCGGACGACGACGTCGAGCGCGAATCAGCGGACGGGCAGGCGCGGCGCGGCTATCGCCACTACTTGCAGACACTTCGCCGGGAACAGCCGCCTTCCGGTGCGGACCAGGCCGGCTTCGACCGGTGGGCGAACGCGGTGCTCGATGCGCACGGCGAATTCCAGCTCCTGTGCGCGTTGCGCCGCGGCCCGTGGGGCGTCGACGGACTGAATCGGCGCGTCGAGCGCCTGCTTCATGCGGCGAACCTGATTGCGCCCACCGGCGAATGGTATCTGGGGCGGCCGGTGCTCGTCACGCGCAACGACTACGAACTCGGCCTGATGAACGGCGACATCGGCATCACACTCGCGCTTCCCGCGCCGGATGGCGAGATGCGCCTGCGTGTCGCGTTTGCGGCCGGCGACGGCTCGGGGCGGATCAAGTGGGTGCTGCCGAGCCGCCTGCAGGCCGTCGAGACCGTGTTCGCGCTGACCGTGCACAAATCGCAAGGCTCGGAGTTTGCCCACGCGGCGCTGGTGCTGCCCGACACGCTGAGCCCCGTGCTCACGCGAGAGCTGGTGTATACGGGCATCACGCGCGCGCGCCGGTTCCTGACGATCGCAAGCGCGGGCGGGCGGGCGATCATCGAGCAGGCGGTGCAGATGCGCGTGTTGCGCGCGAGCGGCTTGTCGGCCGGATTCGATGCGCGGTGAGTACCATCCCCATCGTTGAGAACAGGAATTCGATGGATCGCACTGCATTTCTCGAGCAACGCCCGGTAGCGGAGTTCGTGACCTGGCTCGTCGAGCATCTGCCGACACTGCCCGTGCGGCTGCGTTTTGCCGGCAGCAGGTTTGTTCCGGGCGGGCTCGATGTTCAGGTGAACGGCATCGAAGACGTGCTCGCGCATTACTGCTGGCGCAGCGCGTGGATCGATCCGGACACGGGGCGACCGATCGACTCGCACAATTGGGAAACGACGCGCGCGTCGCTCCAGCGGTTGAGCATCATGCTGCGCGCGAGCGTTGCCGGCGGCGACGACGGGCGAGCCGGCGCAGCGGCGTGCGAAGTGTTGCGTTGGGGCGGCGTCTCCAGCGCGATTCCGTTCATCCGGTCGAAAGTTCGGCAACGCACGTTCTGCACGTACCTGCAGTCGCTCGCGCCGCTGTTCGCGCTCGATGGTTCACAGAAGACCGACGACTTGCACGCACGCAACATCGAGCGTTTCGACTCCGGAATGACGAAGGTGCATGCGGTGTACGACACGACCGGATCGCCGATCTACGACAGCCGCGTCGGCGCGGCCCTGGCGATGCTCTACGAGCTGTTCCGGCGCGATGCCGAACGCACCGGCATTCGACACGATCTTCTCGGCTTCCCGTCGGGACAAGCGCGCGGGGCCCAGATTCGCGATCCGGGGGAGCTTGGTTTTGCGAGGGCACCGCAGTTCTATACGAATCAGGTGCCGCGAGCGTGGTGGGCGCGCTGGCAAGTGCGCGCAGGCTGGATCATCCGTGCGGTGCTCGAGCAGACTACGTTGTTCACAGAAGAGCCGCACGTAGGCGGCACGCCCCCGATCCAGACGCGGTGTCACGCGTTCGAGGCCGCGCTCTTCATGATCGGGTATGACATTCGGAGCCTGGCTGGTGGCGGCGGCATCGTCGTTCCTGACGACGCATCGATGGCGCCCGGCGAAGGGGGGAACTGGGTGCCATCGGGTCATCCGTTCAGCCGTGTGCTGAGCATTTATCGCGCATATCGCGAAACCGAGCCAGCGAATTCCAATGCCGAGGACTTCGAGCAGTGGCTCGGAGCACCGGAACACGCCGCGCGATACGACGCGTTCAGACAGAATTTCCGGAACTACTGTTACCCGTTCGATGAGCGGGAATTCGATCTGCATGTTCGCTCGCTCAAGGAGATTCAGTCGATCGAGAACGGTAGCGAGCATGGCTTGCGCGCAGCGAACAATGGCGAGCCTGAGTTCGTCGCAGGCGCCGAGCGAGTCCAGGTTTGCTTTGTTTGCGCGGGACTGGCTGGGTATTGCATGTTGATTGAAACAACCCCAGACGCGCGCAAGCAACGCCTGATCAAGAAAGGATTCGCGGGCACGAACAACTCGGCGGGCACGCTGATGTCCGTTGGACGGGGTGTCGGCCGGCATTTTGGGTTGCTGGACAACCGGAACCGTCCGACGGCACGATTCTTCAGTTTCTTCGGTGAGGGTTTCGACGACTTTCGCGACCGGTTGGGCGTCGATCGCTACTAGGGTCCGCGCAGATCGGCTGCGCCGCATCGGGACGGAAAATGTCCCGATGCGGTGGCAAGATTGCGTCACTCCATTCCACCGAGAAACGCCATGCCGAGCATGATCGAGCATATCGACGCGATCGCGCGCCGCAAAGCGCGCGATACGCTTTTCGTCTCGTTCTTCGACGACCCGGCGGGCGAGCGCTCGCCATACCGCTGGCAGGCGCATCCGGCGCGAGCGGCGCTTGTCGCATGGCTCGACGCGAACGGCATCGCGTGGACGCCGTGCGGCGAGGTCGCGGACGAGCGCGTCATGCGCAGCTATGGCGGATCGATCTACATCGACTTGCCATTCGACCGCGATGACGCGACTTACCGCGCGCTCGAAGCGTTTCTCGAACATCCGGACGGTTCGCTGCGCTTCCCGCACATGCGCTTCCTCGTGATCGACCTCGACTACGCACGCAAGAACGCCCACCACGACGAACCCGGATTTTGGGATCGCTGGGCGGACAATTTCTGACCGGGGCACAGACCATGAACGAATACGACGGTATCCGCCGCGCGGTGGACTGGATCGCCGACGCGGACGGCATCGTGATCGCGGCGGGTGCAGGCATGAGCGTGGATTCCGGCCTGCCGGATTTTCGCGGCACGGGCGGGCTCTGGACTTCGCTTCTGCCTGCGGGGATGAGCGAACGCGACGTCGACTCGTTGACCCAAGGCGACTGCTTCGTCGACAGGCCCGTCGATGCATGGCGATTCTACGGGCGCGCGCTTCAGGTATGCCGGCACGCGAGTCCTCATGCCGGCTACGCGATGCTGCGGCGTTGGACGCTGCGTGCGCGTCATGGCGCGTTCGTATTCACGAGCAACGTCGACGGCCATTTCCGGTCCGCGGGCTTCGACGAGGACAGGGTGCTCGAATGCCACGGCACGATCAACTTCATGCAATGCGGCGAACCGTGCGGCGACGCGATCTGGTCAACCGGCACGCTGATGGACGACGTCGACATCGATACGCTCGAGGCGCCCGATTTGCCACGCTGTGATGCGTGTGGCGGTCTCGCTCGACCGAACTTCCTGATGTTCGACGATCGGCGCTGGATCGGCACGCGAACGTCGCGCCAATGGGCGTGCATGCAGGAATGGCTCGGCTCGGTTGCGCGGCCGGTCGTGATCGAAGTGGGTGCCGGAACCGCCGTTCCAAGCGTGCGGGTGTTTGCCGAATCCCTGCGCGGGCCGCTGATCCGTGTCAACCTCGACGCTAGCGATGTCAAGGCCAATGGCGTCGGAGTCGGCATTCGTGGACGGGCGCTCGATGTGCTGAGCGCGATCGACGACGCGATGCGTGACGCCTGATCGATCGCGACGAGCGGCACGCAAGCGCGCCTTGATCAGCGGCAGGGCGGCGATGTGGTTGAGATCTAAACGCGCCTAAACCGCATACTTTCCCTCCGCGCGCCCTCGAAGAGGTAATTGCGTCTTCCGATGGCTACCGCGCGCGCGCTCGACCGACGGGTTGTCGATCGCCAGTCGGCCGTCGTCGCAATAGTGTGTGAGCGCCTCCCGCCGGTTCAGGGCGTACTGGATCGCTCGACTCGTGTCAGATTTGCGCGAGAGTACCTCCAGCGTGGCGGTCAGCCACGCGTGGAGATGATCGAGTAAGGGACGGGCTTGCGCCTGTCGATACGCCCGGCGTTCGTCGGGTGGTTTGCCCCGGATCTGCTCTTCGACCTTGTAGAGCGCGCCGATACGTTCCAGTGCCTCGGTATTCAAGGCATTCGGGCGCGCTGCATGCAATTCGTAGAACTGCCGCCGAGCATGGGCCCAGCACGCAGCTTCAGCAACCCGTCCCGTTTCGTAGATCGCCTGGTAGCCGCGGTACGCATCGCCGTGCAACGTCCCGTTGAACGATGCAAGATGCTGCTGCGGGTGGATGCCCCTGCGGTCCGGCGTATAGGCAAACCAGACGGCCGGCGGAGTGGCGTCGCCCGACGCCCGGTCGTCACGCACGTACACCCCCACAGGCGTCCGGCATTGGTCTTGCCGTTGCCTGGCGCGAGCACCGGCACGGGCGTATCGTCGGCATGTAGCTTCGTCGCCGCCATGACGTGGCGACGAAGCGCGTCGACGAGCGGTTGCAGCAACGCCGCACTGCGACCAACCCACTTCGCCAGCAACGAGCGATCCAGATCGACGCCTTCACGCGCATAGATCGCCGACTGTCGGTAAAGCGGCAGGTGATCTGCGAACTTCGAGACCAGTACGTGAGCTAGCAGTCCCGGGCCGGCCATACCTCGCTCGATGGGACGACTCGGCGCAGCAGCCTGGGCGATGTGATCGCAGCATGAACACGCCGGCTTCGGCCGCACATGGCGGATGACCCGGAAGCTCGCCGGCGCTTATTCGAGTTGTTCGGCGACGTCCTCGCCAAGCTGCTTCATCGGCGCACCGCATACCGTGCAGGTTTCACGTGATTCGGGCCAATGGGTCTGGATCTCCCGCGGAAGGTGGTCCGGCAACGGCTTGCGTCGTACCTGTTCCGGTGCCGTGCGCGGCGTCCTGGGGATCTCGATGGGGGCAGCGCCTTCGTCAGCCTCGAGCTCTTCCAGGCGCAGTTCGAGCTGTTTGATCTGGCGGTCCAGCTTCTCCGAGCGGCGACCGGACTGCATGCGGCGCAGCTTTGCGATCAGCAGCCTAGCCCGCTAAAGCGCAGCAAAATAAAGGGGCCCCCTACAAAGCCCTCCTGCACACTCTAGCGGAGCTTCAGCACGCGGTCATTGAGATCACGATTGATCGAGTCCAGTCGAGTTGCATCCGTCTTTGCAGACAGTGCTGAACGGGCTTTTCGACCAAGGAAGTAGGCGATGCGCTCGGCATTGGCGCCGGAAGGATGGGGCAGGCCGTGCAGGATTCGGTCTGCTGGCATCACGCCACGACTGGCGAGCCAGTCCAGTCCTTCGCTGACCCTCGGCCCCAGCGGCACGAAAACGGCCTTGCTCAAGGTCTTGGCTTCCTCCGCAAAATGCGCCTCGATCTGCTGCTGCAGGAACGGGGTGCGCACCATGCCGGGCGTGCCGTTGTAGTTCGTGCCGTCGACGAACACCGGGTGGCGCAGGATCGACGTGGTCTGCACCAGATGGGCTGAAGCGCCAAACAGTTGGTCGCAGCTGGCCAGACCCAGCCAGCGGTGCAGGCCGATATGGTCAAGCAGCGCAATCAGGTTTGGCCGCATCGCACCACTGAACGCCCCGGTGCGCTTCGCGGCAAGATGAGCGGCGTCCATCGATGCCCCGGTAGCGAGCTGACGTTGTGCCTCACGCATCGCGTTTTTCCACTGCGTGAATCCCGGGGTGATCCCGACCAGCACCAGGCGCGCAGTCGTATTCAGATAGTCGAATGGGATGTAGTGGCTCGTCAGCGCACCGTCACGCCCCAGCGTAAAAGTGGCCGGGATATCGGCCGGCTTGCTGATGCGATCGAGGTCGAGTGTCTGGATGGTGGAAGCAAAATGGGCGAAGCGGTTGTTGTGTTTCATGGTCTCTCGCGTAATGTGTAATGGGAAACAGCCCAGTGTTTGATCTGTTGGGTGCGGTGGGCGGCGGTCACGATCGTGCCTTCGGCGCCGGTCACCGCGTAACAGTCGAGGTGGGCTTCGAGCAGGGAGGCCAGCTGGCCGGCATACGACCGCAGCCGACGCCGGGCGGGTTTGTCCAAGTAGTGCTTGGTGGTGCCATCACCGGATTTCTCGGTGACGCCGAACTCCAGCAGCAGATCGACGACAAGCGGCGCGATACCGCGTTGCTGCAGGCGAATGGCTGCGTGCTTGCTCAGATCCAGGATTCTCATAAGCACTCTTTTGTAAAAGTCGCTTCCGTAAGGTTGGAGTTTGATGGTCAGCCTCAGTCTTGTTTGTTGTCCGGTTGCTGGCTCAATGCTTTCAGCTCGCGCTCTACCTCGGCGAGTCGGGCCAATGTGGCCGCTTCACGGGCGCGTAGTACCAGCCATGGGGCAGGTAGTTCGAGCAGTTCGGCAAGCGTGGTCATGAACACCGCATCGTCGAAGCGGTCGATGACATCGAATGCGAGGTACTGGCCATCGTGGCCTTTTTCCAACTGGACCCCGGCAGCGAGAAGCGCAGTGTCGAGCGTATTGGTCTCAAGACGGGCGAGAAGTGATTTGCGCCGCTGATCGAGCGCCTCCAACAGATCATGACGATCTTTGAAGCGGCGTTTCTGGAGGTCAACGTCGCCGGCGCTCCAGTAACGCACGACCGGAATGTAGCGATCCTTGGCCTGCAACCAGGCTTTGGCGACATCGCGGGTGATGCGCGTACCTTCGGGGGTGGTGTATGTCTGAAGCGGCGTGGCGCGCTTGGGATTGGCGGCGGCCCGAACACTCATCTCTTCCATATTGGCGAGTAGCGCCAGCTGCCCAACGGTCAGGCTATCAAGATCGTTTCGCTCTTCCTTCTTGCCGCGACGGCGAGAGAAGTAGGAAAACCCTTCGCCGTTTTCCAGAATGTGGCGGGCGTTCGCCAGTTCCGTGACTTGAAGGCAACGGTTGGCGCTCTCGCTGATGAATGTGCCTCCGCCACCTACATACGAATCCCATTGTTCCGCGATATGCCCATCGGCGGCGTCCATCAGCAGATCGGCGATCCACATGTACTTGCTTTCATAGGTCATCGTCTCAACGCTGGCATCGAGCCTGCCGTGAATGGCGAATCCGTAGAGCACTTCCATGCAACGAGCGAGGGCGGTGTGGCGAATGTGCTCGTACGTCAGCTCGATGTCGGCTGCTGTGTTATCGGGATTGAAAAGCTCGGTGGCTCTGATTCCCAATTCGATCTGCGGCAGGCGCCACTCGTAGTTAAACTCATCCGCGCCAATGACTCGGGCGATGGTTCGCATGTAATGGGCGAACACCGTGGTGATGTCACCGCGGATCGTATCGAGGGGGTACTTTGTGGCTAGCTGCTGCTCGAAGCTGGGGTTTGCGGCCAGTCCAATGTTGCCGTTGTTCATATAGTGCATATGGTTGATATCGATGCGGCGAATTCTAATGCACCCACCCCGGATGTCAAGCATCGATATGCACGATATGCACACAATGTGTTTATTGGATTATGTCCTTTATCCCATATAGAAGGAGACCGCATGATGGCCCGTTCCTCTGTCGTGATCGAACGCGGCATCGCCCGCCTGCAGGAACGGATCGACGCGCTCAAGGCATTCGACTTCCAGGTTCCCAGTAATGGGATCAAGCCTGAGCTGGCTGCACTGTCGGCGGCGATCGAGGACACGCTCGAGCGATGTTTCGGCAAGGACACGCCGGCCTATCGGCGCTACAGGCCAGCGAGCACGCTGAGACCGATACAGCCTGAAAGCTACCGCGACGAATTCTATTTCCGGCAGGAAGCCCGGGAACATGTCGAGCGTTCCGTCGCCCTTCTGCAGGACGCGCAGCGGGCACTTCGCGAGGATCTGGAGGATGCTGAACATGCCGCCCCTCAACCGGTCGTGCCGGCGACGCCGCTATCCCGGCGGGTGTTCGTGATTCTCTGGATCAGTTCGCCCAGGCACGCGCGTCGTGCCCGTGGCTGGTAGACCTTCGGCGGCCGCTGCCGGCGCGGCACC
>NZ_QTQJ01000047.1:0-44239 GCF_003853795.1 Burkholderia sp. Bp8991 | reverse complement strand
TGCGCTCGCTCGCGAAGGGCGAGGCGATCACGCAGGACACGTCCACGCTCGAGAACCCGGCGATCCTCGAGCAGCTCAACCGGTCTCTCTGAATGACGCGGCCGGCACCGGCCGCACCCGACACTGTCGACACACGCGCGTTCGGGCGCCCATCCCCGCCCTGAACGCGTCGCACGCGGCCGCCACCCGGCCGCGCACGTGCGTCCCGCCGCGCCCCACCCTGCGTGCGCGGCTCATGCGACGGAAACCGCCACGCGGGCATCCGCCGCATCCCCTTGTTCGATGCATCGACGTACAACAACACTGGAGACACCTCAATGAAAAGCAGAATCGTGATCGGTTGCGCGGCGCTGGCAGGCACGCTGGCCAGCAGCAGCGGCTTCGCGCAGAGCAGCGTGACGCTGTACGGCAACCTCGACGCCGCGTTGCTGTACACCAGCAAGACACGCGACGCCGCCACCGGCGCGAACGCCGGCCATCAGTTCGCGATGACCGACACCGGCATGACGCCGACGACGTTCGGGATGACCGGCACCGAGGATCTCGGCGGCGGCCTCAAGGCGAAATTCCAGCTCGAGAGCGGCTTCGCCGTCACCAACGGCGCGTTCGCGCATTCGAACGGCAACTTCTTCGGCCGCCAGGCGTGGGTCGGGCTCGACGGCGGGTTCGGCACGGCCAAGGCCGGCGTGCAGTATTCGCCGTTCCTGCTCGCGATCTTCGATTCGGATCCGCGCAGCTTCTCGCACTTCGGCAGCGGGCTGATCAACTACGTCGACAACGTGCTGGTGACGGGCCTGTTCAACCCGAACGCCGTGTCGTACACGAGCCCGACGATCGCCGGCCTCACCGGCAGCGCGATGTTCGCGTTCGGCGGCAAGGCCGGCGACTTCCAGGCCGGCCGCCAGTATTCGGCGAGCCTCAAGTACGAGCACGACGGCTTCATGATCGACGCCGCGTTCTACGACGGCAACGACGGCACCAACCCGACGCCGACGCCGAGCACCGTCGCGTTCGTCGGGCGCACGATCGGCGCCGCCTACCGCTTCGGCCCGGTCACCGCGAAGGCGTCGTTCACGAGCTACAAGGTCGGCGGCTCGTTCAGCAACAACGTGTACGGCGGCGGCCTCGACTACCAGGCGACACCGGCCGTCGACCTGAACGGCGGCGTCTGGTTCACCAGCGATCGCAACGACACGGCCAATCACTCGCTGCTCGCGGCGATCGGCACGACCTACAGCCTGTCGAAGGCGACCGCGCTGTACGCGCAGGTCGCGATGGTCAACAACCACGGTGCGATGAACACCGGGCTGGGGATCACCAACGCGCTTTACGCGGTCACCGGCACGACCGTCGGCGCGAACCTCGGGATCCGCCACATGTTCTGATGCACGGGCGGTGGAGACTGCATCGAACCACCGCCCCGATGCATTCGCACTCCGAATCGTTTTTCGCCGAAGCCGGCCTGCAGCGATGCATCCGGTTTCGGCGCGACTTCCGTTGCGGGCGGATGCACATGCGGATGCACATGCGAAGCTCCACCCGCCCGTCACCGTGCGTCGCGAGCCGTGCGGAGGCGCAGGACCTGATTCGCCGCGGTGCCGACGCGGGCCGCGTGCGCGACCGCCAGTTCACGCCGGTCGGCGAACGCGCATGACGCGGTAACGTCGCATTGCCGCGGCCACGTCGCAACGCAAGTCGTTGCGTCGTCACGCGATGCCGCGCGGCGCCCGCCGCCGGCATCGCGTGCGGCGTTCAGCCCGCCGCGAGCTGCTGCTCGTCGAACCAGTCGAGCAGCATCCGCGTGACGAACGCGGGGTTCTCCAGGTTCGAGATATGGCCGGCGTCCGGCACCAGCGCATGGCGGCAGCCGATCACGCTCGCCATCTTCACCGTCTCCGACGGCGGGCGCGCCATGTCGCCCGCGCCGCACATCAGCAGCGTGCGTTCGGCATCCAGCCCGGCGAGTGCGGCGAGCGTATCCGGCCGCCCGAAGATCAGCCGGCCGAGCGGGACGATCGATTCCCGCAGCCGGTCGGCCGGCAGGTTCGCGAGCGCCGCGCGAAAGGCGCGCGGCACCGGGTCGGCCAGGTTCACGTCCGGCCGGAAGAACAGCGGCACGATCGCATCGAGCAGCGGCGGCGCGATGCAGCCGGCGGCGGCGATCGCATCGAGCATCCCGAAGTAGCGCAGCCGCGTCGCGTCGGGTTCGGCCTCGAGCGACGCGTCCATCAGCACGAGCGAGCGCACGCGCTGCGGTTCGCGCAACGCGAGCCGCGCGCCCCACATCCCGCCGACGCTCAGCCCCACGACCGCGCACTGCCCGATCTCCAGCGCATCGAGCAACGCGCTCGCGTGCGCGGCAAGATCGTCGAGCGTGTGCGTGCCGGCAGGCAGCGGGCCCGACGCGCCATGTCCCCACAGGTCCGGCACGATCACGCGATACCGGCTCGACAATGCGTCGATCTGCGGCGCCCACATCGCGGCATCCCACAGATAGCTGTGCCCGAACAGCACCGGAAATCCGGTGCCGTGATCCTGGTAATGCAGGGTGCTGCCATGAACGATGTGTGCGGGCATGTCGTCTCCGGATGTCAATGCGGTGGGCGGTGAGCGGCGGCCCGGCAACGGGCGCCGCGATCCGCGGCGTTCTGCGACGAACGCGAAGCGGCGAATCATCGCACAGGTTGCCGCCGTTGCGGGTGACTGCCGCGCATGCCGCGACGCAGCGCATCGCGCACTTGCGCCGTGCGGCCGGCACGACGCCGATCGCGCGACGCGGCCGACGCCGGTGCGGCCGCCGCGATGGCGCGCCACGCCGCGCGTGAAGCAACCGCTGACGTGACTGCGGCGCCGGACGACCTCGGATCGTCCGGCGCCGCGACGGGCGAAACACGCGCTCAGAACACCGCGTGCCCGCTGATGAGGCTCGGCAGCCAGGTGGAGAAGAACGGCATGTACGTGACGATGTTGATCGCACTGAAGATCGCGAGGTAATACGGCCACGCCATCTTCGTCGTCTCGCCGATCGACACGTTGCCGATCGCGCAGCCGACGAACTGCACCGAGCCGATCGGCGGGTGCACGAGGCCGAGCGAGCAGTTCAGCAGCAGCATGATCCCGAACTGCACCGGCCCGACGCCGCATGCCATCGCGATCGGCAGGAACAGCGGCGTCGTGATCAGGATGTGCGCGGCCATGTCGACGAACGTGCCGAGGAACACCTGGATGATGTTGATGTACAGCAGCATCAGCCACGGCGCGGCGGTCGACTGCTTGAGCAGCCCTTCGATCGCATCCGGAATCTCCAGGTACGACATCTGGAAGCGCAGCATGTTGGACACGGCGATCAGCAGCAGCACGACGCCCGTCGTGCGCGCCGCATGCGACAGCGCGCGCCGCAGCTTCCCGGCCGTCAGCGTCCGGTAGACGAGCGCGGTCAGCACGAGCGAGTACACGACGGCGATCGCGGCGGCTTCGGTCGCGGTCGCGATCCCCTTCGCGACACACACGAGGATGATCGCGATCACCATCAGGCCCGGCACCGCGCCGACGAAGCTGCGCAGCACCGCATACCAGCCCGGGAACGACGGCAGCGCCGACGAACCGTCCTCGCGGCGCGGATAGCCGTGGCGCACGGCCTGCCAGTATGCGGCCGCGAGCACGAAGCCCATCACCCACAGCACCGGCAGGAGGCCGGAGAACAGCAGGTCGCCGATCGACACGCCGCTCACCGGCTGGCCGTGCAGCATGCCCGTGATCCCCTGCGCGGCGAACGCGTAGATGATCATGTTGGTCGACGTCGGCATCAGCGCGCCGGCGAGCGACGCGTGGGTCGTCACGTTGACCGCGTAAGCCGCGCTGTAGCCTTCGCGCTTCATCAGCGGAATCACCACGCCGCCCATCGCGGAGGTATCGGCCGTCGGCGAACCCGACACGCCGCCGAACAGCGTGCACGCGACGACGTTGGCCATCCCGAGGCCGCCGCGGAAATGGCCGACGGTGGCCTGCGCGAAGCGCAGGATCCGGTCCGCGATGCCGCCGTGCAGCATCAGCTCGCCGGAGAAGATGAAGAACGGCACCGCGAGGAACGAGAACGCGTTCATCCCCGAGATCATCGCCTGCATCGCGGTCGCGATCGGCAGCCCTTCGACCAGGTAGGTCAGCACGCAGGAAATGCCGAGCGCGAACGAGACCGGTACGCCGAGCACGAGGAAAACCAGAAAACTGACGGACAGGATCGCGAGTTCCATGGCGTTATTGTCCCGACGAAGAACGACGAAGCGCGAGCAGGTGCTCGAGCGAGAAGAGGATGATGGCGATCGCCGCGGGAATCGTGATCAGGTAGCGCACGCCTTCGGGCAATCCGATGATCGGAATGCGGTCGCCCATCGTCTCCGCGGCCATGCTGCCGCAGCCGACCATGATCGCGATCGCGAACGCGATCAGGCTCAGGTGCTGGATCGCGATCACCGCGGTGCGCGGGCCCGGCGACAGGCGCCGCACGAGGGAGTCGAGGCCGATGTGGCCGCCGTCGCGCACCTTCATCGCCGCGCCGAACATCGCGATCACGATCACCAGCAGCAGCGCGATCGGCTCGACGAAGTCGGGCGCGTTCTCGAACGCGTAGCGCATCACGACCGCGTAGAACACCAGCACCGTGAGCGCGGCGAGACACAGCGACGCGACCACGGCCAGCGCGCGGAACAACAGGTCGTTCATGCAGCGCAGGCGCGGCGCCGCCGCATGCGGCCGGCACGGCGCCGCACCGTCCGCGGCCGCCGCGTCCGATGCGCCCACGGCCGCCGCGCCGTTCAGGGAAGTGCGACGGGTCACTTGGTGGCCTCGATCTCGTCGACGATCTGCTTCATCTGCGGCGTCTTCTCGTACTTCGCCCACAGCGGCTGCATCGCCTTCACGAATGCCGCGCGGTCGACCTGCGCGGCCGGCAGGATCTTCGCGCCGCCCTTCGTCACCGTCTGCTGCGCCGATGCCTCGCGCGCGGTCCACAGCTTCTGGTAGTACGGCACCGAATCGGATGCTGCCTTCCTGATCGCGGCCTGTTCCTGCGGCGACAGCGTGTCCCAGATCTTCTTCGAGAACACCAGCACTTCCGGCGTCATCGCGTGCTGCGTCTCCGAGTAGTCGGGCGCCACCTCGAAGTGCTTGGTTTCCTCGTACGACGGCAGGTTGTTTTCCGCCGCATCGACGAGGCCCGTCTTCAGGCCCGTGTAGACCTCGGCGAACGGCATCGGCGTCGGCGTGCCGCCCATCGCCTTGATCTCGTCGACCATCAGGTCCGATGGTTGCACGCGCACCTTCAGCCCCTTCATGTCGGCCGGCGTGCGTACCGGGCGCTTCGCGTAGATCGAGCGCGCGCCGCTCTCGTAGAACGTCAGCGCGATCATCCCCTTCGCCGCGAACGCGTCGAGGATCTTCTGGCCGGCCGGGCCGTACATCGCCTTGCGGAAATGGTCGACGTCGCGGAACAGGAACGGGAACGACGGGATCAGCGACTCCGGCACGATCTCGTTGAACGACGCGCCGTTCACGCGCGCCATGTCGATCGCGCCGATCCGCACCTGGTCGACCGTGTCCTTCTCGGAGCCGAGCGCGCTGTTGCCGAACACCTTGATCGAGTCCTTGCCGCCCGTCAGCTTCGACAGCTCGTCGCCCATGTACTTGACCGCCATGTTGGTCGGGAAGCTGTCGCCGTGCACGTCCGCCGAGCGGAACACGCGGGCCTGCGCGGACACCGCGAAGCCGGCCATGAGCGCGACGGCCAGGGCGGTACGGGAGCGGGTGAATCGGTGCTTCATCGTCAGTCTCCTTGATGGTTGTTCGTCGTCTGGCGGCGATCCGGGCGGCTTGCGCATCAGTCGGGGCACGGCCTCCACTGAATCGCAGTCATACGTTGTATGACGTGTGGAAGCGAATGTACGTCGGTTAATCGTTTAACTCACTTGGTGCATACCCTATAGGCGCTTCTGTAGCGGGTTTTCGGCGAGGCGAAGGGAAAAGCCTTCTCAGTTCAGCACGTAGCCGGCGAAACGTTTTCCGGAAATGGGGCTGCATTTGAGCCGGCGCGGTGCCGTGTCGTTTTCCGGAGCCGGATACTCTCTTTCGTTTCTATTTCTACAGTCGTAGGATGACTGACTGCCGTCGGCGATGGCCGGTTCGACGTGGCCGCCGTCGTTGTAATGAGGACGTGACGACGACGATGCCCCGCAGTCATGCGGTGCGTCGCGTCATCGTTGCCGGCGTGCCTGCTCACGCGTGCTGGCGGCACCGCGCGTCGGCCACGGCGCATGCCGTCGCGGCAGGCACGCGCGATGCGCGCTTGCCGCGACATCGGAAACACGCAAGGAGGTGTGCGATGCAGACGACCAGAACGCCGGCGGGACAGCGTCAGGACACGCCGTTGAATCCGGGCGACGAAGGGCCGCCCGATGCGCCGGCCGTCGGCGAGGATCTATGCGGCGTGTGTCGCGGCACCGGGATGGTCGAAGGACAGCCATGCGCGGTGTGCGGAGGGACGGGTAAGGTACTGCAGGGGATCGGCGGCGGCTAGACGGTCAAACGGAAGCGATGCGTGCAGGCCGCCTTCGGCGCCGTGCGGCGCCCGGACGGGCCACGGATCGCATGCGACCGCGCTGCAACGCCGCGATCGACCGGAATCGGGTATCCGCGCGGCGCGCGGCGCGTGAAAGACCTCAACGCCCGAGCCGCCGGTCCCGCAGAAACGCATTCAACTCGCCGCCCGCATGCTCGATGTGGCGCTTGAGCAGCGACGCCGCCGCGCGCGCATCGCCCTTGCGGCACAGCGCGACGAGCTCCGCGTGCTCGGATTCGGCCACGTCGCGCGCAGCCTCGGACAGCGACAGCTGCACGCGCGTGTAGCGGTCGGTCTGCTGCAGCAGCGACGCGACGATCGCCGCCGTCTTCGGCTGGTCGGCGCGCGACAGCAGCAGATGATGAAGCTCGGTGTTCAGTTCGCCCCAGCGGCCGGACTGGCTCGCGTGCAGCACCGCGCTGTATTCGTCGAGGATCGCATCGAGCCGCGCGAAATCCTCGGCGGTCAGCTTCGGAATCGACTTTTTCAGCAGCACGGGCTCCAGCAGCGCGCGCAATTCGAACAGTTCGGTGATGTCCTCCGGCGACAGCTCCGACACGATCGCGCCCTTGTGCGGCAGGATCTTCACGAGCCCTTCACTCTCGAGCTGCACGAGCGCTTCGCGCAGCGGGATCCGGCTGATGCCGAGTTCGGTCGCCAGCGCATCCTGGCGAAGCTGGTAGCCGTCGACGTATTCCCCCGTCAGGATGCGGCGGCGCAGTTCATTCGCTGCGGCTTCGGCGCGCGTGGCGTAGACAAGAGCGGGGCGTTTCTCGTTCATGTTGCGGTTCGGACTGGGGATGGCGGTCAGGCAAGCGCCGACGCGGCGCTGGATATTGCATACTTTCTACGATATTAGCAGAGCGGCCTTGCGGCCGAGCGTCGGCGGTCGCCACCACAGGCGACGTCGGCATCGACGTCCGGTGTTCCCGCAATACGGCACCGGACGCTCACCGGCGCGCTTTCTCGAAGTCGGCACGGCAATGAACCAGGCTGCGGCCGCGCGCTGATCGAGCATGCGCCCTAGCATAAGCGCTCGACGATCATGACGTCCGTGTCGTCCCGCGCCCGCAACATGAGCCACGTTTCATCGCGAACGGCAACGCCATCGCGTCGTGCCAGCCTGATCGGCCCTACGTCCAGCCGGCCATGATCGACAACCAGATAAGCGGAACCGGGCATCGGCAACGCGTGCCGCAACGCAGTGCCTTCACGCAGTGTCGCGATACGCACGCGTGCATCGGCATGAACGGGCAACGCGCCGGCGCGGACATCCTCCGGATCGCCGCTCGCCAGCGTCACGAATCGGCCCTCGCGACATCCGGGCGAACAGACTCGCGTCGCACAGCGCGGTGTACCGGCAGGTGTGCGCGGCCGCAGCCGGATCTGGAAGTGCCGCGCGGGCATATTCTCGTCGTTGCGCTCGGCGTGATGGATCGCCGTGCCGGCACTCGTCACGTGGACGGAATCGGCGACCAGACGCACGCGATTGCCTGCGTCGTCTTCATGCGTGATGGCGCCCGACCGCACCCACGTGACGATCTCGACGTCGCGGTGGGCATGCGGGCCGAGGCCCGAGCGCGGCGCGAATTCGACGTCGCTCCACATGTAGAGCGGACCGAGCGGCGCATCGTCGGCGCGCCCGGATTCGCCGATGCGGAAATGCTGGCGAATGTCGACACGGCCGCGCCGGATTGCGCCAAGCGCAAGAAATGGCCGATGTTCAATCATGACGGAGCCCGGTTCGAGTACGCCGGGCGCGGATCGCGATCGTCGCAGACGGCGTCTTCCGCACCCGCGCGCCGTGGCTGCGCTCAGATCTGCTGCTGGCCGCCATCGACGAACAATTCGATGCCGTTCACGAAGCTCGCGTCGTCCGAGGCCAGGAACAGCGCCGCGCTCGCGATCTCGCCAGGCTCGCCGAGGCGCCCCATCGGGATCTGGGCAGCCAGATAATCGGCGAGACCCTGGCGCTGCGCGGCATCGTCGCCGGCGAGATCGAGCAGGCCAGGCGTGCGGGTCGCGCCCGGGCTGATCGTGTTCACGCGGATGCCGCGTTCCTTGAGATCGAGAATCCAGCTGCGTGCAAAGGCCCGCACCGCTGCCTTCGAAGCCGAATACACGCTGAACGCCGCGGTGCCCGCGCTGCCCGCCGTCGAGCCGGTGAGAATCACCGAGGCACGCTCGGCAAGCAGCGGCAGCGCTTTTTGTACCGTGAACAGCACGCCCTTCACGTTGCGCTCGAAGGTGTCGTCGTAGTGTGCTTCGGTGATGCTGCCAAGCGGCAGCATCGAGCCGCCGCCGGCGTTCACGAACAGCACGTCGAGGCGGCCCTGTTCTTCCTTGATCTGCGCATACAGCGCGTCGAGCTCATCGAGCTTGGTGGAATCCGAACGTACGCCGGTCGCCTTGCCGCCGGCTTCGCGAATGCCCTTCACGGCGGCATCGAGTTCGGCCTGTCGGCGGCCGGTGAGATAGACGTGCGCACCTTCGGCCGCGAAGCGCTGGGCGGTGGCGAGACCGATGCCGCTGGTTGCGCCGGTGACGAGTGCGATCTTGTTGTCGAGTTTGCGTGCCATGGTATTGCTCCTTTCGTTGGGTCGGTGGGGGTTTCGTTGCATCCCGTACTGCGATGTGAGGAGAATATCGACGGCCTCATCTTTTCGAAATAGAATTGATTGCAAACAAACGTTGCAGAAATGAAAAGATGAGGGAAGATGGCTCAACTACCCGATTTCGAGGGGCTCGCGATGTTCGCGAAGGTGGCCGAGCACGGTTCGTTTGCCGCCGCGGCGCGCGCGACCGGCGTGTCGGTCGCGACCGTCTCGCGCGGCGTGGCCCGCCTGGAGGACCGGCTGGGCGCGCGGCTGTTCAATCGCACGTCGCGTCAGCTCTCGCTCACCGAGTTCGGCCGCACGATCAGCGAGAAAGCCGGCGAGATCTATCGCCAGGCCGAGGAGGCGGAAAGCTCGGCACGCGAAATGTCGGTGCGGCCACGCGGGCTGGTACGTCTGGCCGTGCCGATGTCGTACGGCCTGCGCTGGGTCGCGCCGCTGCTGCCGGGCTTCTTTCGCGCGTATCCGGAAGTGTCGATCGACCTGCATCTGTCGGATGCGTCGGTCGATCTGGTCGCCGACGGGTTCGACGCCGCGCTGCGGATCGCCGCGCTTCCGGACTCGTCGCTGGTCGCGCGGCGGCTGTGCGCGGTGACGCAATTCGTGGTGGCGTCGCCGGAATATCTGATGCGTGAAGGACGGCCCGCCCATCCGCGCGAACTCGCGGATCGTCCTTGTCTCTCGTACGCATACCGCGCGCGTAGCGCCGTATGGCGCTTCACGAACGACGCAGGCGAAGAAGAGCCGGTGATGCCGACGGGCCCGCTGCGCGTGACGAACGCCGATGCGCTGTTGCCCACGCTGCTCGCCGGACTGGCGATTGCCGAACTGCCCGAGTTCATCGCCGGCGATTACCTGGCCGACGGTCGTCTCGAAGCGATCCTGACCGACTGGTCGCTGACGAAGGGCGGCATTTACTTCGTCACGCCCTCGGCGCGCGCGCGGCCCGCGAAAGTCGCGGCGCTGTCGGATTATCTCGCCGAGCACCTTTCCGAGCCGACCTGGCGATGGCCGAAATGATGCGTCGGCACGGTCGATCAGCCGGCGTTTCGTCATTGCATTCATGCAATGACGGTGTGGCGCGAAGCACCGGATACGATGGCCGCGGCACACGCATTCTCGGCGGCGCAACCCGCTTGACGACACGACGACGAACGGCCGCTCGAGCTATCGAAGCGGCCTGCCGATGTTGCATCCCGACCGGCGCTTCTGGCCGGTAGACGTCACCGTCATATAGAATGACGCGCTTTGCCCGCACGCCTATGTGGTTCAAGAATCTTCAGCTTCACCGTCTTCCGGCACCGTGGGCCGTTACCCCCGATCAGATGGAAGCATGGCTGGCGCCCCACGCGTTTCAGCCGGGCACCAGCGTCGAGATGCAGCGCTCGGGATGGGCGTCGCCGCGTGACGACGGCGCGCTCGTGTATTCGATCAACCGGCAGATGCTGCTGACGTTTCGCGCCGAAAAGAAGCTGCTCCCGGCGTCGGTCGTCAATCAGGTGACCAAGGCCCGGGCGCTCGAGGTCGAGGAGCAGCAGGGTTTCAAGGTCGGGCGAAAACAACTGCGCGAACTCAAGGAGCAGGTGACCGACGAACTGCTGCCGCGCGCGTTCACCATTCGCCGCGATACCCGCGTGTGGATCGATACGGTGAACGGCTGGCTCGTCATCGATGCGGCCGCACAGGCACTTGCCGACGACGTTCGCGGCCTGCTCGTCAAATCGATCGATCAATTGCCGCTCACCGGCGTCCAGGTGGCGCTGTCGCCGGTCGCCGCGATGACGGACTGGCTGCTGTCCGGCGAGGCGCCGGGCGGATTCACCGTGGATCAGGACGCCGAGCTGCGCTCGAGCGGCGAAGGTGGCGCCACGGTGCGATACGTCGGCCACGCGCTGGAGGCGAACGACATGCGCCGGCACATCGAGGCCGGCAAACAATGCATGCGCCTCGCGATGACCTGGAATGACCGCATCTCCTTCGTGCTGACGCCGTCGCTGACGATCAAGCGTGTCACGCCGCTCGACGTGATCAAGGAGGCGTCGGATCCTACCGCGCAGAACGACGACGAACGCTTCGACTCGGATGTCACGCTGATGACGGGTGAATTGGCGCGGATGTTGACCGATCTCGTCGATATCCTGGGTGGCGAGCGGCAAGACTCGGTTCAAATCGCGGCGGCAGCCTGAACCTCGTCGGCTGTCGAGGATCGTCGCCGCGCTACGGCGCTACGGCGCGGCTTCGCGCTGACGCGACCTGTCGGGGAGGACCGTCGCCGCTCTGGCGGCGGGCGGGGTGCGGCTGCGCGCCGACGAAGCGCCGCCGCACCGTGGAGCCTCTTGCCGTTCGGCCCGGCGGGTTCGAAAAGTCAGCGGACGAGCTATCCGAACACCCGGGCCCATACCGCCCGAAGGCGTCGCGCGCGGTCTTCGAACAGATATGAGGCTGCCAGCGTCAAGAGACCTGAAATCGCACCCGTCACGATGTGCTCGACATAGGGGATACGGTAGTGACTCGTGTGCGAGTAGGCGTCGCCCAACGTCGTCAGGACGCCGACGATCACCGCATTGCCGTATCGATGCGCGTAGAGTTTCGCCGCGGGCGTGAAAGTCAGCAGTACAGCCAGGAGTCCGGTAAACAGACCGGTATGAAATGCAATCGACCAGTGAGCGAGGCTCATGATGTTGCCCCAGCTCCCCGGCATGCAGGTCATGCACGCACTGGTCGGCTGCCAGAAGCGCTGGATGAACAGTCTGACGCGCTGCTTCCACTCGGTTGACATGACGCACTCCCCTCAATGCCGTCGTCACGGCCGACGCCACCATACGTATCGTTGAAGCAGCTTCCAAATCCTTTGACGAGGCGGCCGCCCTCGTCGCGGACGGGTTGGCTATGCGCCGTGGAGGCCGAGCCATAACCTGGACATTGGGAATACTACTCCACGATTCCACGGCCGCCGTTTCGACCGGCACCGCGCCGGTGCCTTCTCACGAAACCGGGAATCGCTGCGGATCGCGTACTGCAAATACGCGCATCTTCAATGGACGGAAATCACCGAGCCATCGTGCAACCGCGCGTTCATCGACATGCATGCGCGCGCGGGCGGTTGATCTGGCTATATATCAGGACTTCTTATTGAAAGTCTTGAGCGCCCTGCAGTCCATTCGTGGCCTGCGCTTGCTGAAACCTGTCGCCGGGCGTATGGTTTATTTCTCTATCGCCCTTTTCCGGGAGATACCAAAATGGCTGCCATGCAATCCGCGGCCACGCCCCTCTCCGACGAGGAAGCCCGGCGCCAGTTGCGCCGCGCCGTCATCGCCAGCACGATTGGCACCACGATCGAATGGTATGACTTTTTCCTCTACAGCACGGTCACCGGCCTGGTCTTCGCAAAGCTGTATTTCCCCCAATCCCATCCACTCGTCGGCACGCTTCAGGCGTTCCTGATCTATGCCGTCGGCTTCGTCGCGCGGCCGGTCGGCGCGGCGATCTTCGGCCACTACGGCGATCGCATCGGCCGCAAGGCCACGCTGATCGTGACCCTGTTGCTGATGGGGCTCGCGACGTTCGCCGTGGCCTTCGTTCCGACCTACGCGACGATCGGCATCTGGGGCGCCGTTCTCCTCACGGTGCTGCGCTTCATCCAGGGCGTCGGCGTCGGCGGCGAATGGGGCGGCTCGGTCCTGATGTCGATGGAGTGGGCGCGCACCAATGCGCATCGCGGCTTCGTCGCGTCGTGGCCGCAGTTCGGCGTGCCGGCAGGATTGTTCCTCGCCAACCTCGCCGTGCTGGCCATGAGCTGGTTGTCCGGCAGCAGTTTTCTCACGTGGGGCTGGCGCGTGCCGTTTGTCCTCAGCATCCTGCTGGTCGCGATCGGGCTTTATATCCGCCTGAACATTCTCGAGACGCCGATCTTCGCGAAACTGCTGGCCGAGCGCCGGATCGAGAAGGCGCCGATGCTCGAAGTGCTGCGCAAGCAGCCGAGGGATATCGTGCTGTCGGCGTTCGCGCGGATGGCCGAACAGGCGCCGTTCTATATCTTCACGGCGTTCGTGTTCACTTACGGGATCACGGCGCTGGGCGTCACGCGAGAGCTGCTGCTGACGGCGGTGCTGGTGGCGTCCGTGGTCGAATTCGTCACCATTCCGCTGTTCGGCCACGTGTCGGATCTGATCGGGCGGCGGCGGATGTACATGATCGGTGCGGTTTCCGTCGGTGTATTCGGATTCCTCTACTTCGCGATGGTCGACAGCCGGAATCCGGCGTGGATCTTCGCGGCCATCGTGCTGTCGCTGGTCCCGCATTCGATGATGTACGGACCGCAGGCGGCATTGATCGCCGAATCGTTTACCGGGCGGTTGCGGTATAGCGGTGCGTCGATGGGTTATCAGCTCGCTTCGGTCATTGCGGGCGGCCCGGCACCGCTGATCGCGACCGCGCTGTTTGCCTACTACCATTCGGGGTATGCGATCGCGGTGTACGTGCTGATATGTGCGGTGCTGAGCCTGGTCGCCGCATCGAAGCTCGGCGACTACACGAACAAGGATATTTCGCGGGAATACGACGACGCGCGAAGTCTGGAGGATCATGGGCACGCGCCGCCGCTGACCTGACGGGTTGGCCGGTTCGCTCGATGCATGGGACGACGAGCCGGCTGCCGGCCCGCTTTCCGCGCCCGGTCCCGATTCAAGCCAACGTGTGCGCCCGGAACGACACGACAACTGCTTGATTGCGGTCAATTACGCCCACGCCCTCTCAGCCGCGCCTCACTCACTGTTTGTGATCCGCGCGAGCGGCGCCCAGCGCTTCGAGCAACGGTCGAAGCGCATCGAGTTCCGCGCCGAAGCCGGCCCAATCCCCCGCCTTCAGCCGCTCGATCGCACGATCGTAATGGGCCAGCGCGTCGCGGGCGCGCGTATCCGCGGCGGCGCCGGCCGGCGTCGCCACCGGCCCCGGCCCTGGCCTCGTCTCCTTGAAGAGCGCCGCGAGCGCCTCGCTCAGGTTTTCCTCCATCACGACGCGATCGCCATAGGCCGCGATCACCCGTTTCAGCTCGGGCAACTGGCCGGACGACGCGCGCAGATAGAGCGGCGACACGTAGAGAATCGAGTGCTCGATCGGAACGACCACGAGATGTCCGCGGATGACGCGCGAGCCCATCTGGTTCCACAGCGAGATCTGCTGCGAGATTTCCGTGCTCTGCTGGATGCGCGCCTCGATCTGGTACGGCCCGTAGATCAGCTTTTCCTTGGGGAACGCGTAGACGATCAGCTTGCCGTACCCGGGCGGATCGCAACGCGCGGCCAGCCACGCGATCATGTTCTCGCGCTGGCTCGGCACCATCGGCAGCATGAGCACGAAGCCGGCCTGCGCATCGCCGGGCAGCCGCATGATCGTGTAGTACGGCGCCATCTGCCGGTTCGCGGCGTCGCCCCCGTCGATGTCGCCGAGCGCACGAGGAAACTGCCAGAGGTCCTCGCGGTTATAGAACACTTCCGGTGCATCCATGTGATAAGCGCGGTAGAGGTTCGCCTGGATCAGGAACAGATCCTCGGGGTAGCGGATGTGCCGTTGAAGATCCTGCGGCATCGCGTCGAGCGGCTTGAACATGCCCGGGAAGATGCGCGCGTAAGTCCGCACCAGCGGATCGGAAGGATCGCTGACGTAGAAGTCGACCGTGCCGTTGTACGCGTCGACCACCACCTTGACCGCGTTGCGAATGTAGTTGGCACCATCGCCAGTGCCGGGCGGCGCATACGGAAACCACTGGCTGGTCGTATAGGCGTCCTGCATCCAGAACAGGCGTCCGTTGCTTGCCACGACATAGGGGTCGTGGTCGAGCGCGAGAAACGGTGCAATCGTGCGGATCCGGTCCCGGATGTTGCGGTGAAAGAGGATCCTGCTCTCGTTCGTGATGTAGTGCGTCAGCAGGATGTTGGGATCGCCGAACTGCCATGCGAACAGGCTGCGCCGCACCGCGCCGCCGATCGCGACACCATCGCGCCCGCTGTACGACGTGTAGACGTTGCTGTCCCCCTTCGGGTAGTCGAATTCGGGCACGCTGCCCTTCACGATCACATAGCCCTGCCCGCCTTCGCCGAAGTAGATGCGCGGTTCGTCGATCGCCGGTCCGCCATCGGCGACGGGCGGAATGTCGCGCAGATAGAGCGACGGCAAGCCTTCCGTGGATTTCTCCGTGACCGGCGACATCACGATGCCGTTGCCGTGGGTGAACAGCAGATGCAGGTTCACCCAGGTTCGGGCGTTCTCCGGCAGCATCGACTGCTCCAGTTCGCGCGCCGACAGCATGACCTGCCGGTAGCCGGAGTCGAGACGGTAGCGATCGATATCCACGGAAAAGAACTTGTAGTAAGTCCTGATCTCCTGCAACTGCGCGTAGGTATCCATCAGCGGCTGCACATCCCACAGGCGGATATTGTCGACGGTCGCGCGATTGGCCTGCAGCGACGCGATGTTCAGGCCCTGCTCGGCCGCGAACGGTTTGACCTCGATCTGCGCGAGACCGTAAGCCTGCCTCGTCAACGCGATGTTGTGCTGGATATAGGGCGTCTCGAGCTGCAGTTCGCTCGGCTTGACGTAGAAGCGCTGGAACAGCGCGGGATAGACGATGCCGAGCGCGAACGACGTGCCGAACACGAGCAGCATCGCGGCGGCCGGCAACCGATAGCCGGGCCGGCGCAGGTTGACCAGCATCGCAACGGCCGACGCAACGGCGAGGCCGACGAGCAGCCACAGCACCGGCAGCATCACGTGGACATCCGTATAACCGGCGCCGACCACGACCCCGTTGTTGTCGTAGAGCAGCAGAAAGCGTTCGAGCCACCAGGACCAGGCTTTCAGCAGGAAGAACAGTGCCAGTAGCGCCGACCCGTGAACCGCGGCGGCCGACGAAAGCCCCTTCGGCGGGCGGAGCATGATGTCGCCACGCAGCCAGTAGACGCCGCCCGCGACGATCGCGCAGCACACGACCACTTGCAGCAGCAGGTTCTTCAGCACGATCCAGACGGGCAGCGCGAACAGATAGAAACCGATGTCCTTGCCGAAGATCGGATCGCGCCCGCCGAACGGCACCCGATGCAGGAAGCGAAGCGCGACATCCCAGCTCGACATCGCACCGGCGGCGATCGCAAGCCCGAGAATGACGGCACCCGCGGCAATGACCGCGCGCCAGGGAATGCGCGACGCGACCTCCCCCGCCAGCGCGCGCAGGACATCCTCCGCACGCGTCGACGAAGCGTCCGCTACCTGCCAGACATCGACGGGCCTGGCATGACGATGCGCGAGCCACCCCGACGCGCCGATCGCGGCCGCCGACACGGCGAACACCGCGGCGAACAGCAGCACCCTCGCGGACAGGATCGTCCAGAAGACGCCGGCATAGCCGATCGACGCGAACCAGAGCCAGTCGACCAGGAGACCGGTGACGCGCCCGACGACGATCAGGCAGGCGATGACGATCGCAGCCGCGATCCCGTAGCGTCTCAGGCGTGGGACGGACGTTGCTTGCGAGCGCATCGAGGCTCCTTTGCCGGGCCGTCATGGGTGGCCGGCCGCGGCCGGACCTGGCGTGCCGCCGATCCGGCAGCGAGCATCGCGGCCGGCCGCATGTCTGAATGCTACGCCCGTTGCCGACGCGTCGCCATCCGACGGCATGCGCGACATCACCCGGGAACGAACGCAGTGCAGTGCACCGCGGCAGATTCGATCCCCCCTCGACAAGCACCCGTCGATGGCCGCTGCCGGGCGCAATCAGTGACGACCGTAGTGAACCGAACGCCGGCCGTCTTCCCCGCGCTCCCCGGACATCCTCGATGAAGCACAAAAAAGCCACCCTCACGGGTGGCTTCCGTGCGCGCAATCAGTCGTCGATCACCCGCCTCACACGTGCGTGCGCCGACTCGCCTCCGCATCGACCTCGCGCAGCGACTTGCCGCGCGTTTCCTTCGCAAGCCCGACGCACACGATTGAGATCACCGCAGCCGCAACCAGATACAACGCGATCGGCGTCGACGAGTGATAGCGCTCGAGCAGCGACAGCCCGATCAGCGGCGCAAGCGAGCCGGCCATCAGCGGCGCGACCTGGTAGCACAGCGACAGCGCGGTATAGCGCACGTTGGTCGGGAACATCTCGGTCATCAGCGCCGAATACGGCGAGTACGTCATCGATTCGATGAACAGGCCGAGCACGATCGCGGCCATGATGATCCAGTCGTTACCGGTATCCATCATCGGGAACGCGACGAAGCCCCAGCCGGCGGTCAGCACGGCGCCCGTCAGATACACGGGCTTGCGCCCGACGAGATCCGACATCAGCCCCATCAGCGGGATGAAGAAGAAGTGAATCGCGTTGGCGGCGAACATCAGCTTCAGGATCCGCGTGGTGTCGAAGCCGACGACCAGCTTCAGGTAAGTCAGCGAGAACGTGACGACCATGTAATACAGGATGTTCTCGGCGAACCGCGCGCCGATGCCGATCAGCACCTGCCGCCAGTGATACTTGAGCACGTGGCCCACGCCGAGCTGCTTTTCCTGCTTCTGCGCGCGGCGCGCCTGCGCTTCCTTGAAGATCGGCGCATCGTCGACCTTGCGGCGAATCCAGAAACCGATCAGCACGACCACCGCCGAGAACCAGAACGCCGCGCGCCAGCCCCACGCCAGGAAGTCGGCCTCGGACAGCGAGCTCGACAGCACCAGCAGGATGATGGTCGCGACGAGGTTGCCGGCCGGCACGCCGGCCTGCGGCCAGCTGGCCCAGAAGCCGCGGCGGTTGTCCGGGCTGTGTTCGCTGACCAGCAGGATCGCGCCGCCCCACTCGCCGCCGAACGCGAAGCCCTGGATCAGGCGCAGCGACACCAGCAGCACCGGCGCCCAGTAGCCGATCGCATCGAAGGTCGGCAGACACCCCATCAGGAAGGTCGTGACGCCGACCACGATCAGGCTCACCTGCAGCAGATACTTGCGGCCGAACTTGTCGCCGTAGTAGCCGAACACCAGCCCGCCGATCGGGCGCGCGGCGAATCCCACCGCATACAGCGCGAACGCGGCGAGCAGGCCGTCGATCGGGTTGCCGGTCTTCTTGAAGAAGTGCGTGCCGAACACCAGCGCCGACGCCGTTCCATACAGGAAGAACTCGTACCACTCCGCCACCGAGCCGACCATCGACGCCGCGACGACCCGCTTCAATTCCCGCTTCGACGCCGTGTCCCGCACGGCTGCTGCACTACCAGGCGAGACTGCCTCGCCGACCTGACTTGTCATCTCCGTATCTCCTCTCGTTGTCTTCCATTTCCCTTGGCGGGCCGGGTTCGCGCGTAAGCACGTCGAAAGATTTTATACAATATCCAATACACAATCCACGCAATCTCAAAAAAGGTTTCGGCAGAAATGCGACATGCGGGGCGGCATCTGGCCGTCAGGTTCCGAGCCTGCGAGCGCGATGGTTCTGATCAGAGGAAAGTACGGCAGGACCCGTCTATGGGACGCCGACCGCGGCTCGCGGGCCGACGGACGGGGCGTGGCGTGAATTTTCCGGCGTCGACGGGATCGTCCGTCGCCCCCGCCCAAAGCCGCTGCGGCGCGGTTCGCCACCCTCCCCGCGGCTCCGGCACGACGACCTTCGTCACGCCCTTTTTATTTTATATTGTATAAAATATTCGAACTGGCTAGAATGACTTCCGTCGATGGCTGACTCTCGGGCGAAACCGGAGGCAACGTTTCGGCACCGAGGCAAACAAGAGGCGGCCAGCCGCCGTCCGGATCGCATGCAGCACCGACGAGACGGCGAGCGCGCGTACAGCCCAGGTTGCCAGCAATGGCAGTTGACCCTATCTGAATGTGAGGAAACGAGATGAGCGACAACATTTTTACCGGCACCATTCCGGCCCTGATGACGCCGTGCACCGCTGACCGTCAGCCGGATTTCGACGCGCTGGTGAAGAAGGGCAAGGAACTGATTGCACTCGGCATGCGCGCGGTGGTGTACTGCGGCTCGATGGGCGACTGGCCGCTGCTGACCGAAGCGCAGCGCCAGGAAGGCGTCGCGCGCCTGGTCGAAGCCGGCGTCCCGACGATCGTCGGCACCGGCGCGGTGAACTCGAAGGAAGCCGTGTCGCACGCCGCGCATGCCGCGAAGGTCGGCGCGCACGGCCTGATGGTGATCCCGCGCGTGCTGTCGCGCGGCGCATCGCCGGCGGCCCAGAAGGCGCACTTCGCCGCGATCCTGAACGCCGCGCCGAACCTGCCGGCCGTGATCTACAACAGCCCGTACTACGGCTTCGCGACCCGCGCCGACCTGTTCTTCGAACTGCGTCGCCAGCACCCGAACCTGATCGGCTTCAAGGAATTCGGCGGCGCCGCCGACATGCGCTACGCAGCCGAGAACATCACGTCGCAGGACGACAGCGTCACGCTGATGGCCGGCGTCGACACGCAGGTCTTCCACGGCTTCGTGAACTGCGGCGCCGCAGGCGCGATCACCGGTATCGGCAACGCGCTGCCGCGTGAAGTGCTGCAACTGGTCGACCTGTGCAAGAAGGCCGCGCAAGGCGACGCAGTGGCGCGCGTGCGGGCGAAGGAACTGGAGGCGGCGCTGGCCGTGCTGTCGTCGTTCGACGAAGGCTGCGACCTGGTCCTGTTCTACAAGCACCTGATGGTGCTGAACGGCGACAAGGAATACACGCTGCACTTCAACGAAACCGACGCCCTGAGCGACGCGCAGCGCAACTACGCGGAAGCGCAGTACACGCTGTTCCGCAACTGGTATGCGAACTGGTCGAAGAGCATCGCGTAAGCGCGTTCGCACGAAACCGTTCGATACGCAGCCATGAAACGGCTGCGTGACGAAAACAAAAAGCCACGGAACCCTCCGTGGCTTTTTTCATTCGCGCTGTGCGCTGCAATCGCGCACCTGCCGAATCAGTGCTGCTGCGCGGCCGCGCCGCTCGCGCGCTCCTGTTCCGTGATTTCCATGCGGCAACGGCCGATCGCGTACACCGCCCCGGCCGCGCAGAGCGCCGGCACCGCAAGCAGGCTGAACACGTCGCCGAAGTGCCAGCCGAGCCCCATCAGCATCGCGCCGGCGAACGCGCCGGCCACGCCGCCGATCCGGCCGATGCCGAGCATCCAGGCCACGCCCGTCGCACGGCAGCGCGTCGGATACAGGCTCGCCGCATAGGCCGACATCGACGTCACCGCGCTCGTCACCACGGTGCCGCACAGGAAGATCAACGTGCCGAGCCACGCGGCATGCCCGATCGTGCGGCTCGCGGCGAGCACCAGCAGGGCCGCCAGCGCATACGCGCACACGATCGTCCGGTTCGGGTTGAAGCGATCCATCAGCCACCCGGCACCGAGGTTGCCGAGCACGCCGCCCAGCGGAAACAGCGACGTCATCAGCGCGCCGCCTTCGGCGCTGAAACCGGCGTCGCGAAGCAGCGTCGGCATCCAGTTGGTCAGCAGGTAATAGATCAGCAGTCCCATGAAATAGGCCGCCCACAGCATCAGCGTGCGCGAACGGAACTGCGCGGATACGACCTGCGCGAGCGCGGACGCCCCGCCCGTTTGCGCTCGCGCGCCGGCGGCCACGAACGTGCAGTCGTCGAAGCGCTCGCGCGGTGCGATCCGCGCGAGGATGCGCGCGATGCGCGCATGCGTGCCCGCTCGCACCGCGAGATACTGCGCGGACTCGGGCAGCAGCATCACGAGCGCGACCGCCAGCGCGAGCGGCCCGATGCCGCCCGCGGTCAGCACGCTTTGCCAGCCGAAATGGGGAATCAGCCATGCCGACGTGATGCCGCCCGCCGCGAGCCCGCACGAGAAACCGCAGAACATCGCGTTGACGACCACGCCGCGGATCCGGGCGGGCGCATATTCCGCCATCAGCGTAACGGCGTTCGGCATCGCCGCACCGAGGCCGAGCCCGGTCAGGAAGCGGAATGCGGTCAGCGCTTCGATCGACTGCGCATGCGCGGACACCATGCTCCACGCGCCGAAGCACACAACCGACAGCACGAGCACGGTCTTGCGGCCGAGCCGGTCCGCGCACGGGCCGGCGGCGAGTGCGCCGATGCCGAGCCCGGCCAGCGCCGCGCTCATCACCGGGCCGAGCGCGCTGCGCGCGATGCCCCAGTCGTGCGTCAGCGCGGGCGCGATGAAGCCGATCGCGGCCGTGTCGTAGCCGTCGGCGGCCACGACCAGGAAGCACAGGATCAGGATCAGCCACTGACAGGGGGAAAAGCGCTCGGCGTCGATGAACGACTGCACGTCGAGCGTACGCTGGGGGGTTTTCATCGTATGTCTCCTTCGGTCCGGTCGCACGACGGTGCCGATGCACCGCCCGCGCGCGGACCTGTTCATGGTCATGGTTTCGTCGTGAACCCGGCGCCCTTGCAGGCCGGCGATCGCGACGCGGCAGCCCGTGGCGGCTAACCGCATCGCGCATGCCCGGCCGATGCCGTCCGCGCCGCCCGTGACGATCGCCACGCGCGCGGGGTGTCGTCCGTGTCGGGTCCGGGTTTCATCGTCATCGGCTCAGCGCGTCAGGTACGCGAGGCTCGGGAACTCGACGCGGCGGATGATGCGGCTCTCCTGCGCGACGATCAGGTGGCCGGACGCCTGCAGATACGCGGGCCAGTCCGGATCGGCATCGCGCGCGGTGCGCCGCGCGTCGTAGTCGGCGATGCTGTCGTAGCCCCACAGATGGACGACCTGGTTCAACGCGCCGATGTCGCTCATGTAGAAGCCGACGGGCGCGCCGAGATACTTGACCTGGATCTGCATCGCGAGCCGGTCGAAGATCTCGATGAACTCCGCCATGCCGCGCGGGCGGATCGTATAGATGCGATGGTCGATGAAGGATTTAGCGGTAGTCATGGTCGGCTCCGGGGTCAGGCGGTCGCGCGCGCGGCGGCGGGTGGTGTCGGCTCGGCGGCGGATGGTGTCGGCTCGGCAAGATCGAGTCGGTCACGAAGGTCGGTCTGGTCGCCTAGATCGGCCAGCCCCGCGATATGGCGTGCGCTCAGATAGCCGAACGTCATGATCGGCCCGAGCGTGATCCCCGCGCCCGGATAGTTGCCGCCCATGATGCTGGCGCGATCGTTGCCGACCGCATACAGGCCGGCGATCGGCCGGTCGTCGGCGGCGAGCACCTGGCCGACCACGTTGGTCCGGATGCCGTCGAAGGTGCCGAGGTCACCCATCACGACCTTCAGCGCGTAATACGGCCCGTCGCCGAGCGGCGCCACGCACGGATTCGGACGATGGTCGGCGTCGCCGAGATAACGGTTGAACGACGTCGTGCCGCGGCCGAATTCGGGATCCTCGCCGCGCGCGGCATCGCGGTTGTAGCGTCGCACGGTCGCTTCCAGATTCGCCGCATCGAGGCCGGCGCGCTGCGCGAGTTCGGCCAGCGTGCGCCCCTGCACGAGATAGCCGTTGCGCAGCAGCGGCCCGAGCGGCACGGGTGCGGGTTTCGCGAAGCCCAGCCCGTATTTGCGGATCGTCGCGTGATCGCACACGAGCCACATCGCCGTCTCGGTCTCGCCTTGGCATGCTGCGATCATCGCGGCGCCGACGTCGTGATACGAATTCGATTCGTTCGTGAAACGCGTGCCGCGCCGGGTCACGCCGATGACGCCGGGCTTGTAGCGATCGAGCAGATGCGGAAACACACCGAAGCTGCCGTCGCCGAGCGGCACGCGCGAGACGGGCATCCATGCGGCCGGTTGCGGATAGCGGATCTCGACGCGGCCGCCCGCGCGCTCGGCGAGCGTCGCGCCGTCGCCGGTGTTGCCGGCCGGCACCGGCGATACATGTTCGCCGCCGCGCGCAACGTGCGGATAAGCACGCGCGATGCGCGCGACGTCGTGCGAGAAGCCGCCGCTCGCGAGCACGACTGCGCGGCGCGCGGTGATGCGATACGTCGCGCCGTCGGCCCCGACCGTTGCGCCGGCGATGCGCGCGCCGTCCGCGACGAGTTCGCGTGCGGGCGTGTTCGTCAGGATCGGAATGCCGAGATCCAGCGCGGACTTCGCGAGGCGCGCGGCGAGCGCGTTGCCGCTCGTGATCTGCACGCCGCGCCGGTACAGCGCGAGATCCTTCAGATGCGCGGCAAGCCGCTTCGTCACGTACCACGCCGACCGAAGCGAGCGCGTCGCGTTGAAGAAGTGCTTCAGGTCTGCGTTCGACGAATTGAACATCATCCCGATGAACGTGATCGTCTTCAGCGGCGGACGCAGGCGCTCGAGATCGCGCCCGAGCCCGCGCGCATCGTACGGCGCGGCGACGACCGAGCGGCCGATGTCGACGCCGCCGGGCATGTCCGGGTGATAGTCGGGATACAGCGTCGGCACGAATTTCACGTCCGTCTCGCGCTCGAAGAAGTCGAGCATGCGCGGGCCGTGCTCGAGAAACGCGTCGATCGCCGCATCGTCGTAGAACGGGCCCGTCTCGCCGCGCAGATACGTGCGGGCCGCTTCGCGCGTATCCTGCACGTCGTTTGCGCGCGCATGGCGATTGCCGGGAATCCACAGCACGCCGCCGGAAAATGCGGTCGTGCCGCCGAAGCACGCTTCCTTCTCGACGACGATCACGTCGAGCCCCGCCTTGCGCGCGGTAATGGCGGTGGACAGGCCGCCCGCTCCCGAGCCGATCACGAGCAGATCGCACGTGACGTGCTTCGAACGCTGCTGGTCGTTCATCATGTCTTCCTCCATCTCTTGAATAAATGTGCGTCGCCGAGCTCGTGCTGCGCGCCGTGCGTGCAGCGCGGCAAGGCCGCGAATCAGCGTGCGCCGGCACCGGCCTCGTAGCCGGGCCGCGGCACGAGATCCATCAGCATCGCGTCGAGGCCGCCGTCGACCACCAGTTCCGCGCCATTCACGTATGCCGCACGCGGGCTCGCGAGGAACGCGACGACGTTCGCGATGTCGTCGGGCCGGCCGATGCGGCGGTTCGCGGTCATCGCGCTGCGGCGCGCCTCGATGTCGCCGCTCGCATAGAACGACTCGGACAGCGGCGTGCGGATCATTCCCGGGCACACGGTATTGCTGCGGATGCCGCGCGGCCCCCACTCCGCCGCCAGTTGCCGCGCGAGCATCGCGACCGCCGCCTTGCTCGCGCTGTAGGCGCCGCTGTACGTCTGCGGGTGGCGCGCCGCGATCGACGCGACATGCACCAGCGCACCCGAGCCGCGCGCGAGCATCGCGCGCCCGAACGCTTGCGAACACAACATGTAGCCGGTGAGATTGACCTGCAGCATCGCGTTCCATGCGTCGAGGTCGATGGTCTCGATGCCGCCGGCACGCAACAGGCCGGCGTTGTTCACGAGCACGTCGGCGGGACCGAGGTCGCGCTCCACGCGTTCGGCGGCCTGGGTCACGCTGGCGGCGTCGCCGATATCGCAGCCGATCGCGACGACGTTGCCGCCGGCCGCGCGCAGCCGCTCGGCGATCGCGATGGTGCCGTCCGCGTCGCGGTCGAGCAGCGCGACCCGCGCGCCGGCCGCCACGAACGTTTCGACGATCGACGCGCCGATGCCGCCCGCGGCCCCCGTCACGACGCACACCTGCCCGTCGAGACGAAGCCAGTCCTGCTGTTTATTGTTCGCTTGCGATATCATTAGGTATCCTCTTGAAATGAGCTTGAGAGATCCGGCTCGATCCGGCACACGCTACCCGAACGTCGCGCGCTGCGTCAGTGGCAAGCGCTACGTCGATGGGAAAAGTATAGAAGCGCGCATCGCGCGAAAATTGGACAAACGCCGCAAGCAACAGGACAATTTGTACACAGGAGGCCGTGCGGCATGAGGAGAATCCCTAACTACGATCTGTATGGCGAATCGGCGCGTCCGCCCTGGTACGACGCGTTCAACTTCGAATGGATACCGGAGCGCAGCCAGCCGAACGACTGGCATATCGCCGCGCACCGTCACGATGCGCTATTGCAGATTTTGTACATCCGCGGCGGGCAGGGGCATGTCGTGATCGAGAGCGGGAAGCACACGTTCGCGCCGCCGTGCCTCGTGGTGCTGCCCGCGCAGACGGTCCATGCGTTCGAGTTCTCGCCGCAGATCGACGGCCTCGTGATCACGGTCGTGCAGCGCGCGCTCGAAACGCTGGTCAAGACCGCCGCGCCGGGCGCGCTGTCGATCCTGCAACGCGCGGCGGTGATTCCGGTCAAGGAGCCGGACGCGAGCGCGTCGATGCTGATGCCGCTGTTCGCGTTGCTAGAACAGGAATTCCGCAGTGCCTCACGCGGACGCGGCGCGGCCGGGATGGCGTTGCTGGTGGCGTTGATCGTGCATGTCGCGCGCCTGAGCGATCTCGCGGCCGCGCCGTCGCATGCCGGCACCGATCGGCGCGCCACGTTGCTGCGGCGGTTTCGCGAACTGATCGACACGCATTTTCGCGAGCATCGGCCGGTGGAATTCTACGCGGACCGGCTCGGCGTAACGGCCGCGCAGCTTGCGCGCGTGTGCCGGGAGGAGTTGGGTATCTCGACGACGGCGGTCGTCAACGCGCATCTGATTCGCGAAGCGCAGCGCGATCTGGTTTATTCGAATCTGAGCGTGAAGCAGATCGCGCACGAGATGGGGTTTGCGGACAGCGCGTATTTCAGCCGCTATTTCCGCAAGCAGACCGGCCTGACGCCGGGCGAGTTCAGGGAAGCGGCCCATCGCGACCTGATGCCGGGCCGCTCGTAAGCGGGCGCGGTGCGGGCGATGCGCGCGGTCGCGGCTCCCGAAAGCCGCGACCGCAACAGCCCGCTCGATCGCCGCGCGTCAGACCGCGACCGCGCCGACGTAGTTTTCAGCCATCGCCATCGCCGCCGTGCGCGATGTCGTCACGTGCTCGAGTTCGGCCACCTGCAAACGTTGCTCGAACGGCGACGCGTCGTCGAGACGATGCATCATGCGCGTCATCCAGTACGAGAAGTGTTCGGCGCGCCAGATCCGGCGCAGCGCGGTTTCGCTGTAGGCGTCGAGCAGGTCGGTGCGCGCTTCGTCGTAGAACGCCTGCAGCGCGGACGTCAGGATGCGCACGTCCGACACCGCGAGATTGAGACCCTTCGCGCCGGTCGGCGGCACGATGTGCGCCGCGTCGCCGGCGAGGAACAGGCGGCCGTGCTGCATCGTGGTCGACACGAAGCTGCGCATGCCGACGATGTTCTTCTGGAAAATCCGCCCTTCCACGACCTGCCGGCCATCGGCGGAGTCGACACGCGCGTGCATCTCGGCCCAGATGCGATCGTCGGACCATTGGTCGACGGAATCCTTCGGGTCGCACTGGAAATACATGCGCTGCACGTTCGGCGAGCGCGTGCTGACAAGCGCGAAGCCGCGTTCGTGGCGCGCATAGATCAGCTCGTCCGACGACGGCGGCGCCTCCACGAGAATGCCGAACCAGCCGAACGGAAACACGCGCTCGTAGTCCTGCCGCAAGGCGGCGGGGATCATCGTGCGCGACACGCCCTGCGAGCCGTCGCAGCCGATCACGAAGTCGCAGTCGAGCGTCTGTTCGACGCCGTCGTGCACGAAGCGGATCGACGGCGCATCGGTCTCGATGCCGGCAACCGTCGTCCCGGACACGTTGAAGTACAGCGCGCCGCCGGCCGCCACGCGCGCGGCCACGAGATCCTTCAGCACCTCGTGCTGCGCATAGACGGTGATCGCCTTGCCGGTCAGTTCGGTCAAATCGATGCGGCGGCGCTTGCCTTCGAATGCCAGTTCGAACCCGTGATGCAGCGCGCCTTCCGCCTTCATCCGGTCGCCGACGCCCGATTCGGTCAGCACGTCCATCGTGCCCTGTTCGAGCACGCCGGCGCGGATGGTGGATTCGATCTGTTCGCGGCTGCGCGACTCGAGCACGACCGACTCGATACCGCGCAGATGAAGGAGATGGGAAAGCAGCAGGCCCGCGGGCCCGGCGCCGATGATGCCGACTTGCGTACGCATGAATGTCTCCGGTTGGGATTGATTTTGCGCAAGTGTGGCGGCGACGAGTGCTATCCCGCAACGCGATATCCGGAATATGGACTATCTCGATAATGGATACAGGCGGGCGGGCGCGGCACGTCCCGGGCCGCGCGCGTCCATCCGTTCAGGGCTTCGCCGGCGCCGGCCGCGACTCCATCCCGTCGATCTTCGCGAGCAGCGCATTGCCGAGCTTCGTCAGATGGCGCGGCATGCCGGGGATCGCCAGCAGCGCCTCGATCCGCTCGCGCCAGTAACTCGGGTGACTCACGCGCATCGCAACCGGCATCACCGCCGCGCCGGTATCGGTATCGCTTTCCAGCAGCGCGACCATTCTCTCGATATGAGAGAGCTCGCGCTCCACATAGTCTCTCGTCAGCATGTGCTTGCCACTCCCCGAAACAGAGCACCTGGCCTGTCTTCATCGGCGCGTCGCCGCATGGTCCTTTTGCTCGACGCGTCGTCCTCGTTTCGCTTCACGGTACGCGCGTCGTATGTCAGAAAAACACCCGGCAGCACGACGATTTTCTTCATATCGTCGGATCGATGTCGTACCGCACGCGTCACGTCCACGGCCCCTCTCTTCGTTGCCGATCGTAGACACTCCGCCTCACGATGGCATCCCCAAAATTGAGGATGCCTGCAGAAGTCGACCGCACCGCATCCGTGCGACACGCCGGCATGCCAGATCCGGCGAACGCGATGCGGCAACACGCGCAACGTAGCGCGTGCGGCAAACGGGGAACGGGGACGCGAGGATTTGCGCTGCCGACGAGTCGATCGCGGCGCTCTGCACGGCCGCCGTCGATCCCGAACAGTCGGACGTCGCGCTCGAGGCCCTCATGGCGCTCGCCGACGCGCGAGCGGCGAACTGCTTCGTGCGCGACGCGCGCACCGGCACCGGCGTCCGCTCTCGCTCACCCGCGCGGAACCGGCCGTCGCGACCGGCATAGCCGGCGGCCTGGCGCCGGCCGAGCACGCGGCATGCAACGGCGTACAGATTCGCACCGTGCGCAGCCAGAGCAAGGCAGTCTTCGCGAAGACGGGTGTGCGACGTATTGCCGATCTCGTCGCGCCGTTCGGCGAGCGAATACTCAGCGGCGCCGGCCGCGCGCCCCCTTGATCGTGCCGGTGCCCGCGGGCTCGGCCGCGGTCATCCGGTCGAGTTGCCGGACGATCTCCGCGCGCAGTTCCGCCGAAATCTCCACGCTGTCGAGCAGCTCCGAGATCCACAGCCCGTCGGCCGCGAGCCGGCAGATCATCAGCGTCGCCGCCCGTTCGAGCGGCACCGGGTCCGGCCGCGTCCACTCGCGCATCGGCACCGACCAGCGCGCACGCGTCTCCTGCTCGGTGATCATCGACGCGACCAGCACGCGCAGCACGTCGGTGCTCGCGGCCGGCTGCGCGGTGTCGAGCACCGCATGCAGATATGCGCGCGCCGCCGCGCCGTCGCCGTGCGAATCGGCCGCGCGGCGTGCGGCCATCTGCGTCGCGAAGCGCTCGGTCGCCTGCCCGAACAGCGCGTCGAGCAAGCCCTGCTTGTTCGCGAAGTGATACTGCAGCGCACCTTTCGTCACGCCTGCGCGCTCGGCGACCGCGTCGAGCGTCAACGCGGCCACGCCGTGATGGGTCGCGATTTCCGACGCGGCTTTCAGCAGTTGCGCGCGCACCTGTTCCGGCGCCTTTTTACGCCGCACGCCGGCGACGGGCGCGGAATCAGCCTCAGAACCGGGCACAGCCGGTGCGCCGGACGCCTGCGGGGCGGCCGATTCGGCCGTGTCGACGGGCGCGGGGATGTCGTGCAAAGCGGGTTCGGGGCGTTTCTTCATGGCGGCGATGTTAGCACCCGTGGTCTCGATATAAACATTCCGGCTGGATGGTATGATCCGCCGCATGAATAAACCCGCCCCCTCCTCCTGGTCCGCGCTCGACACCGCGATCGCCCGCGGCCGCGACGCGCTGATGCGTCTTCAGCAGCCCGACGGCAGCTGGTGTTTCGAACTCGAATCCGACGCGACGATCACCGCGGAATACATCCTGATGATGCATTTCATGGACAAGATCGACGACGCGCGCCAGGAGCAGATGGCGCGCTACCTGCGCGCGATCCAGCGGCTCGACACGCATGGCGGGTGGGATCTGTACGTCGACGGCGATCCGGACGTGTCGTGCAGCGTGAAGGCGTACTTCGCGCTCAAGGCCGCCGGTGACAGCGAGCAGGCGCCGCACATGGTCCGCGCGCGCGACGCGATCCTGAAGCTCGGCGGCGCGGCACGCGCGAACGTGTTCACGCGCATCCTGCTCGCGACCTTCGGCCAGGTGCCGTGGCGCGCGGCGCCGTTCATGCCGGTCGAATTCGTGCTGTTCCCGAAGTGGGTGCCGATCTCGATGTACAAGGTCGCGTACTGGGCACGTACGACGATGGTGCCGCTGCTCGTGCTGTGCTCGCTGAAGGCGCGTGCGCGCAACCCGCGCAACATCGCGATCCCCGAGCTGTTCGTCACGCCGCCCGACCAGGAACGCCAATACTTTCCGCCCGCGCGCGGGATGCGCCGCGCGTTCCTCGCGCTCGATCGCGTGGTGCGTCACGTGGAGCCGCTGCTGCCGAAACGCCTGCGGCAACGTGCGATCCGGCATGCGGAAGCGTGGTGCGCGGAGCGCATGAACGGCGAGGACGGGCTCGGCGGGATCTTTCCGCCGATCGTGTACAGCTACCAGATGATGGACGTGCTCGGCTACCCGGACGATCATCCGCTGCGCCGCGACTGCGAGAACGCGCTCGAAAAGCTGCTGGTCACGCGGCCCGACGGCAGCGTGTACTGCCAGCCGTGCCTGTCGCCGGTATGGGACACCGCGTGGAGCACGATGGCGCTCGAGCAGGCGCGTGGCGTGGCCGCGCCCGACGCCGGCGCGCCGTCAGGCTCACAGAATGAACTCGACGCATGCATCGCCCGCGCATACGACTGGCTCGCCGAGCGCCAGGTGAACGACCTGCGCGGCGACTGGATCGAGAACGCGTCCGCCGACACGCAACCGGGCGGCTGGGCGTTCCAGTATGCGAACCCGTACTACCCCGACATCGACGACACCGCGGTCGTCACCGCGATGCTCGACCGCCGTGGCCGCACGCACCGCAACGCGGATGGCTCGCACCCGTATGCGGCGCGCGTCGCACGCGCACTCGACTGGATGCGCGGGCTGCAATCGCGCAACGGCGGCTTCGCGGCGTTCGACGCCGACTGCGACCGCATGTACCTGAACGCGATCCCGTTCGCCGATCACGGCGCGCTGCTCGATCCGCCGACCGAGGATGTATCGGGCCGCGTGCTGCTGTGCTTCGGTGTCACGAAGCGCGCGGCCGACCGCGCGTCGCTCGCGCGCGCGATCGACTACGTGAAGCGCACGCAGCAGCCCGACGGCAGCTGGTGGGGCCGCTGGGGCACGAACTACATCTACGGCACGTGGAGCGTGCTGGCCGGGCTCGCGCTCGCGGGCGAAGACCCCGCGCAGCCGTACATTGCCCGCGCGCTGGCCTGGCTGCGCGCGCGTCAGCACGCGGACGGCGGCTGGGGCGAGACGAACGACAGCTACATCGACCCGGCGCTCGCCGGCACCAATGCGGGCGAAAGCACGTCGAACTTCACCGCGTGGGCGCTGCTCGCGCAGATGGCGTTCGGCGACTGCGAATCCGACTCGGTGAAACGCGGCATCGCGTATCTGCAATCGGTGCAGCAGGACGACGGCTTCTGGTGGCACCGCTCGCACAATGCTCCGGGCTTTCCGCGCATCTTCTACCTGAAGTATCACGGCTATACCGCGTACTTCCCGCTGTGGGCGCTTGCGCGCTATCGGCGTCTGGCCGGCACTGCGCTGGCCGGTACGTCTTCGTCCAGCGGGGCCGGCGTGTCGGCCTCCCGCACCACGGATGCCGCGCTCGCCTGAGCCTGAGCGTGTGCATGAGCGCAAGCACGAGTCCGAACTCGAGCGGCAACGCGCGCGATCTTCCCGCCCGCGCGCGGGAGGTGCCGCGCGTTCCTCGCGCTCGATCGCGTGACGCGCCGAGTACATGAACGGCGAGGACGGGCTCGGCGGAAGCTTTCCGCCGAGCCCGTCCTGCTACCTGATGTAGGGTATGCCCGCCCTCTCGGACGATCATCGGCCGCAACGTGGCTGCGAAAACGCACGGGAAAAGCGGTTGATCACGCGGTCTGACAGCGAGGTAATCGATCGCCGGCGGAAGATAAGATCCTCGTACGGAGCGTTTTCGCCGCACCCTGCCTTAAACGCTTCGACTCGATCCGGAATTCCAGAGCAAATCTCGCAATTTCGTCAATCACCGTTGTGGACGCTGTCTGGTCTACGATTTCAGGCTGCTGCGCTGCCGCCATACGCTGAATAACCGCAAGCCTCGCCTCATCTGAAAGGATGTCGCAAATTTGCGCTCGTCTGTTTTCTTCCCAACCCGGCGTCGTGGTCACCACAAGAACCTCGAGCGCGAAATTCGGGCCCCGTTCGTAAAGCAATTTCGCCAACAGAGCACGAAAGTCCGCCGTTCGAGTAAGCGCAGCGGCCCCGCTGCCTTTGGCGGAGTTCATAAACCAGGTGTCCTCTTTAGATCATCTTTCGTTTCGCGACGTTATTGCCGGCTTTCCGTTGCCATTCGGTAACTATGTTGTAGCCTGCGGGTCCCGCTCCGCTTTTGGTGACACTCAGGATCGACCTGCTTGTCGCGACGATGGCGTGAATCGCTCGCCAAACACGATGGCAAACGGATTCATCGCCGATTTCCAGTCGTAGGCGGTGCGATCGGCAGCGAAACTCACATCATATGAAAATAGAATTCGATAGCCGGACAGTTCCTCGCGCCGAAGGCAAGGGAGATCCAAAGTTCAATTTGCTTTAAACTTGGCGAATTAGGCATAGCCAATCATTATCATTTCGGCAAAAAGCCGCATATCATGTTTGCAGTACAACCCGCGGAGGAAAGCATGGCTACATACAAGGAACTGAAGGCTCAAATGGACGCGCTGGCGGAGAAAGCGGAAACCGCCCGTCTCACCGAGCTCCAGGCTGTAATCGAAGACATCCGTACCAAGGTCGCGGAGTACGGAATTACCGAAAAAGACATCTTCGGTGTTCGTCGGGATCGAGCGACGGCAAAAAAGCCGTCGACCGTGAATGCGAAGTATCGCGATCCCAAGACTGGCGCAACCTGGTCAGGCCGTGGCCGCGCGCCCGCATGGATCAAGGATGCCAAGAACCGGAATCGATTCCTGATTCAGGAATGAACCATTCCGGATAACGCCGCGGCTCGATCAGCGGCAACACGCTCATCGAGCGCCGATCATGTGCTTCGGCAATGCACGTCATCGCGTCGATGAAGCCGCTCGCAAGGAGCGCTGAAGCGAGCGTAGTGGCACCCTACGCTCGCTTGTGTGCTCGCCCGAGCAACCGCAACACGCCGAACACTCCGCTACGTGTGGGCAAACACCTGCCTGCATTGCGATACGGGCCGAGCATGATCGACGGGCAACGGCCAATCGGTGCGGCGCAATCGCGATCCGCTCCTCCGCTCCCCCGCTCATGCGTCGCGCCGATCCCGCATCCGCGCAAATGCCTCCCGCAGATCCACGGCGACGGCACGTACAACCGGATCCAGTCGAAATACTTCGACTTCGACATGTACGGTAATTGACGACGAACATCACGGGCCGCGTCGCGTGCGGGGCCGCTTCACCGCACGCGCGCTGACCGGTTCTGCATTGGCGATCCTCAAGATCGTTTTCGGCCCGGCAGGGCTATAATCGCCGCTTTCGGTTTGGTCGACGCCATGAAACCGCTGGCCGTTCCCTCTCTCGCGAACATCGCGTCGCGCCTTCGCCTGAAGCAGCTCAAGCTGCTTATCGCGCTCGAAAACCACGGCTCGCTGCACAAGGCCGCCGAAGAAATCGCGATATCGCAACCCGGTGCGACCAAGGTGCTGCGCGAAATCGAGGACATCCTCGGCATGCCGCTGTTCGAGCGGCAACCGAAAGGCCTCGTCGCGAACGACCTCGGCCGCTGCGTCACGCGCTATGCGCGCCTCATCTACAGCGACCTCGAACACCTGCATACCGAAGTGCTCGCGATCACGCAGGGGCATGGCGGCCATCTGGCCGTCGGCGTGGTCATGGGCGCGGTGCCGCTGCTCACGCGCGCGCTGACCGACCTGCGCCGCCGCCAGCCGCACCTGTCGGTCGAGATCGTCGAAGGCACCAGCGCGAGCCTGCTGACCCTGATCGACGACGGCCGCATCGATCTCGCGATCTGCCGCAACGGCAACAACCGGCGCCCGGGAGCCTACGACCATATCCCGCTGCAGTCCGAACCGCTCGCGGTCGTGACCGCGCGCACGCATGCGCTGGCCGAACGCGACGCGCTGACGCTGCGCGATCTCGCCGACGCGGAATGGGTCGCGTATCCGGTCAACACGCCGATGCGGCTCGCGCTCGAACGCGCGCTCGCGGATGCCGGCATCGAGGTGCCGGGCTATCCGATCGAGACGGCGTCGACGTTCGCGACACTGACGCTGCTGCAGGCGAACCCGGAACTGGTCGCGGTGATTCCGCGCGAAGTCGCCGAGTTCGGCGAACGCTTCGGCCTCGTCGCATGCCTGCCGGTCGCGATCCCCGCGCTCGACGAGCCGTTCGGCGTGGTGGCCCGCACCTTCGCGCACCTGACACCCGGTGCGCGCATGCTCGTCGAGACGCTACAGCAGCCGCTGCCTACTTGATCGGCGAGAACGCGGCCGAACGCCGCCGCCATGTCGCGGTAGAGCGTCGGGCACGCGGAGCGGTTGAAGTCGATCACGAACGCAGCAGCGCCGCGTTCGCGATGCCGTTGGGTTCGTGCCGCAGTCCGGCATTTCCTGGAAGATGCTTCCGCAGGAAACGGGCTGCGGCTCGGGCATCAGCTGCTGGCGCAGACCGCGCGACTGGCAACAGCCTGGCTGCACAACTTCGGGCGACTGCACATCCGGTTCGAGCGCCTCGCGGCGATCCACGAAGCGTTCATGAAGATCGCCGCTTGCATCAACTGCCGGCGACGGCTTCAAGACTCATTGTGTGAGCGCTTCCTGGAGCGTTGCGGCATCGCGCAACTCGCGAAGGAGAAAGCGCTGCAAGGCCTGTACCGCCGACATGCGATCGCTGCCATCCGCACGGCTGAACAAGCCGAATTCCGCAGATGGCGGGTGCGGCAATCCGGTGGCAGCCGGATCGAGCACGCGCATCGAATCGCGCCGGACGTTCCATTCGAGCAGGACCGTGACCCCCAGCCCTGCCTCGACTGCGGATTGAATGGCGGCCAGGCTCGTGCTCGTGCAGATGACTTTCCATGCGACCCGAGCATCGCGCAATGACGCATACAGCCTGTCTTGCCACGGGCACGCACCGCCGAATGCGACGAACGGCAATGGACCGTGGCGGACATCTCCGTCATACGCAAGGCCAGCCGCCCAGAACAGCGGATGCTGCCACCGCACGAGCGGTTCCGCATGGATGAACGTCGGGTCGATGATCGCGAAATCGAGCGAGCCATTCATGAAATCCTGCGACAGCGCCTTGCTCGAATCGACGACGATCTCCACGGCGACATTCGGGAACGACGCGCCAAAATCACGCAGCGTGTGCGGCAGATGGCCAACAGCGATGTCCTCGAGGAGGCCGAGCCGGACCGTCCCTGAGATCTCACCTGCATTCAGCGCAGCGCGCGCCGCGATACCGATGTCGAGCATGCGCTGCGCGTAAGGCAGCAGCACGCTGCCCGCCGCTGTCGGCTTGATGCCGCGTGGCGAACGTTCGAGCAGGCGCTGCCCGACCGATTCTTCCAGCCGGCGCAATGCCATGCTGACGGCGGCCTGCGTGCGATGCAGCGCCTGCGCCGCCTCGCTCACGCTACCGGTTTCGACCACGATCAGAAAGGTGCGCAACAAGCCGCTGTCGAGATCCCGAGCCATAAATATTCTTGAAGCGCCCATAAAAAATTCGAGCTTATACCAAACGAACATGCGTGGTTACCATCGCCGCATCGCCATCATGGAGCACTGCATGAACGAAGAAACCGGAAGCATCCGGGCCGGCCGGCACACGACCGCTTCCACACCGGTTGCGCGCGACGCGTTCACGGCGAATGCGTCGTTTGGCGCGTCGCGGACACGACGCTTCCAAGCGGCTCTGGCGCCCGGGTTCGCCGTGGTGTCGATGTGCAGCGTCCAGCTCGGCGCTGCACTGTCGCGGCCCGCGATGATCGAGTACGGAACGTTCAGCACGACCTGGCTGCGCCTGTGCTTCGCCGCCTTCGCGCTGGCCGTGATCGTGCGCCCGCCCGTCCGGCGCTATTCCCGGCAGCGCTGGATCGCCGCCATCGCGCTCGGCTGCGCGATGGCCTGCATGACACTGTGCTTCTTCGAGGCGGTCAAGCGCGTGCCACTCGGGCTCGCGGTCGCGATCAATTTCTTGGGGCCGCTGTGCGTCGCGACCATCGGCGTACGCAAGATCCGGATGCTTGCGTGGGCCGCGCTCGCCCTGGCAGGAATCGTGCTGCTCGCGCGCCAGGACGACATGTGGATCGTGCCGGTTTCGGCGCTCGTATTCCCGCTCGGCTCGGCGCTCGGATGGGCCGCCTACATCCTGATGATGAAGCGCGTGGGGTCGCTGTTCGATGGTTTGCAAGGCCTGTCCACGTCGCTGATCGTCGCGGCGCTCGTGACCGCGCCATTCGGCCTCGCGGAAAGCGGCGGGCATTTTCCGGCCGGGCAATTGATCGACGCTGCCGGTCTCGCCGTGCTCGTCCCGCTCCTGCCTTATGTTCTGGAGATGATTGCGTTACGGCGCATGACGGCGTCGGCGTTTGGCATCCTGATGAGCGTCGAGCCTGCGATCGCCTCGGCAATCGGATTTGCGGTACTCGGGCAGCCCGTGACCCTGCTGCAAAGTATCGGCACGTTGTTTGTCATCGGTGCCAGCGCAGGCGCCGTGATGCAGCAGTAGCCGGCGCCACAAGGCTTGGCTGGCATGCGCTTCGTCGCCTCGCCATCGGAGTCGGACTGACAGGGCAGGCGCTGGCCGCGATCGACGATTCGAGTGCAGGGTGATGTTGAGCGACCTGTCTGTCCGCCAAACGCCTGCTCCGGGCAGCTCCAGGGTCTGTTTACATTTGTGCGGGTTGTCGGGTTATCCGGTCCGCTCGGTTCGGGCGACTATTCGCCGGTGATTGCGTCACATGCTGGTAGGATGAAGTTCGTTTCTACTTGCATTGATGATCTGACCTGTAACCGCCTCATTCTCGGAGTAGACATGGTTGATATTTCACGTGAGACCGTCGAACAAACTGAGCGTCGCCTTCGACGAGTCATCACCGAGGCACGCCTACGGATTTACTCCGGCACGTACACGTTCATTGAATTTCCGCTGGATCAATTCCCAAGCGCTGTGCGGGCCGACGCACTTGCCTTGGTGCGAGACGACAACGTGTGGAGTCAGCTTGTGCCGAGTGACGGTTCACACCAGGAACAGTTCGGCATCTTTCGATTCCACTTCCCGGCAGGGGCAGACAATAGTGGCTTCGTTGGCTGGCTGGCTACCCATCTCAAGAATCGATTTGGCACCGGCGTATTTGTGACGTGCGGACAGAATCATGCGGATGGCGGTATCTTCGATTACTGGGGCGTACCCGAGTCGCTGGCAGACGAAGTGATCGAGGAAGTCAAGCGGCTTGTTCAGGGGCAGAGCGATCATCGATAAAGCTCATCCGATACAGCACGCGGCTATAGCGACGCTTGGTTTTTCTGTTCGAGCGAAGCGGGATGACGGCCTTCGCACGCGGAGAGTGAATACTCTCCACAAAGGCGTTCGAGTCGTACCTTTGTCGGCGATGACCGCAACGGCACGCAAGCGCTAAACCAGTCATTCGCGCACGAAATATCGCAGCGGTTGGATCAGTGACCGCATTTCGCCATCGAGTATCGGTTTTGCCATGGTCTCGTCGTCAGCGAAACAACGAAGTGGTGAGCAGAGCGGGCGACAGGTTGGCAGCCCCATCCGTTCATTTTGTTAGAGATTCTAATTGAACGGCCAAGCGCGCGCCCGAACGGCGCGCCGCACCGCACCGTCCCGACGATGCCCGCTTGCGCGGGCATTTTTTATCGACTCGCGTCGACCGGCCCGATCAGCGATCGATCGGCAGCGGCGCGTTCGCGGCGACGAGCCCCTGCTCGCGCATCTCGCGCCAGAAATCGGCCGGAATCGTCGCGTTCAGCGCGTCGACATCTTCCGCGATGCGCGCCGGACGGCTCGCACCGGGAATCACCGACGCGACCGCGGGATGCGCGAGCACGAACTGCAGCGCGGCCGCCTTGACCGGCACGTCGTAGCGTGCGGCGATCGCCTTGATGCGTTCGACCTTCGCGACGATTTCCGGCGAAGCCTTCTGGTATTCGAAGTGCGCGCCGCCGACCAGCACGCCCGAACTGTACGGACCGCCGACGACGATCCCGACGCCTCGCGCGGCTGCCGCCGGCATCACCCGCGGCAGCGCGCGCTCGTGATCGAGCAACGTATAGCGGCCGGCCAGCAGCATGCCGTCCGGCTGCGGTTCGTCGAGATCGAGCACGAGCTCGATCGGCTCGACGCGGTTCACGCCGAGCCCCCACGCGCCGATCACGCCTTCTTCACGCAGCTTGCCCAGCACGCGGAACGCGCCCTTGCGCGCGACTTCGAACTGCGCGAGCCATTCGTCGCCGTAGATGTCCTGCGCGATGTCGTGCACCCATACGATGTCGAGGCGATCGGTACGCAAGCGCTTCAGGCTGCCCTCGATCGAGCGCAGCGTCGCGTCGGCCGTGTAGTCGCTGACGAGCCGGTTCGCGCGGCCATGCGCGAAGATCCCGGTCTTCTCGCCGTAGTCGCGCGCGCTCGCGCCTTCCATTTCGTCGAGCACGACGCGACCTACCTTCGTGCTGATCACGTAGTCGTCGCGCCGATGGCCTGCGAGCACGTCGCCCAGACGCGACTCGGCCAGCCCCGCGCCGTACGACGGCGCGGTGTCGAAGTAGCGGATCCCGCGCGCCCACGCGGCTTCGACGGTCGCGGCGGCTTCGTCGTCGGGGATGTCGCGGAACATGTTGCCGAGCGGGGCGGCGCCGAAACCGAGCGTGTTGTCGGCCGGCAGCGTGGCTTTGAGACGCATGCATTTCTCCACAGGTCACGGAAAAGTGCGTCCAGTCTAGGTTGCATGGTTATGTCTGTCCAAGACATAATTCATCAAAGTTGAGTCCCCCGAGGTCTTATATGCTCGACATCCGTCAGCTTCAATATTTCATCGCGGTCGCGGAGGAAGAACACGTCGGCCGCGCCGCCGAACGGCTGCACATTTCGCAGTCGCCGCTCAGCCGCCAGATCGCGCAGCTCGAGGAAAAGCTCGGGCTGACGCTGTTCGAGCGCAGCCAGCAGCGTATTCGTCTGACACGCGACGGCCGCACGTTCCTCAGCGAGACGCAGGCGTTCCTGCGCCATGCGCACCGGCTGGAATCGCTCGCGCGCCGGCTCGGCCGCGGCGACGAAGGCGGGCTCTGCATCGGCTACCTGGAAACGGCCACGCACTCGGGCGTGCTGCCGCGCGCACTGAAGACGTTGCGCGCGGACCGCCCGGCCGTCCACATCGCGCTGTACAACTACACGTCCGCCGCGCAGCTCGAAGGCCTGCGCGAGCGCAGTCTCGACATCGCGCTCGTGACCGAGCCGCCCGCGCCCGACGATCCGGAACTCGAATCGATGCGCGTGCTGAACGACCCGATGCTGCTCGCGCTGCCCGAAGGCCATCCGCTCGCGAAGAAGAAGACGCTTGTGGCCGACGATCTCGCGACGCAGCCGTGGATCGGGGTCACGCAGCAGGAAAGCGCGCCGCGTCACGGCGCGTTCGTCGCCGCGTGCGCGAAGGCCGGTTTCTCGCCGGATATTTCCGTCGAGGCGAGCGAGCCGCTCGCGGCGCTCGGGCTCGTCGCCGCCGGGCTCGGCGTGACGATGATCCAGCAGAGCCTGCGTCACCAGGTGCCGGAAGGCGTCGTGCTGCGCGAGCTGCCGTGGTTCAGCTATCGCACGCCGCTGTGGGCCGCGTGGCACAAGGTCAACCTGCGGCCGCTGGTCGGCGTGTTTCGCGAGATTCTGACCGGCGAGGATGTGGTCGCGACGGTCAAGTGACGTGACGGGGGGCGCGATCGCCGGCAAAGACAAAGAATCTATCGTGCCGTCCGCATCCCCGCACACGAATGCGGCTGAAATCGATCGCGCCGGCAGCGGTCCGCATGCGATTGCATGCGCGATACCTGATGCCGGCTTCCCCCCGCTCGCGTGTCAGTTCGCGAGCGTGACCTTCCCGTCCATCAGCCGGTTGATCGCCAGCGGGTTCGAGGTCTTCAGCGCATCGGGCAGCAGCGCCTCCGGCATGTCCTGATAGCAGACCGGCCGCAGGAAACGACGGATCGCGAGACTGCCGACCGACGTCGTACGCCCGTCCGCGGTGGCCGGATACGGGCCGCCGTGCACCATCGCATGCGCGACTTCCACGCCGGTGCCGAAACCGTTGACGAGCACGCGGCCCGCGCGCCGCTCCAGCGCCGGCAGGAACGTGCGCGCGGCGGCGTAGTCGGCTTCGTCGATATGGAGCGCCGTCGTCAGCTGCCCTTCCAGCGACTCGATCAGATCGAGCATCGTCTCGAGGTCCGGACAGCGGACGATCAGCGACGCCGCGCCGAACATCTCCTCATGCAGCGCCTTCGACTCGCGGAACGCGTCCGCGCTCGTCGAGAACAGCGCGCCCTGCCCCTGGTACGCGCCGGCCGGCGCATGCGCGCGCGCGACGGTGCGCACCTGCGGATGCTGCGCGAGCGCGGCCACCGAACGCTCGAAGGCCTGATGAATACCCGGCGTGAGCATCGTCGCCGCCGCGGCCTGGGCGAGACGCTCCGCCGCCGCGGCGGTAAAGCGCTCGAGTGCCGGCCCGTCCACGGCGAGGATCAACCCCGGATTCGTGCAGAACTGCCCGGCGCCGAGCGTCAGCGACTGCACGAACTGCTGCGCGATCGCGTCGCCGCGCGCGTCGAGTGCGTTCGGGAACAGCAGCACCGGATTGATGCTGCTCATTTCCGCGTACACGGGGATCGGCTCGGGCCGCGCGTTCGCAAGTGCGATCAGCGCGGTGCCGGCATGGCGCGAACCGGTGAAGCCGACCGCCTTGATGCGCCGATCGCGCACGAGCCCCTGGCCGATCTCGAGGCCGGTGTCGAACAGTAGCGAGAACGTGCCTTCCGGCATCCCGCACGTCTTCACCGCCCGCTGCACGGCGATCCCGACCAGTTCCGACGTGCCCGGATGCGCCGGGTGCGCCTTCACGATCACCGGGCAGCCGGCCGCGAGCGCGGACGCCGTATCGCCGCCCGCGACCGAGAATGCCAGCGGGAAATTGCTCGCGCCGAACACCGCGACCGGCCCGAGGCCGATATGACGCAGGCGCAGGTCGGGACGCGGCGCCGGTTGGCGTGCCGGCTGCGCCGGATCGATGCGCGCGTCGAGGTAGTCGCCCGCGCGCACCACGTCGGCGAACATCCGCAGCTGGCCGACCGTTCGGCCGCGCTCGCCTTCGACGCGGGCGCGCGGCAGGCCCGTTTCCGCGACGCAGCGCTCGACCAGTTCGTCGCCGAGCGCGAGGATGTTCGCCGCGATCGTCTCGAGGAACGTCGCGCGCGCTTCGGGTTGCGTTTCGCGATACGTGTCGAACGCGGCCCAGGCGAGCGCGCATGCTTCATCGAGATCGACGCTGCTCGCGCCGCCGAAGGCCGGCGCCATGCGTTCGCCGCTGGATGCGTCGACCGCGTATGTGTCGCCGTTCGTGCCGCGCCGTGCGCGCGAGCCGATCAGCAGGTTGCCTGCGAGTGTCATGTTCGTTTCCTCTGTAGATGGATCGGGGGCGAACGCCGTGCGATCACGGGCTCGCATAGGTGTTGTGTGTTGTTTGTCGTGCCGGCGCGCCTGTCGCGTCGCCGTGAGTGGGCCGGGCGGTTCGAACCCGTGCAGCGGGGCGCTCGATGCCGGGCTCGGGTGCCGCCGCGTGCGCCGGCCGGCACGCTCACGCGCCGGCGCTGCCGTGCGCGCAGCGCGTGCCGGCGGCGCACCGACTGACGCGCACGTCCGAAATGCGCCGGAAAGCCGCGCAATGGGCCAGCATACGGAGTCCGCCCCCGCGCGACAATTGACGGGATGTGATACCGGTATAACCGCGCGTTATCGGTCGTTGCCCCGCCGCCGCATGCGGGCGCGTTCCGCGTCCATCGCATGCCGCCGCGGCGGCCGGACGACGAACGGTGCGACCGCACCGCCGACGACGGCTCGGCACGTTCATACGACGATTGACGATGCACGCGCGGTGGCGCGGGTGCCGCGCGTCGTCACGGATGAAAACCCGCCACGGCGCAAGGCGCCGGCGGGTGCCGACACGACCGGCACCCGCGCCACCGCGCGCGACATCGTCACACCGTCACGCGATCGCGCCGCTACGCCACGACACCGTCACGCCGTGAACCGCTTCGCCAGCTCGGCAAGACCGTCCTCGTAGATACCGCGGAAGAGGCGGATCGCTTCGTCGTCGGTCGCGCCATCCGGCGTGAACGTGCCCGACCACTCGACCGTCGCCGCGTTCGCGCCGTTCTCGCGCACGCGCAGCGTGGAGCGATAGTTCACGACCGGGAACGGCGCGTCGAGGATCGCGTACGTGTAGCTGCGTGCCGCGTCGTCGAAGGCGACCAGCCGCTCGACGATCGCATCGCCGTCCGGGTTCGCGAGGCTGCGCACGCGACCGCCTTCGCTCAGCTCGCTCGCCGGGATGTACGACAGCCAGTCGGGCAGCGACCCGAAGCCGCCGATCAGTGTCCAGACCGTGTCGGCCGAAGCCGTGATCTCGATGCTTGCATTGGCCTGTGCCATGTCATCACCTTTGCGGATCAACGATCGGTCGGCAGCGGCGCATTGGCCGCAATCAGACCTTGTTCACGCATTTCGCGCCAGAAGTCGGCCGGAATCACCACGTTCAGCGCAGCCTGGTCTTCCGCGATCCGCTCCGGACGGCTCGCGCCCGGAATCACCGCGACGGTGGCAGGATGCGACATCGAGAACTGCAGCGCGGCGGCCTTGATCGGCACGTCGTAGCGTGTGGCGATCGCCTTGATGCGCTCGACCTTCGCGAGGATTTCCGGCGAAGCCTTCTGGTATTCGAAGTGCGTGCCGCCCGCGAGTACGCCCGAGCTGTACGGGCCGCCGACGACGATCCCGACGTTCTGCGCGGCAGCCGCCGGCATCACGCGTTGCAGCGCGCGCTCGTGATCGAGCAGCGTGTAGCGGCCGGCGAGCAGCATGCCGTCCGGTTGCGGTTCGGCGAGGTCGAGCACGAGCTCGATCGGCTCGACGCGGTTCACGCCGAGGCCCCACGCCTTGATCACGCCTTCTTCACGCAGCTTGCTCAGCACGCGGAATGCGCCCTTGCGCGCGACTTCGAACTGCGCGAGCCATTCGTCGCCGTAGAAGTCCTGTGCGATGTCGTGCACCCAGACGATGTCGAGGCGGTCGGTGCGCAGACGCTTCAGGCTGTCCTCGATCGAACGCAGCGTCGCATCGGCCGTGTAGTCGTTGACGATGCGGTTCGGCCGGCCGTGTTCGAACAGGCCGCCCTTCTCGCCGAGATCGCGCGCCGACACGTCCTCGACTTCGTCGAGGATCACGCGGCCGACCTTGGTGCTCAGTACGTATTCGTCACGCGGGTGATTCGCCAGCGCGTCGCCGAGGCGGATTTCCGCGAGGCCGGCGCCGTAGAACGGGGCCGAATCGAAATAACGGATGCCGTGTTGCCATGCCGCTTCGACGGTGGCCGCCGCTTCCGCGTCCGGGATGTTGCGGAACATGTTGCCGAGCGGGGCAGTACCGAAACCAAGGATCTTGTTACCGGGCAGCTTGTCTTTGAGACTCATCATTTTCTCCAGGGGTGAGGGAAAGCGAGTTCAGTCTAGGCAGACGGGTTAAGTCTGTCCAAGACGGAATTCGACACAGTTGAGTCCCTGGAGGTCTAAAACGTGGTCTGAAGGGGTGGGCGGATATCGCGTCCGGAGGGTCCGTTCGCGCGGCGGCCCCGCCCGACAAGGCTGGCGACGGAATCGGCCGCCGATTCGTGATTTCAGATCAAAAGTGATTTCGCCGGTGAGCACGATGGGCAACGCCACGCGTGCCCCCAATTGCCGCACGCCTGCAACGCGTCGCGCAAAGGAATCCCCGTTGCGCCTCTTTCAAAGGCGCAACGGGGAAAAGCCGCCTGGTGATCGAATCTGCGTTCCGTCGCAATGCGCGGCTCATGCCCTCAGGCGCGACCGTCGCCTTGCGCATGCCGGGCATCGCCCAGCATCGTGACGAGGACGAGCGCTGCAATCAGGCCGAGGTGCTCGAAGAAACCGTTGAGCGCCATGAAGCGCGCTGCGCCCGTCTGGTTCCAGAAGTCGTTCGCCACCAGCATCGCGACGACGGTCAGCACGCCGAGGCTGCCGGCGCCGAGCCACGTGAAGCGGCGAAACACCACACACAGCGAACCGCCGATCTCGACGACAATCGCCAGTGCAGCCCATAGCGCAGGCGGATGCAGGCCGAAATGCGCCTGCTCCGCGACCGCGCCGTCGAAGTCGAGCGCCTTCGCGACGCCGCCGATCAGAAAGGCGGAAACGAGTGCAAGCCGGACCAGCGCGCCGACCCACGGCTGCGCGAGCAGGACACGGATCCACGCGGGGCTGTACCGGCCGATCGTCGTCGACATGTCAGACCGCCCAGCACGAACAGCCGAACGCGCCCCAGAAGCCCTTCGCGTCCGACGTCGGCAGCGCGCTGCCCCACGCACTCGCGTGCGCATGCTGGTGCACGTTGCATGCATTCGCGCAGCCGCACATCGCGGCGGCCGCCGCGC
>NZ_QTQJ01000046.1:0-48449 GCF_003853795.1 Burkholderia sp. Bp8991 | reverse complement strand
TGGCGTGGTTGTTTTGGTGCCTCTCCTCCCCGCCCCCCCGCCCGCCCCCCCCCCCCCCGCCCCCCCCCCCCCCCCCCCCCCCCCCCCCCCCCCCCCCCCCCCCCCCCCGCGCTTCAACTCCCGCTGCTACACCTTCCCCGCTTCACCCTCTTCGCTTCACGCAGCGCCTATCGCACCGGAAAGTCGTGGACGAACGCGTCGACCGCATGCCCGTCGAGGCTCGGCCCGCGGCCGACCACGTTACGTCGCGGCACCGATCGAGGTGTCCGCATCGAACCCATACAGCACGGCCGGGTTGTCGACGAGTATCGCGCGGTCGACCGCCGCGTCCGCCGCGCACGCGTGCAACCAGCCGAGGAGCTGCGCATCGTCGGGCAGCGGCGACGCGTTCGGGTGCGGCCAGTTGCTGCCCCACACGCAGCGCGCCGCATGCGCGCGTGCGAGCACGGCGGCAAGGCATGCGACGTCGTCGTAACCGGGCGCACCGGATCGCGAGGTCTCGTAAGGCGCGGACAGCTTCACCCACACGTGGCCGCGATCCAGCAGGCGCCGCAACGCAACGAAGGCCGGCGCATCCGGTGCAACCGGCGTCAGGAACTTGCCCGTGTGATCGATGACGACGCGCGCCGGCAACGACGCCAGCATCGGCTCGACGTCGGGCAGCGTCCGGCCATCGAGCTGCAAATCGATGTGCCAGCCGAGCGGCGCGATCCGCGCGGCCATCCGCTCGAGCTCGTCCCATCGCGCGACGCCGCCCGACAGCGTCATGAACCGCACGCCGCGGATGCCTGCCGCGTGCAGCCGCTCGAGTTCGGCATCCGGCACGTCGACCGGCACCGTCGCGACGCCGCGCGCCTGCGGGCCGAGCGCGGCCAGCGCATCGAGCGTGCAGCGGTTGTCGAAGCCATAACCGGTCGGTTGCACGACGACCACGCGCGCGAGGCCGAGCGTCTGTTGCACGCGGCGATACGCATCCACCGGCGCATGCGGCGGGCGGAACGTCGCCGTCGGCGCGAGCGGATATGCATCGTCGTAGATGTGGATATGGCAATCGCACACCGGCGCCAGCCGCATGCCGCCTTCGTCGCGCGTCATCGCACACCCGGCGCGGCGGACGCGTCGGCCGACCGCCAGCGTTCGAGCCGCGTCGCATGCGCGGCGTTGACCGCGCCGTTCGGCACGCGTGCGTCGAGCAGCGCGGCGAGTTGGTCGACCGTCTCCAGCGCCTGGTGCTCGACCGCCGGTCGCGTCAGTCCGCCGATGTGCGGCGTGGCGATCACGCGCGGATGCGCGGCGAGTCCGGGCGTCGGCATCTGGTCCGCCGCGCGGCCGACGTCGAGCGCGCAACCGGCCAGCCGGCCGCCGTCGAGCGCGTCGGCCAGCGCCTGCTCGTCGACCAGCTCGCCGCGCGACGCATTGACGAAGCACGCGCCCGGCTTCATCGCGGCGAACGCGCGCGCATCGAACAGGTTCGCGGTGGCCGGCGTCGCGGGCGCGAGGCACACGACGTAATCCGCGTCGCGCAGCAAGGTCGCGCGGTCGACCTGTTCGATCGACGGCGCGTCGACCCGCACGTACGGGTCGCACACGAGCACGCGCATCCCGAACGCCGTCGCGATCGGCACGAGATGACGCGCGATCTGTCCATAGCCGACCACGCCCAGCGTGCTGCCGCGCAATTCGCGGCCCATCCGCGGCGGCGGCGGCGTGCCACGGTGGTACGCATCCGCGTAGCCGCCGATCCCGCGCGCGAGGCCGATCATCGCGCCGATCACCCACTCCGCGACGGCCGGCCCGAACCCGGGGCTCGCCTGCGTGACCAGCACGCCGAACTCGCTCGCCGCGTCGACGTCGACGGTACGGATGTCGACCGCGCAGCGCAGGAACGCGGCGAGCGCGGGCAGCCCCGCGAACAGCGCACGCGGCGCCGGCGTCTGCCGGTACGCGATGATCGCATCGCACCCCTGCGCGGCGGCGATCAGCTCGTCCGTGCCGAGCTCCCGGTCGAGCTGGTTGCACGTGACGTCCGCAATCGCCTGCAGCGCGCGCAGCGCCTTCGCGCCGAAGTAGTAATCGAACATCCCCGACGGATGGGTCACGTAGACGCGCGTCATGCGTTGTCTCCGTTCGATTCGACCGCGCGCGGCCGCGGCCCAACCGACGCGCGCTCGACCAGCGTGACGCCCGGGAACACGCACTGCCCGGGCGCCGATGACGGGTCGCCGTCGTGCCGCATCACGCGCCGCACCATCTCCGCGGCCATCTCGGTGACGGGCAGCTGCACCGTGGTCAGCGCCGGCCACGAGATCGCCGACAGGAAATGGCCGTCCATCCCGACGACCGACACATCGTCCGGCACGCGCAATCCGCCGTCGCGCAGCCCCGCCATCAGGCCGAGCGCGAACAGGTCGTTGACCGCGACGACGCCGGTCGGCCGCGCCGGATCGGCCGCGAGCGCGGCGCCGAGCGCGCGCCCGACCTCGACGATCACCGCGTCGCCGTATTCGTTCGCCGGGCCGCCTTCGAGCACTTGCGCATCGGCGCCTGCGTCGCGCGCAACTTCGAGAAAGCCGCGAATCTTGTCGCTGCGGCTCACGGTGATGCCGGCCACGGTCGCGAACGCGAGCCGCGTATGGCCCGCGGCGACGAGGCAGCCGGTCGCGAGCCGCGCGGCCGCCTCGTTGTCGGCCGTCACGTGATCGACCTTCGATTGCTCGCCGGGCGTCGCGCGGCGGTCGTAGCTGACGACCGTCATCCCGCGTTCGGCCGCGCGTTCGAGGTGGCTTTCATCGGCGAGCGACGAGATCACGATCACGCGCCGCACGCCGTGCGCGAACAGGTCGTCGAAGAACGCCGCCTCCTTGCCCGCGTCGCGGTACGTGTTGCCGATCAGCACGCGATGACCGTACTGCTCCTGCGCGCAAGCCTCGATCTCGCGCGCGATGTAGCCGTACATCGGATTCGCCATCGACGGCACCAGCAACCCGACGAGCGGCGTCTGCCCCGTCTTGAGCTGGCGCGCGAGCGTGCTCGGCCGGTACTGCAGCGCATCCATCGACGCCTTCACGCGCTCGAGCGTCTCCGGCTTCATCTGGTCAGTGCGGCCGTTGAGCACGTTCGAAACCGTGCTGACCGAAACGGCCGCATGACGGGCCACGTCCTGAATCGTACTCATGTCGTCTTGCATTGAACGGGCTACAGGCCGAAACGGGCCGGCAGCCACAACGAAAACGCCGGTGCGAAGATCAGCGCCACGAGGGCAACGAACAGCACCAGCAGGTATTTCACCATCGGCCGGGCGACGCGCGCGACCTCGGTCCCCGTGATCGCGCAGGTCGTGAACAGCCCGAGGCCGACGGGCGGCGCGAACAACCCGAGCCCCATCGCCACCACCACGACCGTGCCGAAATGCAACGGGTTGATGCCGAGCTGCAGCGCGATCGGCGCGAGCAGCGGCCCGAAGATGATCAGCGCGGGCGCGCCTTCGAGCACGGCGCCGAACACGATCATCAGGAGCGCCGCCAGCAACAGGAACGCCGTCGAGCCGTACTGATGGGCAAACGCGGTCATTGTGCCCGAGACGAGCGCCGGAATCTGCTCGATCGACAGCGCGAACGACACGCTCGACGCCGCCGCGACGATGAACAGGATGCCGCTCGCCATCGATGCCGCACGCACGAACACGCGGCCGACCGAGCGCCAGGTCAGTTCGCGGAACGCCGTCCAGCCGATCACCAGCGCATAGACCACCGCGAAGGCCGACACTTCCGTCGAGGTCGCGATGCCCGACGTCACGCCCTTGCCGATCATCACGACCATGATCAGCGCGACCAGCGCGCCGCCCGCGAGCGGCAGCCACGCGCGGCGCTCGACGAACACCGCGTCGATGTCGATCCGGCGTCCGCAGATCACGGTCACGACCGCCAGCGACGCGGCGAGCACGGCCGCCGGCACGATTCCCGCGACGAACAGCCCCGCGATCGAGATGTTCGCGACGAAGCCCATGATGATCATGTTCACGCACGGCGGGATCGTCTCGGCCATCACCGCGCTGCACGCGAGCAGCGCCGCGGTTTCGTCGGGGTCCTGGCGCGCACGGCGCACGGCCGGCATCACGACGCCGCCCACCGCCGCGATGTCGGCCAGCTTCGAACCCGACACGCCGGAAAAGCACGCCGTCGCAAGGATCACGATCAACCCGAGCCCGCCGCGCACCCGCCCGAAGATCCGCAGCAGCAATTCGACGAGCCGCGTGGACATCCCGTTCGACTCCATCAGCAAGCCGGCCAGCACGAAGAACGGCACCGCCAGCAGCACGAAGTGATCGGCGCCGGCCATCACCTGCTGCGAGTAGACCTGCAACGGCAGCGTCGGGTCGGCGAGGAAATACAGCAGCGCCGAGAACGCGAGCACGAAGCCGATCGGCACGCCCAGCACGAGCCCGCCGACGAAGCCGGCGATCAGCAGCGCCCCCGGCGCGATCGCATGCTCGGGCCGCAGCGCGTTCCAGCCGTACACGGCGCCCGCGAGCACCGCGCAGCACGCAAGCGTGCCAAGTACGCGGCGGCGCGGCGCGTTCAGCGCGTTCGCGAGCGCGAACACGCTCATGAACAGCGCGCCAAACATCATCGGATACACTTTGATCCAGCCCGGCAGGCCGCCGGTCGTCAACTGGTCGTACGAATCGCCGAGCAGCTGCCACGACGACGCCAGCAGGTTCAGCGACACCGCTGCGACGATCCAGTGTCCGATCTGCACGAGCGCACCCTGCCAGCGCGCCGGCAGCCAGCCGCGGAACAGGTCGATGCCGACGTGCTGGCTGCGGCCGAGCACCGTCGCCGCGCCGAAGAACACCAGCACGATCATCAGCGCGCTCGCGACCTCCTCGGCCCAGTCGACCGGATCGTGCAGGAAATAGCGGAACACGACCGACACGAACACCACGAGCACGTCGACGGCCAGCACCGCGGCCGACACGTATTCGATCCAGCGCATCGCCGCCGCCAGCGCGCGGACGGCGGCGCGCGCGGGGCGGGCTGGGCCGGCGCCCGGCACGACGCTCGAAACGGAACCGGTATCCATTGCTCAACCCCGCGCCGCGGCGATCGCCGGAAACAGCGGCGCGGTGGCCGAATATTGCTTGGCGAACGCCACGTAGAGGCGGTCGTGCATCGCCTGCCGCAGCGCGGCGCGCTCGGCCTCCGCCATCGGATGGAACGTCATCCCGTGCTGCTTCAGCGCCGCCTCCGCCTGCGCGGCCTTCTGCGTCGCGATCGCGCGCTGTTGCGCGGTCGCATCGGCCACCGCGCGGTCGAACGCTGGGCGAAGGTTCGCCGGAATCCGCTCGAGCGCGCGCCGCCCCATCACGACGGTCATCGCCGCGAACACGTGGTGCGATTGCCAGCACGACTTGACGATCTCGTCGAAGCGGCTCGCGAGCACGGTGGCCGGATCGTGCTCGAGCCCGTCGACGACACCCGTCTGCACGGCCATGTACAGCTCGCCGAACGGAATCGGCGTCGGCACCGCGCCCATCACCTTGAAGGTGTCCATGAACGCCGGCGTCGGCAGCACGCGCAGCTTCGTGCCCTTCACGCCCGGCAGCGCCGTCACCGGCTGCTTCGTGAACACGCAGCGTCCACCGAAGTGCGAGCCCCACGTCAGCACCGAGCAGCCCGCGCGCTTTTGCAGCAGCGCGTTCAGGCTGGTGCCGACCTGGCCGTCGAGCACCTTCGCGACGTGCGCATAGCTGTCGAACAGGTAGCCGAGATCGAGCATGCCGAGCTCGGGCGCGACCGTGGCCCAGATCGACGACCCCGCGATCATCATGTCGATCGCGCCGATCTTCACCTGCTGCGCGACGTCGCTCTCCTTGCCGAGCTGGCTGTTCGGAAAGTAGTCGACCCGGATCGCATCGCCGACGCTCGCCTTCAGGTTCGCGGCAAGCCGCTCGTACCACACGTAGTGCGCGGCGTTCTGGTCGGCCGGCATCGACGACGAGCAGCGCAGCGTCACGGTTTGCGCCGCGCGGCCGATCGCCGGCAGGCCGCCCGCGACCGCGAGCGTGGCGGCGGGCGCCGTTTGCAGAAAGCGCCGCCGGGTGAAGGTAGTCATGGCCGTCTCCTTTGCAGTGCGCCTCCAGGCGCAACTGTATCGATTTAGTGTATCGATACAGTAATACGACGACCGATGAGAGAAAAATGAGGGTTTTCCCGTGCGCGGATGAAAAACGGGCCTTCCGCGTGGTGGTTTTGGGCCGGAATCGCAGACGGCGCCGGTCTGTGCCGGTCTTGCAGGCCGGTGTCGGCGCGCGTCGGGCGCGGCGCCTGATATCATCAGACAACAGACCTTGGCTAAACAACGCCCCCGCCGTCCGCCTCCTGCGTCAGAAACTGCTCGACCATCGCGTTGAACACCGGCAGCGCCGGATTGTCGTTGTCCGCGCGCCACGCGAGATACAGCTCCGCCGCCACGTCGACGTCCGCGAGCGGCCGGAACACCACGCCGTCCACATGCAGCTCGCGCGCCGACGCCGGCACCAGCGCCGCACCCAGCCCGGCGCGCACCAGGCCGAGGATCGTATGCGTCTGCCCGACGTAATGCAGGTAGTTCGGCAAGCGCCCGGCGCCGGCGAACATTCCCGAGATCATGTCGTGGAAGTACTTGCCCTCGTTCGGCGAATACGCGATGAACGGCTGCCGGTCGAGCTGGTCCGGGCCGATCCGCTCGTACGCGGCCAGCGGCGCGCCCTGCGCGACCGCGACGAGCATCGGCTCGCGTTGCACGAGCCGGTATTCGAGCGGATGGCGCGCCGCACGCTGGCGCACGAAGCCCGCATCGAGCATGCGCGACGCCAGCGCGTCGATCTGCACGGTCGACACCATTTCACGCAGTTCGACGTCGACGTCGGGCAGCGCGTGCGCCGCATGCGCGAGCAGCGCCGGAATCATCCGGTACGCGCTGACGGCCGTGAAGCCGAGCGTGATGCGGCCGGCCCCGCCATGCGCGACGCGCTGCGCGGCCTGTTCGGCCCGCGCGGAAAACTCGAGGATGTGCCGTGCGTCGCGCAAGAAGCGCTCGCCGGCCGCGGTCAGCCTGACCTGCCGGCTGCTGCGTTCGAGCAGCGCGATGCCGAGCGCGTGCTCGAGCAACTGGATCTGCCGGCTGAGCGGCGGCTGCGTCATGAAGAGCCGCCTGGCCGCGCGCCCGAAATGCAGTTCCTCGGCCACGGCGACGAAGCAGCGAAGCTGGTTCAGTTCAATCATTCAAATCTTGAATCAATCGATAGCGTCTTGATGTTAGACCGATATCGATTCGATTCCTATACTCGGTTGCACCTGATGCGCGGCCCGCGCCGCGCACGCCGACCGAGACCCTCATGACCATCGACCTTCTGCTCACCCAGCCGCTTCCCGACATCATCGACGCCGAACTGTCCGCCCGCTACGCGGTGCATCGGCTGTATGCGGCCGACCAGCCCGACGCGCTGCTCGATCGCGTCGCATCGCGCATCCGCGGCGTCGTCACGGGCGGCGCGAACGGGTTGCCGGCCGCGTTGATGGCGCGGCTGAGCGCGCTCGAGATCATCGCGATCAACGGCATCGGCACTGACGCCGTCGATCTCGAGCTCGCCCGCGCACGCGGCATTCACGTGACGACGACGCCCGACGTGCTGACCGACGACGTCGCCGACATGGCGCTGGGGCTGATCCTGATGACGCTGCGCGACCTCGGCGCCGGCGAGCGCATCGTGCGCGCCGGCCGCTGGGGCAAGGTGGCGCAGCCGCTCGCGACGCAGGTGACGGGCAAGCGGCTCGGCATCGTCGGCCTTGGCCGCGTAGGACGTGCGATCGCGCAGCGCGCGCAGGCGTTCCGGATGCCGGTCAGCTATTTCGGCCCGCGCGAACACCGCGACAGCGGCTATCGCTACGTGCCCGACCTCGCCGCGCTCGCGCGCGACAGCGACGTGCTCGTGCTCGCGGCGTCCGCCGATCACGGCAACGTGCTCGTGACCGCCGACGTGCTCGCCGCGCTCGGTAGCAAAGGATTCCTGATCAACGTCGCGCGCGGCAAGCTCGTCGACGAAGCCGCGCTCGTGCGCGCGCTCGCAGAAGGCACGATCGCCGGCGCGGGGCTCGACGTGTTCGCCGACGAACCTCGCGTGCCGGCCGCGCTGCTCGAACTCGAGCGCGTCGTCGTGCAGCCGCACCGCGCGAGCGCCACGCACGAGACACGCGAACAAATGGGCCGGATCGTGCTCGCCAACCTCGCCGCGTGCTTCGCGGGCCAGCGGCCGCCGACGAGCGTTACAGGCTGACCGCCGCACGCCCCTCCCCGACCAAGACAACATCCAATGAAACGCCTCCGTACGCCGGAGGCCAGGAGACTCGCATGCCCAATCGATCCAGCGGCGGCGCAGCCGTCGCCGCCTCTTCCACCTCTCCCGCCTCATCCACAGCGTCGCGCCCGATCGGCCGCGTCCGTTACACGGTCCTCGCGCTGATCTTCGCCGTCACCGTCGTCAACTATGCGGACCGCGCGACGATGTCGATCGCCGGTACCGGCGTCGCGCACGCCCTCGGGCTCACGCCCATGCAGCTCGGCATCGTGTTTTCCGCGTTCGCGTGGGCCTATGCACTCGGCCAGATCCCGGGCGGCTGGCTGCTCGACCGTTTCGGCGCGCGCCGCGTGTATGGCCTGAGCCTGCTGCTGTGGTCGATCTTCACGATGCTGCAGGGCACGGTCGGCTGGTTCGCCGTGCAGGGGGCGGCCGCGACGCTCGCGCTGTTCGCGATGCGCTTCATGCTCGGCCTGGTCGAATCGCCGGCGTTCCCGGCCAATTCGCGGATCGTCGCGTGCTGGTTTCCGACCGCGGAGCGCGGCACCGCATCCGCACTGTTCAACTCCGCGCAGTACATGGCCGTCGTGCTGTTCACGCCCGCGATGGCGTGGCTCACGCACGCGCTCGGTTGGGAACACGTGTTCCTGTGGATGGGGATGCTCGGTGTCGCGCTGTCGGCGCTCTGGTTCGCGTGGTATCGCGAGCCGCACGGCCATCCGCGCGTGAGCAACGCCGAGCGCGACTACCTGCGCGCGCACGGTGCGCTCGTCGATCTCGAAGCGAACCGCGTCCGCGAGCGCTCGCGCCTATCGTGGCGCGACGCGTCGCAGCTGTTCCGCCACCGCAACCTGTGGGGGATCTACATCGGCCAGTACTGCATCACCGCGCTCACCTACTTCTTCATCACGTGGTTCCCGATCTACCTGATCAAGGGGCGCGGGATGACGATCATGGAAGCCGGCTGGGTGGCCGCGCTGCCGGCGCTCTGCGGCTTCACGGGCGGCGTGCTCGGCGGCGTGCTGTCAGACTGGCTGATCCGGCGCGGCGTGCATCCGTCGCGCGCCCGCAAGACGCCGTTCGTCGTCGGGATGGCGCTGGCGACGCTGCTCGTGCTCGCGAACGGCGCGTCGTCGAATGCCGTCGTGATCGCGCTGATGACGATCGCGTTCTTCGGCAAGGGGCTCGCGGCGGTCGGCTGGGCCGTGCTCGCCGACACCGCGCCCGAAGGGATGGTCGGCCTGAGCGGCGGCGTGTTCAACGGTCTCGGCAACCTCGCGGGGATCGTCACGCCGCTCGTGATCGGCTACTTCGTCGCGCACACGGGCTCCTTCGCGGGCGCACTGTGGTTCGTCGCCGCGCACGGGCTGCTCGGCATCGCCGCCTACGCGTGGCTCGCCGGCCGCTTCGAACGGATTCGCGTCACGCCGGACGCGTGATACCGGGCGCCGCCGGGCGTGCGACCGGCGGCATCAGGCGCGCTGGCGGCTGCCCGGCATCGGCTCGACCGCAAGCCGGTCGAGTTCGCGCAGGTCGTTCTCCAGCGCGGGCGTGAGCGTCGTGCGCAGATGGTCGAGGAAGGTGCGGATCTTCGCATCGAGATAGCGGCGCGTCGCATAGACCGCGTACACGCTGACGGTCTGCAACCGATACTCGGGCAGCACGCGGATCAGGCGCCCCGCGCGCAGGTCGTCGAGCACCGTATACAGCGCGACGCACGCGATGCCGCGCCCCGCCCGCACCGCGACGCACAGCGCATCCGGCACGTTGACCTGGAACGGTGCCGGCTGCAGTTCGTAGACGGTCTCCTCGCCGTCGTCGCGCTCGAGCCGCCACTCGCTGGCCGGCGATGCCGGCGTATCGAGGCGCAGGCACACGTGGTTCGGCAGGTCGTCGGGCGTCTTCGGCGTGCCGTGCCGCGCGAGATATTCGCGCGATGCGACCAGCACGCTGCAACTGGTGCCGCAGGTCTGCGCGACATAGCCGGAATCGGGCAGCTGCGACGCGGTCACGATCGACACGTCGTAGCCTTCCTCGACGAGATTCGGCATCCGTTGCGCGAGCGTCAGCTCGACCGACACGTCCGGGTTGTCTTCCTGGTAGCGCACGATCGACGACACGACATGACTCTGCCCGAGCCCCGTCATCGCATGGATCCGCATCTTGCCGCTCGGCCGCAGCAGCGCATTGCGGGCCTCGGCGTTCGCGTAGTCGAATTCGGCGAGGATCGATTTCGCACGCTCGAAGTAGCGCTCGCCGCTTTCGGTGAGGCCGAGATGGCGCGTCGTGCGATGCAGCAGGCGCGTCTGTACGTGGGCTTCGAGGTTCGACACCGCGCGTGACACCTGCGCGGTGGTCGCATCGATTTCTTTGGCGACCGCGGTGAAACTGCCGGCTTCGACAACGCGCACGAACAGGCGCATGTTTTCGAGCATGTCCATTGAATTGGCTTGGGGAGTGTCGGTGGGGAAACGTCGGCGGCGCTCGCGTCAGACGGGAATCGGGGCGTGCGCGCGAACCACGCGCAAGCGATCGCCATGCCGGGGAACGGGCGGGAGAGCGGGCATCGCGTGCGTGGTTGTGGCGTATCGGGGAATTCGGTGGCCCGAATTGTACGCCGCTGCAGACAAATTTGCGCGGTCGCAGGGCAGTCAGGCTTTCATCCGATGAAAGGTTCCTGCAAGACGGATGCGGCGCGCGCAGGCAACGCGTTGATGCAGCGCGACAATTTATATCACGACGCGATATAATTCCCGACGTCCTCGCGCTGCGTCATGCGCATCGTCATGTTTACCGCTCAATCGTCCATGTCGTCAGGCTCCTCCCCGTCGCGCCGCACCTTCCGCCAATGGCTGCACAGCTTCATTCCCCATCCGATGACGCTCGGCTGGCGCGAGCGCATGCGCTCGTGCGCGGGCGCGCTCGTCGGGATCGCGACGGTCGGCGTCACGATGCGGCTGCTGCCCGGCGTGCCGGGCCTCGTGCCGCTGCTCGTCGCGCCGATGGGCGCGTCGGCCGTGCTGCTGTTCGCGGTGCCCGCGAGTCCGCTCGCGCAGCCCTGGTCGATCATCGGCGGCAATCTGGTGGCGGCGACCGTCGGCGTCGCCTGCGCGCAGTGGATCGCCGATCCGATCACGGCCGCCGCGGTCGCGGTCGCCCTCGCGATCGGCGGCATGTTCGCGCTGCGCTGCGTGCACCCGCCGTCGGGCGCGGTCGCGCTGACGGCCGTGCTCGGCGGCCCGGCGATCCACGCGCTCGGCTTGCGCTTCGTGGTCGAGCCGATCGCACTGCAATCGGCGATCCTGCTGTCGGCCGCGCTCGTGTACCACGCGCTGACGGGCCACCGCTATCCGCACGGCGGCGTGCGCAACGACGCGAAGCCGCAAGGCGGCAGCGCCGCGCCGGCACGCGGCGGCTTCACGCGCGCCGATCTCGACGCCGCGCTGAAGCGCCGCGGCGAATGGTTCGACGTCGACCCGGACGACCTCGAAATGCTGCTGCGCGAAACCGAGATGCAGGCCTATGCGCGCACGTTCGGCCGGCTCACGTGCGCCGACCTGATGACGAAGAACGCGATCGAAGTCGCGCCGTCGACGTCGGTCACGGCCGCGCTGACGCTGCTCGACCGCCATCGCGTGAAGGCGCTGCCCGTCGTGGACGGCAGCGATCGCCTGGTCGGCATCGTCACGCGCGCCGACCTCACGCGCCCGTTGCGCCGCCCGGTCCCGCTGTGGCGGCGGCTGGCCGCGCAGCTGCCGCAATCGTTCGGCGGCCGGCCGCCCAGCGTCGCGACCGTGATGACCCGCGACGTCGCATCCGTGCCGCAGACCATGCCGATCACGGCGCTGGTGCCGCTGTTTACGCATTCGGGCCATCACCACATCCCGGTCGTCGACGCATCGCGCCGGCTCGTCGGCATCATCACGCAGACGGATCTCGTCACCGGCCTGTACCGCCAGACGCAGATGCTCGAAGCCGCGTAACGCGGACGCTCAACGGGCCGACGACAGCGTAATGTATCTATTTCGCTGAAATTCGGCCATTTATATCATATTGTGATATATTTCACGTTACCGAAACTGCTGCCCGACCGACCGCAATGACCGATACCCGACGCGCGCTGACCAAAAGCGATTTCCAGCAACTGTCCGAGTTCCGCTACCAGATGCGCCGTTTCGAGCGCTTCTCCGAACGCGCCGCGCAAAGCGAAGGCGTGACGCCGCTGCAGTACCTGCTGCTGCTGCACATCAAGGGCTATCCGCACCGCGAATGGGCCACCATCGGCGAGCTCGCGGAACGCCTGCAGGCGCAGCATCACGGCGTCGTTGCGCTGGTGACGCGCTGCGAGGCACTCGGGCTCGTGAAGCGCAAGACGAGCGAAGCGGACCGCCGGCAGGTCGAGGTCCACCTCGAGGAAGCCGGCGAGACGCTGCTCGCCCACCTCGCGGCCATGCATCGCGCGGAACTGAAATCGCTCAAGGGCACGTTCCAGGTTCCGCAGATCAATAACTGACCCCGGCTTTACCGACCTATCCTCACGCCGATGAACGCACCGCACAAACGCGACTTCTCGACCAACGAACGCCTGCCCAGGATCGCGTTGCTCGCTGCCGGGATCGGCTTGCTCGGCACGCTGGCGGCGTTCGTGCTGTCGAGCCTGATCCACCTGTTCACGAACCTGTTCTTCTTCCAGCAGTTTTCGTTCGCCGACCGTTCGCCCGCGCACCACACGCTCGGCGCATGGGTGATCGTCGTGCCGGTGATCGGCGGGCTGATCGTCGGGCTGATGGCGCGCTTCGGTTCGGAGAAGATCCGCGGCCACGGCATTCCCGAAGCGATCGAGGCGATCCTGTTCGGCAAGAGCCGCATGTCGCCGAAGGTCGCGATCCTCAAGCCGCTGTCGTCGGGTGTCGTGATCGGCAGCGGCGGCCCGTTCGGCGCCGAAGGCCCGATCATCATGACGGGCGGCGCGCTCGGCTCGCTGATCGCGCAATGCGTGCACGTGACCGCCGCCGAGCGCAAGACGCTGCTCGTCGCGGGCGCGGCCGCCGGCATGACCGCCGTGTTCGGCACGCCGGTCGCCGCCGTGCTGCTCGCGGTCGAACTGCTGCTGTTCGAATGGCGTCCGCGCAGTTTCCTGCCGGTCGCGCTCGCCTGCGCGGTCGCCGGTTTCGCCCGCGCCGTGTTCTTCGGAGTCGACCCGCTGTTTGCGCTGACCACGGCACCGCCGACGCCCGTCGCGCTGCTGTCGTGCATCGTCGCGGGCCTGCTGTCGGGCGCGCTCGCGTGCGGCCTGTCGGCCGCGCTGTACCGCGTCGAGGACACCTTCGCGAAGCTGCCGGTGCACTGGATGTGGTGGCCGGCGCTCGGCGCGATCGTGATCGGCATCGGCGGCTGGCTCGAGCCGCGCGCGCTCGGCGTCGGCTACGACGTGATCGGCGACCTGCTGCACCAGCACATCGCGCTGAAGATCGCACTCGCACTATTGACCGTGAAGGCCGTGATGTGGGTGATCGCGCTCGGCTCCGGCACGTCCGGCGGTGTACTCGCCCCGCTGCTGATGCTCGGCGCGGGCCTCGGCACCGTGCTGTCGCCGGTGCTGCCCGGCGGCGATCCGGCGCTGTGGCCGCTCGTCTGCATGGCCGCGACGCTCGGCGCCACGCTCGGTGCGCCGCTGACCGCGATCGTGTTCGCGTTCGGCCTCACGCACGACGCGAACGCGCTGCTGCCGCTGCTCGCGGCGACGCTCGTCGCGCACGGCTTCGCGACCGTCGTGATGAAGCGTTCGATCATGACGGAAAAGATCGCGCGCCGCGGTTACCACATCTACCGGGAATACGGCGTCGATCCGCTCGAACGCCATGACGTGGCCGAGGTGATGACGCCGGCCGACGATCTCGTCTCGATCGACGGCGGCACGACGCTCGACGCCGTCGAGTCGCAGTACTTCGGCGCGAAGCAGACGCACCGTGCGTACCCCGTCGTGCAGAACGGCCGCCTGCTCGGTCTCGTCGATCGTGCGACGCTCGACGCGCAGCGTGCGCAAGCCGGTCCCGGCGCGGCGCTCGCGAACGCATTCATCGATCGTGCGCCGGCCGTCGCGCACGCGCACGAAACGTGCCGCGTGGTCGCGTCGCGGCTCGCGATGTTCGGCCTCGAACGCCTGCCGGTCGTCGACGATCCGCAATCGCTGCGCATCATCGGCATCGTGTCGCGCAGCGACCTCATCAAGCCCGCGCTCCAGCACTTCGACGACGAACACAAGCGCGAACGCTTCCGCCCGGTCGTGCCTGTCAACCTGCGCGACGCCGGTGCACGCAAGGGCAGCTGATACCTACCGCGCGCTTCACCGTCCCCGCCGTTCCGGATCGACGCGCACCCTACGCGCCGGTTCGCATTCCGCCGCGTCCGGCGTTTAAACTTGGTTGACAATTCATCGGACGAAAGTTTGTCATCATGGTGCTCATGCGACGGGGCCACCGTTTCAGCCATTCCACTTCGTCATCCAATAAAGAAGCGTCGCGGCGCGACATGCAGATACATGCAGCACGCCGCGGCCGTCAATCCGCCACACCACAGGGCAGCGAGCCGACCTCACGACGCATGATGTCGTCGCCGCGTCCCCGCCTCCACGCGGGCCGTGCGCGACCCATGCCGCATCGCAACAGAACGGACAGCATCCGGGTTGTCGTTTGGCAAGCGTGTTAACAACTTGTTTCGGAATCGCCGGAACCGCATTTGTCCGATGCAATCTCACAAGAACGCAGTTCAAGTTCTGCTGCGCATCCCGCTCAATCAATCACGACTCGAGGGAGATAAAACGTGAACGTGAAATACTTACCGCTCATCGCATTGACCGTGGCAATTTCCGCACACGCAGCCGATCCGGCCATGCAGAACGTGGGGCAAAGCCAGAAGTCCGCGGAGGACGTGTCGGCGTGCATCGCAAAGACCTGGGCCGACAAGTCGCAGCAACAGGTGGTCACGCAGAACGTGCTCGCCAACGGCCTCGCGACCGATGTCTACGTACCGGGCCAGCAACCGCCGAACGGCGCGGCCGCGATGGTTCGTCCGGCGTCGAAGCCGGGCGCGAAGACGTGGGTCGGCATGCGTGGCGACGCCGCTTCCGCGGGCGACATCAACGCCTGCCTGTAAGCACCGCGCCGGACGGCAGCGCGCCGTCCGAATACGAGAAAGCCCCGCTTCGGCGGGGCTTTCTGCTTTCAGCGCGCCGGCCGCGCGCATGGGTTGCGGCCGGTGCTCATGCGCTTACAGGTAGCTGCAGACGTAGTCGAGCGTCTCGAGCACTTCGATGTCGAAGCGGCTCTTGCCCGGCACCGAGAACGACTCGCCGGCGCCGTAGGTTTGCCATTCGCTGCTGCCGTCGAGCTTCACGCGGCACTTGCCGGCCTGCACTTCCATCAATTCGGGCGCGTCCGTGCCGAAGTTGAGCGCGCACGGCAGGATCACGCCGAGCGTCTTGCGCGTGCCGTCCGGGAAGAGCACGGTATGCGACACGCACTTGCCGTCGAAATAGACGTTCGCGCGCTTGACGACCGATACGTTGTCGAATTGGGTTGCACTGGTCATGTGATGCCTCTGATTGCTGGATGCCGGATGGCGTGTTGTCGGAAGCCGGCCGGAACGGCGGGCCGGCCGCTATGATACCGGCTCGCGGCGAGCGCGCCGCGAGCGGGAATGGTCCGCGGTGTGCGGCAGATGTTCAGGATCACTACGCGATGCATTGCCCGACTCATCGGAGCCCCTTGCGCCGCGCGGAATCGCGCAGGCAGTCGAGCAGCATCGACGCGGCCGGCGTGAGCGGGCTGTCGCGACGCGTGACGACCTGCACGGACACGCCGGGCAGCCGCTCGCGGATCGGCAGCACCGCGAGCTGGTCGCGCGCCCACTCGCCCTGCAGCAGCTGTTCGGGCATCGACGCGATCAGGTCGCAGCCCGTCATCAGGCTGTGCGCGAGCCCGAAGCTCGGGCATTCGACGACCCGCTGCGGCACCGGCAGCCCGTACGCGACGAACGAGTTGAACAGCACCTGGGTCGAGCTTTCCGGCGACGGATTCATCAGCCAGTCGGCCTCGACGAGATCGGCCAGCGACGTGGCCGATGCGAGCGGATGCCCTTTGCGCGCGACGATCAGCGATCGGCTCGCATAGAGTTCCGCGTGGTCGAACTCGGCCGCCAGCAGTTCGGGCACGACGACGGCGACCGCGAAATCGAGCGAGCCGTCGTGCAGCCGCGGCAGCGCGACGCCGGGAAACCCTTCGATCAGATTGACGCGCGCGACCGGAAAGCGCCGCCGGAACGCGCGAAACGCGTCGGGCAGGATCGTCACCGCCGCAGCCGGCGTGATCGCCGCCGCGACCGAGCCCGTCATCGCGCCCTGCGCCTGCTCGATATCGTCGCGCGCCCGCTGCATCTCGGCGACGATCAGCCGCGCGCGCACCTGCAGCTGCTGGCCGAACGCGGTGAGTTGCACGCCGCGCGCGGTGCGCACGACGAGCGACACGCCGAGCGCGATCTCCAGCTCCTTTACCGCCTTCGTCAGCGCCGCCGGCGACACGTTCAGGCGCCGCGCGGCCGCGCGGATGCTCCCTTCGTCCGCGACGGTGACGAACGCTTTCAGCTGATGGTATTTCATGGCGGCATGCGTGATTCGTGGAAACCCGACGCCCGGCCACGCGCAGCGGATCAGGGTATTCCCGAGCGGCAACCGGTGGTGAGCACCAAAGCAATTTAGCAGCTTCTGGTACCCGACAGAAATTTATATGCTTGGCCGTCATATGTGCGTCAAACGCCCACCGGCCCCACCTGCCTCACCTGCTCCACAGGAGACACCATGCTGCAAGCCGTGAACCCCGTCATCCCCGGCATCGCCGCGATCGCCCCCGACCTGATCGACGTGCGCCGCCGCATCCACGCGCATCCGGAGCTCGCGTTCGAGGAAACGCTGACCAGCGATCTCGTCGCCGAGTTGCTCACGGGGTGGGGCTATGAAGTGCATCGCGGCATCGGCAAGACGGGCGTCGTCGGCGTGCTGCGCGAAGGACAAGGCACGCGCACCGTCGGCCTGCGCGCCGACATGGACGCGCTGCCGCTCGCCGAAGCCACCGGCCTGCCGTACGCGAGCCGCCACGCAAACAAGATGCATGCATGCGGTCACGACGGCCACACCGCGATGCTGCTGTGCGCGGCGCGCCACCTCGCCGCCACGCGCCAGTTCTCCGGCACGCTGAACCTGATCTTCCAGCCGGCCGAGGAAAACTTCGGCGGCGCGAAATCGATGATGGACGACGGCCTCTTCGAGCGCTTCCCGTGCGACGCGATCTTCGCGATCCACAACATGCCGGGCCGCGCCGCCGGCGACATGGCGTTCCGCGCCGGTGCCGCGATGGCGTCGGCCGACCGCGTGACGATCACGCTGCGCGGCGTCGGCGGACACGGCGCGATGCCGCACTTCGCGCGCGACCCGATGTCGGCCGCGGGCAGCATCATGGTCGCGCTGCAGACGATCGTCGCACGCGAGGTCGATGCGCAGCATGCGGCCGTGATCACCGTCGGCAGCGTGCAGGCCGGCGAGACTTTCAACATCATTCCGGAAACCGTCGTGATGAAGCTGTCGGTGCGCGCGCTGGACGCCGACGTGCGCGCGCTGCTCGCACGCCGGATCGAGGCGCTCGCGAAGGGCCAGGCGGAAAGCTTCGGCATCACGGCGGAAGTCGACTACGACTACGGCTATCCGGTCCTCGTGAACCATCCCGAACCGACCGCATTCGCGGCCGACATCGCCCGCCAGATGCTCGGCGCCGATCGCGTCGAAACCGAGGCCGCGCCGCTGATGGGCAGCGAGGACTTCGCCTACATGCTCGAAGCACGCCCCGGCTGCTATGCGTTCATCGGCAACGGCATCGGCAGCAAGGGCGGCTGCATGGTGCACAACCCCGGCTACGACTTCAACGACGACATCCTCGCGATCGGCGCGAGTTACTGGGTCCGCGTCGCCGAAGCCTGGCTCGCGGCCTGACGGCCCTTCATCACGCAGTTCCGCGCCTTAGCAGGGGAACCTCATGGAAACGTCCGCCCTTCCGTTCGCCGGCTCGCCGGCCGATGCCCGCGCCGCCGCGAAGAAACGCCGCCTGATCGCGGCCGCCGCGGTCGGCAACGCGCTCGAGTTCTACGACTTCACGGTCTACAGCTTTTTCGCGATCCTGATCGGCAAGCTGTTCTTCCCGGTGCACTCGTCGTTCGGGCAATTGATGCTCGCGGTCGCGAGCTTCGGCGTCGGCTTCGTCACACGCCCGCTCGGCGGCCTCGTGATCGGCATGTATGCCGACCGCGCCGGCCGCAAGAAGGCGATGATCCTGACGCTGTTGCTGATGGCGCTCGGCACCGCGACGATCGCGATCGCGCCGACCTTCGCGCAGATCGGCCTCGCCGCGCCGCTGCTGCTCGTGCTTGCGCGCCTGTTGCAAGGGTTTGCATCGGGTGGCGAAGTCGGCGCGTCGACGACGCTGCTGCTCGAACAGGCGCCGCAGCATCGCCGCGGCTTCTACGCGTCGTTCCAGTTCTCGAGCCAGGGGCTCGCCGCACTCGCCGGGGCGCTCACCGGCGTCGCGCTGACGTCGACGCTCAACGCCTCGCAGCTCGAGAGCTGGGGCTGGCGCGTGCCGTTCATCATCGGCACGCTGTTCGTGCCGCTCGGCTACTGGCTGCGCCGCACCGTCGAGGAAGTGCCGGCCGCCGCGCACGACGAACCGGTCGCGTCGCTGCCGCTCGCCGACGTGCTGCGCCATCACGGCAACGCCGTGTTCGCCGGTCTCGGCGTGACGATCGGCGGCACGTCGATCCACTACATCATCGTGTTCTACATGGCGATCTACGGCGTGCAGGTGCTGCACCTGCCGACCTGGCTGTCGATGACGGCCGGCTGCGTCGCCGGCGCGATCCTGATGCTCGTGACGCCGATCGGCGGGCACCTGTCCGACGTGTTCGGCCGCAACCGGATCGTCTGGTGGACGCGCATCGTGCTGATGGCCGCGATCTATCCCGCGTTCATCGCGCTGAACCGCTGGCCGGGCGCCGCGTCGCTGCTGTCGATCATCGCCGCGCTGTCGATCGTGCACGCGATCAACATCGGCGCGACGGGTGCGATGCTCGGCGAGCTGTTCCCGCGGGCGGTGCGGGCGACCGGCGGCGCGCTCGTGTACAGCGTGGGCGTCGCGATCTTCGGCGGCTTCGCGCAGTTCTTCGTCACGTGGCTGATCGCGGCGACCGGCAATCCGAATGCGCCCGCGTGGTATGCGATCGGCTGCGGCGTGTTGACGCTGCTCGCCATTCGTTGCATGGACGAGAAGGCCGGGAAGGCGCTCGATTGAGCGGCGACCGGTGCACGGTGTGTGGCGTGTCATTGACGCGGCGCACGCGCATCGGGCATGATCGTTCCATGCACCACGCCGCGACCACCCTTTCGACGACCACGCGCACGACCGCCTTCGGCGGGCCCGTGCGGCGAGTACGCGCAAGGTCGTAGCGTCCTTCACCGATTTCCACAGGCCCCGCCGGTTCCGGACGGGGTCTCGTCGTTTCTCCGTCCGCACCGGCCTTTCAGGAGAAACGCGATGTCCGAAGCCCCATCCCCGAAACGTGCGCTGCTCGTCGTCGACATGCAAGTCGGGTTGTTCCATGGCCCCGAACGTCCGCATGACGGCGAACGCGTGCTGGCCAACGTCAACCGGCTGATTCGCCGCGCGCACGAAGCCGGCGCGCCCGTCTTCGCCGTGCGCCACACCGGCCCGGCGGGTTCGCCGATCGCGCCCGATGCGCCGCTCGCCGCATTGCTGCCGGCGCTCGCGATCGATACGGCACGCGACATCGTGTTCGACAAGACCCGGCCGAGTTGTTTCGCGGGCACGCGGCTCGCCGAATGGCTGCACGCGGCCGGAATCGGCGAGATCGTGATTGCGGGGATGAAGACGCAGTACTGCATCGACACGGCGTGCCGCGCGGCCACCGATCTCGGCTTTCGCGCCGTGCTCGTCGCCGATGCGCATACCTGCATGGATACGCCCGCGTTGCCGGCCGAGCGGATCGTCGCGCATCACAATGCGACGCTCGGCGGGCCGTTCGCGACGTTGACGACGACCGAGGCATGCGGGTTCTGACGCTCGACGCCGGTCAGACTGCGATGCATGAAGGAACGCACTGCAATCGATTCAGCAAAGACCGGCCGCGCGCATTGCTTCGATGCACGATGACGTGTCGCGAACTGAAGCGACTTTCCGCGAGAGCATCACGTCTGCGGACAGAAATTCGCTGAGCCGCTTGTCGAAGTGGAATGAAAACTTGATCAGGTCGACAGTGTTCCGGAAGGTCTCCTTGGGCAACTTGCCGGTCACCGTCGACCAAACGAAACGCTTGATCAAGCGCATCGCTCTCACGCTGAATGAAACCTCCACCCTCAAGATCAGCGAGCACTCGGCGAGCAGCGGATACATCCGCTTGTCGTACGCACCTTCGACAAACCAGCAGCCCTGCTTGAGGATTTTTTCAATGGCCTTCGCCATCGTCTCATCTGAGTTCTTCACAAACTCCGTGCCACTCGTGTCCCAATAAACGTTGTCGAATTCGTACGTGGCGATATTGAACTTGCGCGCCAATTCCCCGGCGATCGTCGTTTTCCCCGCGCCCGACGGGCCTACGATACAAATCCTCATGTATCAGTCTCTGTTCAATCATCCACTCGAATGGTCGCGCATGAAGTGTTTCAGCATGGGGACGAAGAAATCGTGCCCACCGATCAGCGCGAATTCCGCTCCAAAAAGAGGAAGCCACTGGAAGCTGAATTCAATGGGCCCACCACCGGAACCCGGATCGACCTCGAGATGCATCCATTGCGTCCTCATGGCGATAGCGTCACTCAGTGCAACATGCACGACATGCCGGTGCTGAATCTCGCTTCTTCCGAATGCCCTCATCGAGTAGAAGTACTCGCCGAGAACACGCACAACCCGGGCCTCGTCGATACCACTTTCCTCGCGAAGCTCGCGTAGCGCGGCGACTACGGGCATTTCTCCCTGGTTCATCGTGCCGGCAACCACCTGCCTCCCGGCCTCCGGAAACTTGGGTTGCGTAAAAGTGAGCAACCTGTCTCGCCACGTAAGATAGACCAGTACCTTGTTCTTGATTTGCACGATGATTTCTCTGACCGGAACCACCTCAACCCGAAATCCGGAGTCGACTCGGACGATCACGTTTCAGGAATGAGCCAGGACAAGACTATGTGTTGGTTTCCTGGAACTCTACAATGCCTCGATCGGATCTCGACAATCAGTGTTGGCTGCAAGACTGATTGACCAGCGCAACGCTGACGGCGTCGTTATCGCGATTCTCGACTCATGTCGGCTGAAAGATGTCACCGCCGCCGCGCCAAATCGGGCAATAGAGGTAACGCACTCAAGCGTTTGCGGTCCAGCAAAAAATTTGAGCGAGTGCAAATTTTCCGAACGCACTGCATGAGTACCGCAACGATCCGACAAACCCCGCAAACGCGAAAAGGCACGGGCCTTAACCACCCGCGCCTTTTACGCAAACACGCCGCCCCGCTCAGAACGTATGCATCATGCCCACATACGCGCCTGTCTGCGACTCACCCGTCATCGGACTCGTGCCCGAGGTCGCATCGCGCGGCGACGCGAGCAGCGAGAAGTTCGAATTCCCGCCGTTGCGCACGTACGCGACGGTGCCGTACAGGAACGTGCGCTTCGACAGGTTGTACGTCGTGCCGAGCACGTACATGATCGCGTGGCCCGACGGATCGTGCGACGCGTCGCCGCCGCCGTCGCCGACCTTCACGTAATACCCGCCGCCCGTCACCGCCCACTGCGGCGTGGCCGTGTAGGTCGCGCCGAGCCAGTAGTGATCGGCGCGATCGGCGACGCCCGCCGGGCTGTCCGGCGCCTGGTAGTGCGTATACGCGCCCTGGATCTTGAACTTCGACACCTTCACGTTCGCGCCGACGAAATACTCGCGCGACGCGGTGAAGATGTTGCTGAACTTGCCGTTGTTGTCGCGCAGCTCGTCGTAGAGGCCGCGCACGTCAAGCAGCGGCGAGTGATACGAGATCATGATCCCGTCCGAGCGGCCGAAGTCGTCGGCCGCGCCGTAGTTGAAGCCGCGCGACTGGTTGCCGAACGCATACTGCGCCTGCACGTCGAAGCCGCCGATCACCGGGCTGTGATATTCGATGTTGTTGCTGCTCTGCTGCCAGTTGCGGCCGCGCACGAGCGATGCGGACGAAAACGCCTGCTGCACGAACGGATCGAATTCCCACACGCCGTCGCTATCGATGAACAGGTTGCGGCCGGCCTGCAGCTGGCCCCACGTGTCGCTCTTCAGGCCGACATACGCGCGGCGCGACCACATGCGTCCGCCGCCGGTCGTGCCGTTCATCACCTGGAACGCGGTTTCCAGGTTGAAGACCGTCGACATCCCGCCGCCGAGATCCTCGAAGCCCTTCAGGCCGAACATGCTGGTGCCCCAATCGCCGCCTTCCGCGCTCCAGCGCGTCGAACTGCCGCCGGGCGTCGCGATGTGGTTCAGGTATTCGACGCCGCCGTCGATCCGGCCGTACAGCGTCACGCTCGTCTGCGCGAACGCGGCCGCCGGTGCGGCGGCCACGATCAGCGATGCGAAATGTTTGAGTCGCAAAATGATGCCCCCCCTCGAAGTCTCGACCGTCCGGCACACGCCCCATGCGCGCGCCGGCGTTGCCATTTACCCGCGATCGATCGAAAAACGCCCGGGGCCCGCCGCGCAAAGCGCGAGCAGGCCGCCCGAGATCGCGATGTTCTTGTAGAAATGAATCATGTTGTCGATCTGCTCGCCGCCCGTCATCGTCCAGTAGTGGTGGCCGATGAAGCCGGTGCCGATCGTATACAGCGCAAGCAGCAGCGCGAGCGGCCGCGTCTGGAAACCGACGAGGAGCGCGATGCCGGCGAACAGCTCCATCACGACGGCGATCGCCGCCGAAATGATCGGCGCCGGCGCGCCCTCGCTTCCCATGAACGCGATCGTGCCGGAGAAGTCGACGATCTTCTTCCAGCCGAACATCACGAACAGGATCACGAGCAGGATCCGGGACAACAGCAGCAGCACATCGCGCTGGGACGCGAGAAACGGTTGATTCGGTGTCATGGTGTGATCAACGAAAGCGGTACGCGAACCGCGCGCACCGAATTGCCAACGAACCAGGGCGGGCGGCCGCCAAAGCCACCCACCCCGCTCTGCAACAACCGGCATCGGGGCCCGCCCGATGTGCTGTGCCTCCTCTTCTTGTCAGAGTTGCCCTGCCTTTACTGCGTCGTACCCGGCCTCAACGCGCCTTCGCGACGTCCTGCTCGGTCACCTTCGCGGCCGGGTTGCCGAACTGGCCGGTCAGGTAGTTCGTCAGCGCGGCGATCTGCGCATCCGACAGCTCGTTGCGGAACGCGGGCATCCCGACGTCCTCGCTGCCGGCCTTGCGCTGCACGCCGTTCAGGATCACCTGCACCAGGTTCGCCGGATTCGACGCGCCCACCGTCGAGTTGTGGAACAGCGACGGGTAATAACCGTCCGGCGTGCCCTTGCCCTGCATCTGGTGGCACGTCGCGCAGTTGCCGAGATACAGCCGCGCCGGATCGATGCCCGACGACGCCAGTGCGACGCCGCGCAGCTTCAGGCCGTCTTCCGCCGGCTTGCCCCACGACGAGCGCGACTGCTTCGCGTCGCCGTTGGCGACGGCCGGCACCGTACGGATGTACGTCGCGATCGCGCCGATGTCGGCGTCGGTCATCTTCGAGAAGCTGTGCTCGACCGCCTCGGCCATCGGACCGGCCGCCTGCGCGACTCCCGGCACGCTGCCGGTACGCAGGTACTGGACGAGCTGCTGCTGCGTCCAGCCGCCGATCCCCGCGTTCGGGTCGGACGTGATGTTGTAGCCGTCCCAGCCCGCCAGCACCGAGCCCGACAGGAAGCTGCCGCCGGTTTCGTCGAGCGACTTCTCCTGCATCGCGACGCCGCGCGGCGTGTGGCACGTGCTGCAGTGCGCGAGGCCCTGCACCAGGTACGCACCGCGGTTCCACTCGGCGCTCTGCGCCGGCTTCGGCTGGTATGCGCCGTCCTTCAGGAACAGCCAGTTCCAGATCTTCAGCGGCCAGCGCATGCTCAGCAGCGCGGGGATCTCGTTCTTCGGCGGCGCCTGCTTGACCGGTTCGACGCCGTGCATGAAGTACGCGTACAACGCCTGCACGTCGTCGTCGCTGATCTTCGCGTACGACACGTACGGCATCGCCGGATACAGGTTGTCGCCGTTCTTCGACACGCCGTGGCGCACCGCGCGCTCGAAGTCGTCGAACGTCCAGTTGCCGATGCCGGTATCCGGGTCGGGCGTGATGTTGCTCGTGTAGATCTTGCCGAGCTTCGGCACCGGCATCCCGAGGCCGCCGGCGAACGGCTTGCCGCCTTTCGCGGTGTGGCAGGCCATGCAGTCGCCCGCGACCGCGAGATATTCGCCGCGCTTGACCTGCGCGGGGTCGGCCGCATCGGCCGCGCGCACGAGGCCCGGCAGCGCGAGGCAGCCGGCGAGGAGGAAGGTGAGAGTAGATTTCCGCACGGTCAGACTTCCTTCTTCAGCGTGTCGGACATCCGCAGCGCCAGCGCCGCGATCGTCAGCGTCACGTTCACCGTACCGACGGTCGGCATCGTCGAGCTGCTCGAGATGAACAGGTTCGGATGGTCGAACGTGCGGCAGTCCTTGTCGACGACCGAGTCGCGCGCATCCGCGCCCATGATCGTCGCGCCCGTGATGTGGTTGTTCGGCGCGAACTCGTCGTTGAACACGACGTCCGTGCCGCCCAGCACCTTCGCCGCGGTCGCATAGACCTCGCGCGTATGCACGGCGCCGCGCTTCACGTAGTCGTCGATCGCATACGTGATTTCCGGGCGCGGAATGCCGACCGCGTCGGTGGCCGTCTTGCTCGGCACGATGCGGTTCTCGGGCTGCGGCAGGATTTCGTGGAAGCAGTCGAACTGCACGTAGCGCGCGGAGCGGTCGCGGATCTGCGCGTCGAGCTCGTCGGCCTTCATCAGCTTGCCGGCCTTGAAGATCTTCTGCGTCTCCTGGTTGATGCGCGACATGTTCGACAGATGGATCTTCTTCGCGGCTTCGGTCGCGCGGAACGGGCCGTCGCGGAAACCGATCAGCGACGTCATTTCCTGCGGGCCGCGGCCCGGCCACAGCTTCTCGCTCGCGTAGAACGACACGCCCGTGCCCGGGTGGTCCATCAGGTTGCGCCCGACCATGTCGGAACTGTTCGCGACGCCGTTCGGGAAGTCGCGGTTCGCCGACATCAGCAGGATCTTCGGCGTCTCGATGCCGTTCGCGGCCACCACGAAGTACTTGCCCTCGACGCGATGGTCGGCGCCCGTCTTGTCCTTGTAGATCGCGGCGACGATGCGCTTGTCCGGGCCCGTCTCAAGCTTGTACACGACCGCGCTGTCGATCAGCTTCGCGCCGGCCTGCTCGGCCTTCTCGACGTGCACGATGCCGTTGTACATCGCGCCGATCGGGCAGATCGGCATGCAGTTGTTGTTCCCGCAACAAGTCGGCCGGCCGTCGTACGGACGGCTGTTGCGCGCGACCGGCTCGGTCACGACGTGGAACTTCGGGTCATGGCCGTTGAGCGCGCTCTTGATCGTCTGCTCGTTGAACGACAACGGCAGCGGCGGCATCGGGTACGGCTGCTTGCGCGGCGAATACAGGTCTTCCTCGGGGCCGGGGCCCCACACGCCGAGCTCTTCCTCGGCGCGCTGGTACCAATGCTCGAGATCGTCGTACTGGATCGGCCAGTCGCGGCCGACACCGTACACGGTCTTCATCTTGAAGTCGTTCGGGATGAAGCGCCACGCCGACGCGGCCCAGTGCCACGTCGTGCCGCCCACCGCGCGGATGTACTGCGAGTTGAACTTGTGCTCGCCCTTCAGGACCAGGTAGTCGTTCGGCGGGCCGTATTCCGGATGCGGCGCCCACGGGCTCGACGGGTACGGCGCCATGAAGTCGGTCTTGTCGGGCTGGTTGCGGAAGCGTTCGACGATTTCCCAGCGCGGCATGCGCGGGCCTGCCTCGAGCAGGATCACCGACTTGCCGGCCATCGCGAGCTGGTGCGCGACGATCGCGCCCGCGACACCGGACCCGACGACCACGACGTCGGCCTTTTGCGTATCGGTATCGGCCATCAGCCTTGCCTCTCGATCGGTTTTTCGGCCCAGAAGCCGGGTTTATTCGGGCAATACGAAGGAATCACGAGCGTATCGGACACGACGCTGAACATTAATGCTTCTTCGTAGGTAATTACGACGTTGTCGACGATGCCGAGATACCAGGCTTCGAGAATCGACAGCGCGGACGTTTGCTGATCGGGAGTCAACGAACCGGACGCGAGTGCGCCGGCGAGTTGCGACAGACCGTCGGCGGTCTTGAACGAGCCCTTCTGCAAGGCCTGCAGGAAGCGTTCGCCGAGCACGCGGCTCAGCCCTTTCTTGCCTGTCAGTGCTTCGGAGAGCGTCATGAACGTATCGAGCGGCGCGGTGCCGGGATTATCGGCCAGGGCCCGCAACGCCAGCGAGCCGGTGAGGCCCGCCGCCGTCAGCGCCAGTGCGCCCTGCAGCCATTGACGCCGCGTGATGCCGGATGCGGCTGCGTCGCGATCGCGACGCGAGTGGGGGGTGTTGTCGTTGTGCATGTTTCCTTCTCTCGAACACCGGATTCGGGAAAACCACGCTTGATATTTCTCAAACTTTCGCGCGGCCCTGAAATGTACGCGCTCAATTCGAATTGGACAATGCTTTTATAGTCCATTTAATGTTCCGCAATCCGAGACAATCGACATTTCGCGGCATCTTTGTGTCGTCGACGCGACAATTCCGTATCGGGATGCCGGCGTGTCGCAACCCGGCGACACGCCGCTTCCCGTCATCCGCTCGCATGCCCGTCGGTTAGAATCGCGTGCAATCAAACAGAAAGCTTCCCTCCGAGGGCATCGAGCGATGAAGCAGCACGACAAGCACAACAACACACATTCAACCCATCACACCACACGGCTGCTCTGGCGCATCGGCGCCGTCGCGGCGCTCGGCGGCGCCGCCGCACTGTCGCTGCATGCGGGCGCGGCACGCACCGTGAGCGTGTCGCCGCAAGGCACGGTCACTGAAGTCCGGCAGAGCGTCGTCAAGTTCGACGAACCGATGGTCGCGTTCGGTTCGGCATCCGCGCCGAGTCCCGCGCGCATGACCTGCAACGATTCCACCGCCGCACGCGGCCAGGGTCACTGGCTCGACGACAAGACGTGGATCTACGATTTCGAGAACGACCTGCCGCCGGGCGTGCGCTGCTCGGTCGCGCTCAACGACGCGCTGCGTTCGGTCGCCGGCAATGCGGTCAGCGGCCCGCGCCGCTTCACGTTTCAAACCGGCGGCCCGTTCCCGGTGACGGTGCGTCCCGGCTCGCGCGAGATCGAGGAGCGCCAGGTCTTCGTGCTGAAGCTGAATGGCCCGGCCGAGCCACGCTCCGCGCTCGCGAACATCTGGTGCGAAGCGGCCGGCATCGGCAACCGCATCCCCGTCACGGCCGCCGACGACGATGCGCGCAACGCGCTGCTCGATCACTTCGGGCTGAAGAAGGACGCCGCGCGCGTGCTGACGCTGTCGTGCGCGCAGGCGCTGCCCGCGAGCGCGAAGATGCAGCTCGTCTACGGCAAGGGCGTCGCGAGCCCGAGCGGCATCGCGAACGACACCGAGCGCCGCTTCGACTTCACGGTGCGTGCGCCGTTCGCCGCGAGCTTCTCGTGCGAGCGCGAGAACGCGAAGGCGCCCTGCACGCCGCTGCGTCCGCTGACGCTGTCGTTCAATGCACCGATCTCGCGCAAGAACGCCGAGGCGATCCGGCTGCGCGGTCCTGACGGTTCGCTTTCGCCGACCTTCGCGGCCGACGACCACAGCGACGAAGTGACGACCGTCACGTTCAACCCGCCGCTGCCCGCGCAGGCGAACCTGACGATCGAACTGCCGTCCGGCCTGCGCGACGTGACCGACCGCTCGCTCTCGAACGCCGACCTGTTCCCGCTCGCGACGCGCACCGCGCCGATGCCGCCGCTCGCGAAATTCTCGTCGGGCACGTTCGGGATCGTCGAGCGCTTCGCCGAACCCGATACGCCGGCACTCGTGCCCGTCACGCTGCGCAACGTCGAGGCCGACCTGCGCATCGCGGGCCTCAATACGAGCGGCGCGCAATTCTCGAACCTGAAGGTCGACGACGACACCGCGATCCGTCAATGGATGCGCACCGTCGAGCGCTTCGACAACTGGTCGATGACGGCCGGCACGATCGACGAACGCGTCCCGGGCCTGCTGCGGCGCAAGGGCCAGCACCCCGTCTACGTGCCGCTCGAGGCCGGCGAGAAGATGCCCGCGCCGCAGAACCGCCGCATCGACGTGCGCTCGCTGTCGCTGCTCGCCGGCGAACCGGGTGCGCAGGCGCTGGCGCTGCCGAAGGCCGACCCGAAGGCGCTGCGTCCGTTCGAGGTCGTCGGCGTGCCGATCGACAAGCCCGGCTTCTACGTGCTCGAACTCGCGTCGCCCGCGCTCGGCCGCTCGCTGCTCGCGAAGCCGTCGAGCATGTACGTGCGCACCACCGTGCTCGTCACGAATCTCGGCGTGCACCTGAAACAGGGCCGCGAGAACAACCTCGTGTGGGTCACGACGCTCGACAAGGGCAAGCCCGTGCCGAACGCGCAGATCCGCGTGTCGGACTGCAATGGCGACGAAATCGCGTCGGGCAAGACCGATGCGCAAGGCCTGCTGAAGATCGACGGCCCGTTCGAGCCGAAACACGAATGCAGCCAGTCGGAACGCTTCGACGACTACTTCGTGTCGGCACGCGTCGACGATCCGAAGACGGGCCGCGACATGGCGTTCGTCAGCTCGAACTGGAACCGCGGGATCGAATCGTGGCGCTTCAACGTGCCGACCGACACCGACAGCGCGCCGACCGTGCGCGCGCATACCGTGTTCGACCGCACGCTGCTGCGGGCCGGCGAAACCGTGTCGATGAAGCACTTCCTGCGCACCGAGACGCTGCAGAGCCTCGCGTTCCCGGCGCACTACCCGACACGCGTGACGATCCGCCATCTCGGCTCCGACCAGACCTACAAGCTGCCGCTCACGTGGTCGGCCGACCATAGCGCGGACACGCAGTTCACGCTGCCGCCCGCGGCGAAGCTCGGCGAATACAGCGTATCGCTCGATGGCGGCCCGGACGATGCGCCGACCGCCAGCTACTACGGCGGCAGCTTCCGCGTCGAGGCGTTCCGCCTGCCGGTGCTCAAGGGGACGATCGGCGCGCGCGACGCGCAGAAGAGCCCGCTCGTCGCGGTCAAGGAAGCGCCGCTCGCGGTGCAGATCGACTACGTGTCGGGCGGCGGCGCATCGAACCTGCCCGTGCAGGTGTCGGCGCTGATGAAGTGGGCGTCGCCGCCGTTCGCGGACCGCTTCGAGGACTTCAGCTTCACGCCCTATCGTCCGGAGCGCAGCGACGGCAACGCCGACGACGATGCGCAGGACGGCGACAGCACATCCGCCGCGAACAACGATCCCGACGCGACGAAGCTGATCGCGGACAAGCTGCCGCTGACGCTCGACCGCAACGGCGCGGGTTCCGTCACGCTCAAGGGCCTGCCCGACGTCGACGCGCCGAAGCGCATCGCGCTCGAGGCGACGTTCGCGGACCCGAACGGCGAAGTGCAGACGATCCGCGGCGACACGATCCTGTGGCCGGCCGCGGTGGTGGCCGGCATCAAGGCCGGCCGCTGGGTGTCGGTCGGCCAGCGCGTGCCGGTGCAGGCGCTCGCGGTCGACCTGCAGGGCAAGCCGCGTGCCTCGGTGTCGATCGAGATCAAGGGCGTCGCGCACATCACGACGTCGTCGCGCAAGCGGATGGTCGGCGGCTTCTATGCTTACGACAACAAGAGCGATACCCGCGACCTCGGCGTGCTGTGCTCGGGCAAGACCGACGACAAGGGCCGCATGGCCTGCGACGCGACGCTCGAACAGGCCGGCAACGTCCAGTTGATCGCGGTCGCGAAGGATGGCGACGGCCGCACGGCGAATGCGTCGACGTCCGTCTGGGTCACGCGCGAGGACCAACTCTGGTTCGGCGGCGACAACACCGACCGGATCGACGTGATCCCGGAGAAGACGTCCTACGAGCCGGGCGAAACGGCCCGCTTCCAGGTGCGCATGCCGTTCCGCTACGCGAGCGCGCTCGTCGCGGTCGAACGCGGCGGCGTGATGGAAACGCACGTCGTCGAGCTGAACGGCAAGAACCCGACCGTCGACCTGAAGGTCGGCGAATCGTGGGGGCCGAACGTCTACGTGTCGGTGCTCGCGTTGCGCGGCCGGATTCGCGAAGTGCCGTGGTACTCGTTCTTCACGTGGGGCTGGAAGGCGCCGGTCGAATGGGCCCGCGCGTTCTGGCGCGAAGGCCGCTACCATGAAGCGCCGACCGCGTTCGTCGACCTGTCGAAGCCCGCGTTCCGCTATGGCCTCGGCGAGATCAAGGTCGGCACCGGCGTGCATCGTCTCGGCGTGACCGTGACGACCGACGCGACGCGCTACACGGTGCGCGGCAAGGCGCAGGCGCACGTGAAGGTCACGCTGCCGAACGGGCAGCCCGCTCCGGCCGGCACGCAGATCGCGGTCGCGGCCGTCGACGAGGCGCTGCTCGAGCTGATGCCGAACAACAGCTGGGACCTGCTCGACGCGATGCTGCAGCGACGCGCGTACGGCGTCGAGACGGCCACCGCGCAGATGGAAATCGTCGGCCGCCGCCACTTCGGCCGCAAGGCGGTGCCGGCCGGCGGCGGCGGCGGCAGCGCGCCGACGCGCGAGCTGTTCGACACGCTGCTGTTGTGGAATCCGCGCGTGACGCTCGACGCGAACGGCAGCGCGACCGTCGAAGTGCCGCTGAACGACGCGCTCACGCGCTTCCGGATCGTCGCGATCGCGGCGGTCGGCGCGGACCGCTTCGGCACCGGCAGCACGTCGATCCGCAGCACGCAGGACCTGCAGCTGATCTCAGGCCTGCCGCCGCTCGTGCGCGAAGGCGATGCGTTCCGCGCGCAGGTCACGCTGCGCAACACGACCGAGCGCGCGATGCAGGTCGTCGTGACGCCGCGCGTGACGGGCCTCGAGGTCGCGCCGCAAACCGTGTCGCTCGCGGCCAACGCGGCGGCCGAGGTCGCGTGGACGATCACCGTGCCCGAGCAGGCGCTCGACGCGGCCGGCGCGCTGAACTGGCGCATCGAGGCCGCCGAGCAAGGCGGCAAGCGCGCATCCGACGCGCTGGCAGTCGCGCAGAGGGTCGTGCCCGCGCTGCCGGTCACCGTGCAGCAGGCCACGCTCACGCAGGTCGACGGCACGCTGACGCTGCCCGTGTCGGCCCCGGCCGGCGCCGTCAACAACGCGCAGGGCGTGCCGCGCGGCGGCATCGCCGTGTCGCTGCAGTCGAAGCTCGCCGACGGCCTGCCCGGCGTGCGGCGCTGGTTCGAGCGCTATCCGTACCGCTGCCTCGAACAGCAGACGTCGCGCGCGATCGGCCTGCACGACGCCGCGCAATGGCAGGCGCTGGTGGCGCGCATGCCCGTCTACCTCGACAGCGACGGACTCGCGAACTACTTCCCGCCGTCTTCCGACGATGCGCACTACGGCAGCCCGACGCTGTCGTCGTATCTGCTCGTGGTCGCCGACGAGGCCGGCCGCCTCGACCCGCGCTTCGCGCTGCCGGAAGACCTGCGCACGCAGCTCGAAGCCGGGCTCGCGCGTTTCGTCGACGGCCGCATCGAGCGCAACGCGTGGGCTCCGCGCCAGGATCGCGACCTGCGCAAGCTCGCCGCGATCGAGGCGCTGTCGCGTTACGGTGCCGCCCAGGGCCGCATGCTCGGTTCGATCGAGATCGCGCCGAACCAGTGGCCGACGTCGGCGGTAATCGACTATCACGCGATCCTCACGCGCGTGAAGGACATCCCGCAGCGCGACGCGAAACGCGCGCAGGTCGAGCAGATCCTGCGGGCGCGCCTCACGTACCAGGGCACGCAGCTCGTGTTCTCGACCGCGCGCGACGACGACCTGTGGTGGCTGATGACGAGCAACGAGACCAACGCCGCGCGTCTCGCGCTGGAATTCGCGGGCGACCCGGCGTGGAAGGACGAGATGCCGCGCGTGGCGACCGGCCTGCTGGCGCTGCAACGCCAGGGCGCATGGCAGACGACGACGTCGAACGCACTCGGCCAGCTCGCGATCGAGCGCTTCTCGCGCACCTACGAGAGCACGCCGGTGGCCGGCACGACGAAGGTCGCGCTCGGCGGCAACGAGCGCGCGATTTCGTGGTCGCAGGCACCCTCGACCGCGCCCGCCGACAGCCCCGCCTCGGCCACTCCCGCGACCCGCGCCGCCGCCGCGCGCAGCGTGCTGATGCCGTGGCCTCGTGCGGCCCAGGCACCGGCCACGCTGTCCGTCACGCAGGACGGCACGGGCCGCCCGTGGGCGACCGTCGAAAGCCTCGCGGCCGTGCCGCTGCGCGCGCCGTTCGCGGCCGGCTACCGGATCACGAAGACCGTCACGCCCGTGTCGCCCGCCGTCAAGGGCGTGCTGACGCGCGGCGACGTCGTGCGCGTGCATCTCGACATCGACGCGCAGAGCGACATGACGTGGGTCGTCGTCAACGATCCGATCCCGTCCGGTGCGACGATCCTCGGCTCGGGCCTCGGCCGCGATTCGGAAGCCGCGACGCAGGGCGAGAAATCCCCGGACGGCGCATGGCCGGCGTTCATCGAACGCGATTTCGACGGCTACCGCGCGTATTACGACTATCTGCCGAAGGGCAAGCTCTCGGTCGAGTACACGGTGCGGCTGAACAACGTCGGCACCTTCGGGCTGCCGCCGACGCGCGTCGAGGCGTTGTACGCACCGTCCGTGTACGGCCTGTGGCCGAACCCGCCGATGACCGTGAAGCCGACCGACGCGGGCAAGTAACGGATACGCGATGATCGATCATGGATCGCCGCGGCCGGCGCGCTTCGCCGGCCGCGTTTTCGTCGCCGTCGTGCTGGCCGCGCCGCTCGTCGCGCACGCGCTGCCCGGCTACGACGACGTGCGCCGCAACTGGCGCAGTTCCGATTGGGTGCTGCTCGCGCGTGACGGCACGCCGCTGCAGCGCACGCGCGTCGACCTCGCCGAACGGCGCGGCGACTGGGTGTCGCTCGCCGACGTGTCGCCCGCGTTCCGCGAGGCGATCGTCGTGTCCGAGGACAAGCGCTTCTACGAACACAGCGGCGTCGACTGGCGCGGGATCGCCGGTGCGGCATGGGGAAACCTGTGGAACCAGCGCACGCGCGGCGCGTCGACCGTGACCATGCAGCTCGCCGGGCTCCTCAATGACGAGCCGCGCCGCTCGGGCCAGCGCTCGCTGCCGCAGAAGGCCACGCAGGCGATGAACGCGCTGCTGCTCGAACGCGGCTGGCGCAAGGACCAGATCCTCGAGGCCTACCTGAATCTCGTGCCGTTCCGCGGCGAGACGGTCGGGCTCGCCGCGCTGTCGCAGGTGCTGTTCGGCAAGGCGCCGTCCGGCCTCGACGCACGTGAAGCCGCGATCGCGGCAGCGCTGGTGCGCGCGCCCAACGCGGCGAGCGCGAAGGTCGCCGAGCGTGCGTGCCGGATCCTGCGCGACATGCACGCGGAGCAGGCCTGCGCGTCGCTCGACGGCTACGTGCAGCTCGTGATCGCGCGTCCGGCCAATGCCGTGCGTAACGACCTGACGGCGGACGGCGCCGCCCTCGCCCCGCACTTCGCGCGCCGCATCGCGGCCGAGGTCAGGCCCGCGGCCGGCGCGCAGGTGCGCACGACGCTCGATGCGCCGCTGCAGCGCTTCGCGCGCGACACGCTCACGCGCGCGCTGACCGAGCTCAACGCGCCCGCGCACCGGCGCAACGTGCAGGACGGCGCGGTCGTCGTGATCGACAACGCGACCGGCGAGATTCGCGCGTGGGTCGGTTCGTCGGGCGCGTTGTCGAGCGCACGCGACGTCGACGCCGTGCTCGCGCCGCGCCAGGCCGGCTCGACGCTCAAGCCGTTCCTCTATGCGCAGGCGATCGACGAGAAGCGGCTGACGGCCGCGTCGCTGCTCGACGACGCGCCGATCAACCTCGCGGCCGGCGGCGGCCTCTACATTCCGCAGAACTACGACAAGGATTTCAAGGGCTGGGTGAGCGTGCGCAGCGCGCTCGGCGGCTCGCTGAACGTGCCGGCCGTGCGCACGCTCGTGCTCGTCACGCCGCATCGCTTCGCGCGCACGCTGACCGCGCTCGGCCTGCCGCTCGCGCAGGAAGGCGACTACTACGGCTTCAGCCTCGCGCTCGGCAGCGCGGACGTCACGCTGCTGTCGCTGACCAATGCGTATCGCGCGCTCGCGAACGGCGGCGTCGCGCGCAAGGTCGTCGACCTGCCTGCGCCGTCGCCCGCGGCCGGCGCATCGGCACCGGGGCGTGCGGACAACGGCACGCGCGTGTTCAGCGAAGCGGCCAGCTTCGTCGTCACCGACATCCTCGCCGACAACAACGCGCGCGTGCGCACGTTCGGCTTCGACAATCCGCTCGCGACGCGCTTCTTCTCGGCGGTGAAGACCGGCACGAGCAAGGACATGCGCGACAACTGGACGGTCGGCTTCACGTCGCGCTATACGGTCGGCGTGTGGGTCGGCAATGCGGACGGCTCGCCGATGTGGGACGTGTCGGGCGTCACGGGCGCGTCGCCGGTGTGGTCGGCCGTCGTCGGCTACCTGCACCGCGACCTGCCGAGCCGCGCGCCGCGTCCGCCGGCCGGCGTCGAAGCACGCCGCATCACGTTCGAGCGCGACGTCGAGCCGTCGCGCAACGAGTGGTTCGTCACGGGCACCGCGCTCGACACGATCCGGCTCGCGGCGCCCGTCACGCCGGGCAAGGACGGCACGCGCGCGCCGCTGACGATCGGTGCGCCGACCGACGGCACGATCTTCGCGATCGATCCGGACATTCCGCCGAAGAATCAGCGGATCTGGTTCGAGCGGTCTTCCGGGCATGCCGCACGGTTCACGTGGCGGCTCGACGACAAGGTAATCGGCCACGCCGACCGCATCGCGTGGATGCCGTGGCCCGGGCGGCACCGGCTCGAACTCGTCGACGCGCGCGGCAACGTGGCGGATGCGATCGGCTTCGAGGTGCGCGGCGCGTTCGCGAAACCGGCCGCGCGCAAGCCGTAACCGGCGCCGGCCATGCCGCACGCCGCAGGCCGCGGCGAACAAACGGGCCAGCAACCCCGCGATCGGAGACCTAGAATACGAACAGCGCGCCGAAGCGTCGGCGCGCGCCGGTTGCCCTGCCGCGCTCACTCTTCCGATCCGCCCGCGACCATGAACCTTCGCCATCCGCGCTTCCTCCGCCCCGCGCTGGGCACGCTGTGCGCCGCGGCCGTCGCGACGCTTGCCGGCTGCAACGGCGACGCCTGCTTCGGCGTCGACGTCTGCTTCAACAACGCCAACACGCAAACCGTCGCGCTGTCCGGCACGGCCGCCACGGGCTCCGCGCTCGCGAGCGCATCGGTGACGGTCAGCTGCGCGCAAGGCTCGGCGACGACGCTGACCGACGGCGGCGGCAACTACCGCGTGGCGGTCAACGCCGTGCTGCCGTGCGTGATCACCGTCGCGTCGAGCGGCACGAGCCTGCATTCGCTCGCCTACGCGGGCGGCACCTTCAACACGACGCCCGAGACCGAGCTGATGCTCGTCTATCTCGCCGCGCAGCTCGGCACGAACACGGCCGGGCTGATCGGCAATTTCCAGGGGAATGCGCACTTCCAGCAGGTGATGGGCAGCCCGAACACGGTGCAGGCCGCGCAATCCGCGGTCGTGACGAATCTGCAGCAGCGCTATGCGGTCACGCTGTCGGCGCCGGCCTTCCTGACGACACCGTTCGTGGTCGGCCAACCGGGCGTCGACAGCGACCTCGCCGCGCTGGCCAAGGCCGGCGCGATCGACTCGAACGGGATGCCTGATCCGGTTGCGGTTTCGCTGCTGGCGCAGGCGGGCGCGGCGCACCCGCTGTGAGCGGCGCGTGCCGCGAAGCAGGAATCGGACGTCAGGCGCCGACTTCACGCCCGGCGTCGGTATCGGCCAGCAGCGCCCGCCGCTCGTGGTCGCGCCATTCGCCGCCGATACGCAGATAGCGCGGCGAAAACCCCTCTTTCCGGAAGCCGAGCCGCCGAACCAGTGCGATCGACGCGTGATTTGCGGGCTGGATGTTGGCCTCGAGCCGATGCAGCCCGAGTTCGCCGAATGCGATGTCGGTCGCCGCGCGCAACACTTCCGTCATCAAACCTTTCCGGCTGAAATCCGCCATCCCGTAGTAGCCGAGATACGCGCTCTGGAATATGCCGCCGACGATTTCGTTGAGGTTCACCACGCCGACAACCGCCCCGGACGCCCGTTCGCGCGCGACGAGGCCGACGTTCGGACCGGTCAGGCAGCGGGAGAACCATTGGTCGAATCCCGCCTGATCGGTGAACGAGTCGATCCACGGCAGGTGATGGCTGCGGCTCGCCTGATTGGCGGCGATCAGATCGGGGGCGTCGGTTCGAGCGACGCGGTTCAGCAGGATCAGGCTCATGACTCGGTCGAATGCGGTGTCTTGCCGGGCAGAGCAGCCGGCAACCGCGCTCCCCCGCGTTGCCGCCGCCCGACGGGAACGTTGTACGTTACGCGGCTTCCCCGCTCCCGCAAGCCACGCTCGCCGCCTGCTGCTGCGTGAGGTAGCGCAGCAGCTTCGTCACCATCCACACGACGATGAACGACAGCGCGACGAAGAACACCGCGAGCGGCGTCAGCACGTGAATCGATACGAAACCGGCCAGCCCCATCATCGCGGACGACACGAGCAGCAGCGCGCACCCGAGGATCGCGCTCGTCAGCCCCGCGATATGGGGAAACAGCGAATTGCCCTTCGCCATCAGCGTCGGATACATCGCGCCCGCGCAGAAGCCCATCACGAGCACCGGCGTCGCGAGCGTCCATACGCGCAGCCCGACGGTCAGCGCCAGCACCAGCATCGCGACCGCCGCGCCCGCCATCACGCGTGCGCCGATACGCAACCGCTGCTCGGCGCTCGGCAGCCCGCGCCCGTGAATCCGGTTCGACAGCCCGCCGAGGAAATACATCAGCCCGATCCCGAGCGCGAGATAGCCGAAGAAGGTCGGCGGCTTGTGCAGCGTGGTCTGCACCATGAACGGCCCGACGATGTTGAACACCAGCAGGATGCTGTAGCACAGCCCCTGCGCGAGAAAGCAGCTCTGGAACACCGGGCTCGCGAGCACCTTGCCCGCGTTCGCCATCAGCGTGCGCGGCTCGAGATGGACCGGCTTCGGCAAGGTCTCGCGATAGCGCCACAGCAGCGCCCACATCACCAGCGAATACACCAGCAGGAACACGAGGCACGCGCGCCAGCCGAACCATTCCTGCAGGTGCGCGCCGATCACCGGCGCGATGATCGGCGCGAGCCCCCACGCGATCGACATATAGGTAAACGCATGCATCAGCGCCTGGCCCGAGAACGAGTCGGTGATGATCGCCTTCGCGAGCAGGTTCGTGGTCGCGATCCCGAAGCCCTGCAGGCAGCGCGCCAGCACGAACGTCTCCAGGTTCGGCGCGCCGAGCGACAGCAGGCAGCCGATCGTGTAGATGACCAGCCCGAACGCGAGCACGCGCTTGCGCCCGTATGCATCGGCAACCGGACCGAAGATCAGCTGGCCGAGCGCATAAGCGGCCATGTAGCCGGAGACGCTCGACTGAATCGCCTGCGGCGTGGTGGCGAACGAACGCGCCATGTCGGGCAGCGCAGGCACGTAGATGTCGATCGCGAGCTGGCCGGCGGAGGCGAACAGGCAAATCAGGAACAACAGGAAGCGCGGGGAGTTCGATTCGCGCGCGGGAGTGAGCGAGGCGTTCATGACAACCGGGAAGGATTCGGACGGCGGCAACACGCGCCGTGCTGCTCGAAGTCGAACAACGGTGCGCGGCGAAGCGCATATTGTGCCTGTTGTTGCGCAACGCGACAGGAATCCCCTGGCGTGGGCGCGGTTGAATGCGGATTGCGTCAGGTCTCGAAACGCGTTACACGGCCCGCTTGCCGATCATGGCGAGCCGGTCCGGCGGCCGGCACGGCCACGGTTTTGATCCATATTTCGTTTTTTGTTTGCGGCGCCACTCGCCTGCCTGCGCGCATCCGCGGCTCGCCGCGCCCCTCCGTACTTTCCACCGATTGACACACCTCCCGGCGTTCCCCCTATACTCCTCGCAGCGCCAATAAATTGTTGAACAATCCAGCATGAAAATTGACGCCTGACCGGCCACCACAACGGATTCCAGCCGGATCTCCGAATCTGAAAATTTCCCCGAGAGCACCGCGTCATGTCGAACTATCCCGCCGCCTACCAGGTCACCAAGGGTTCCGTCCTGAACGTCGACAAAGCCTTTTATTCCGCGATCGCCCAGCGCCAGGACGCGCGCGAACGGATCGCGTCGCACGTCGTGCCGATCCGCAGCGGCTTCGCGTGGACGGTGCCGGCGGGTCACGTGTTCCGGATCGTCACGCTCGAAGGCCCGCAAGTCGCCGACTTCAACATCTGGAACCTGCACAATCCGCGCGAGCGCATGTGGGCGTCGCGCACACGTCAGCTGCAAGCCGCGCACGTGACGACGTTCGACCGGCTCTGGTCGACGCTGCCGTACCTGCGGCCGATGGTCACGATCACCGACGACACGCTCGCCGGCTATGGCGTCGACGGCGACGGCGGCCGCGTGCACGACCTGCTCGGCACGCGCTGCGACCCGTACGTGAACAAGCTGTTGACCGGCGAGGATTTTCATTTCCACTGTCATTCGAACCTCGTGCGGGCGGTCGCGCCGTACGGGCTGACCGAATTCGACGTGCACGACGTGCTCAACGTGTTCCAGTGCACCGGCCTGAACGACGACGACAAGTACTTCATGAAGGCCTGTCCCGCGCGGCCGGGCGATTACCTCGAGTTCTTCGCGGAAATCGACGTGCTGTGCGCGATGTCCACGTGTCCGGGCGGCGACCTTTCGGTGCCGATGTGGGGCCCCGACGCACGCGACCCGATCGACGTGTGCCGGCCGCTCGGCGTCGAGGTATACCGGCTCGACCCGAGCCTGCTCGAAGGCTGGTCGCAGCCGAGCGTCGCGCCCTACCGCGGCCAGCACGGGATGCAGCCGCCGCAGGCCGACTGGCAGCACGACAAGACGGCGTAACGCGGTCCGGAGCCCGTAGAATGGCGAAACGCCGCCGGCCGGCCACGCCGGCGGCGCACGACCAGGAGAGGAGCGAACGAACGGAATGGCAAGCGAAAAAGCGAGAGGACAGTCGGTCGCCGACCGGATCAGCCATCAACTGCGGGAACACATCATCAGCGGCAAGCTGCCGCCCGGCACCGCGCTGATCGAGATGGACCTCGCGGCCGAATACGACACGTCGCGCAACTCGCTTCGCGAAGTCCTGCATCAGCTCGGCCGCGAAGGGCTCGTCACGTTCGTGCGCCACAAGGGTGTCGTCGTGCGCACGCTGAATCGCCAGGACGTGCGCGATCTTTACGTCGCGCGCCGCACGCTCGAGCTGCATGCGCTGAACACGGCCGAACTCGCGCAGCCGGCGCTGCTCGAAAAGATGCAGGCCGCCATTCGCGCGGCCGAGCGCGAACTCGACAAGGAAAACTGGCAGGCCGTCGGCACGCACAGCCTGCGCTTTCACCAGCACATCGTCGCGCTGCAGAAGTCGGCGCTGCTCGACGAGTTCTTCCGGACCATCTCCGCACAGCTGCGGCTCGTCTTCGCCGCGGATCCCGACGAGAAACGCGTGCAAACGCCCGACTGGATCCAGCGCGAATACCAGATCTACGACCTCCTCACGCAGAACCGCCGCAGCGAAGCCGTCACCGCGCTCGCGCGCTATCTCGACGATTCCGAGCGGATGCTCGTCGAGGCAATCAAGCGCAGCCATCGCGAGGCGGCCTGACCCTGCACGCCGCGCCGCCGTTGCTTGCCTCAAGACGTGGCAAGCAACGGCAGCACGAAAAGGCACGCAACGGCCCGACCGCTCGCGCAGTCAGGCCTGCTCCGTCGGCAGCGCGTAACTGCCGTCTTCCCGATGCGTCTCGAGTCCCGTCAGCGGCGGATTGAACACGCACACGAGATGCAGGTCGCCACGCGTCGCGCGCAGGACATGCGGATCGTTCAGGTTCAGCGCGTAGATCGTTCCGGGCGTGATCCGGTGCACGTTGCCGGTCGCCGTGTCGACGACCTCCCCCTCTCCGGCCACGCAGTAGTTGGTCTCGAAGTGGTTCTTGTAGTGCAGATGCAGTTCGGCGCCTTCGTGCACGCGCGTCTCATGAACGGAATAGCCGACGCCGTCCTGCTTGACGATCATGCGCTTGCTGTCCCAGCCCGGGCCGCGCGCATGGCGCTCGGTGTTGGCGATATCGGCCGATCTCACGACGATCATAAGTACCTCTGAATAGTTGAGATGAAAAATGGCAAGGTGATCCTTGCCGCCGGAAAATGCGTCATGCGGATTCGGCGGTCAGCGCGCTCTCCACCGCTGCCGCGACATCGAGCAGCCGCGCGTCCTCGCCGCGATGCCCGGTGATCAGCAAGCCGACGGGCTGCCGGTTGCGCAGGTCGCCGGGCACGCTGATGCTCGGCAGGTCGAGCCGGTTCGCGAATTCGGTCAGCCGGAACGCACGCGCGTTCTGTGCGAGGTATGCGGCTTCGTCGGCCAGATCGGCCACGCGCGGCGGCAGCATCGGCACCGTTGGCGTCAGCACCGCATCCGCGTCGCCGAGTTCGGCGTGGTACGCGGCGGCCAGTGCAGCCAGGCGCCGCAGCGCCGCGGCGTAGTCGTGCGCCCGCACCTGCTCGCCTGCAGCGATGCGCGGGCCGACCAGCGGATCGTAGCGGTCCGCCGCCGCGGCCAGCCGCGCACGATGAAGCATGAACGCCTCTGCCGCGATGATGCCGCCCGCGCGGGCGACCGCGCCGGCCTCGGCCACGCAATCGAGCCGCTTGCGCCGGATCCGTGCGCCGTGCGCGGACAGTCGGGACAGCCACGCGTCGAATGCGCGTCCGACGACCGGGTCGACGTCATCCGCGACGAACGCCTCGGGCACGATGAACTGCAGGTCGCGGATCGCCGCCGGTCGCCGCCGCCGCGCGTCGCGGCCGTGCAGCGCAACGTCCGCCTGCCGGCACAGCCCGACCGTCGCGGCCAGCAGGCCCGGCACGTCGAAGCTCGTCGACAGAAACCGCATGCCGTCGCTCGCATAGCGCCCGCGCGACGGCTTGAATCCCGTCACGCCGCAGAATGCGGCCGGAATGCGTGCCGACCCGCTCGTATCGGAACCCAGCGACAGGTCGGCCGCACCGAGCGCCACCGACACCGCCGCGCCCGAACTCGATCCGCCGGCCACCCGCTCGCGCCGCGCATCGAGCGGCGTCGTCGGCGTCCCGTACGCACGGTTCACGCCGAGCGCGCCGTACGCGAACTCGGTCATCGCCGTCTGCGCGACCAGTACCGCGCCGGCCCGACGCAGTGCCGACACCGGCGCCGCGTCGATTCGCGCCGGCGGCTCGTCGGCCAGCACGCGCGAACCGGCATGCGTGACCCAGCCGGTGCAATCGAAGCAGGCCTTCACCGTCAGCACGGCGCCGGCCAGCGGCGCATCGATCGCGCCGGCGCGCCGCGCCGCATCCCATGCACGTGCATCGGCGACCGCCGCGTCGTCGCGCCGCGCGAGCCACGCGGCTTCGATGTCGCCGGGATGCGCGTCGGCATGCGCAAGACACGCACGCACCCGTTCCGCACACGCGTGCTCGTTCACGTTGCCCAGCCGGAAATCCGTCGGATCCATTCCCGCTCCCATCCGGTCATTCGTCATGCGAAGTGAACGTGCTTCAGAAAATCCTTCACACGCGCGTCCGCGCTGCCGCGAATCCGGTCCGGCGGCACGTCGTACAGGATGCGCCCGTTCTCCATGAACACGATCCGGTCGGACACCTTGAACGCGAAATTCATCTCGTGGGTCACGATGATCATCGTCATCCCTTCTTTCGCCAGCGTCTCGACGACCTTCAGCACTTCGCCGACGAGCTCCGGATCGAGGGCCGACGTCGGCTCGTCGAACAGCATGATCGACGGCCGCGTCGCGAGCGCGCGCGCAATGGCGACGCGCTGCTGCTGGCCGCCCGACAGCTGATGCGGATACTTGTTCGCATGTTCGAGCATCCCGACCTTCGACAACAGCGACAGCGCCTGCAGCCGGATCGCCGCCGCATCGGCCTGCCGGTGATAGCACGGCGCCATCATCACGTTCTGCAGCGCGGTGCGATGCGGGAACAGGTTGAAGCTCTGGAACACCATGCCGATGTCGAGGATGCGCTCGTGCGACACGCGCGGCGGATGCGGACCCGACGCGCGGATGAACGGCTCTCCGTACAGGTCGATCTCGCCCGCGTTCACCGGCGCGAGGCCGTTGACGGTACGAATCAGCGACGTCTTTCCGGAGCCGGACGGCCCGATGATCGACACGACCTGCCCGGGCACGACGTCGAGATGAATGTCCTTCAGCACTTCATGGCGGCCGTAGCGCTGCTGCACGCCTTTCAGGCGCAGCGCGAATTCGGCGTTCGCCCGCGGCCTCGGCGCGACGGCCGGCGCCGACGGCGGCAGCGCAAGATCGACGTGGCCGGCCTGGGCCGGCGTACGGCGGCTGACGTCGAGGTACCGCTCGAGATAACCGAGCAGCCGGCTGAACACGGTCACGATCAGCACGTAGTAGAACGCCACGGCCAGCATCGTTTCGAACACCAGGAAATTCTGCGTGTACAGCCGCTGGCCGACGAGCAGGATCTCGGCCAGCGAAATCACCGACACCAGCGACGTGAGCTTCACGATCGTGATGAACTCGTTCGCCAGCGCCGGCAGCGCAATGCGGATCGCCTGCGGCATCACGATCATCCGCTGGATGCCGGTGAAGCGGATACCCAGCGCGCGGCCCGCCTCGAGCTGCCCGCGCGGCACCGACAGGATCCCGCCGCGATGGATTTCCGCGAAATAGGCGGTCTCGCTCAGCACCATCGCGATCAGGCCGGCCATGAACGGATCGGACAGCACCGCGCTCGTCGCCGGAAAGACCTGCGGCAGGTTGTAGATGAAGACCAGCAGCACGAGCAGCGGCAGGCTGCGGAAGAACCAGATGTAGAGCGCCGCCGCCCGTTTCAGCAACGGCTGGTGCGACTGTCTCGCGAGCGCCACCGGAAAGCCGAGCAACACGCCGAGCAGCCACGCGGCGACGCTGAGTTCGACGACCACGACGCAGGCGCCCCAGAAATCCTGGTCCCGCAAGAGCTGAAACGCATAGTGCCAATCGAACTGCATCGAAGACTCCTCAACCGCGGATGATGATGCGGCCGCGCGGCGCGCGGTGGTCAGGTTGTGCTGGCCGCGCGCTTACTTCGGCGCGCCGAGCGCGTTGGCAACGTCGGCGGGTGTCGGCTCCTGCAACCCGTACTTCTTCACCAGGCTGCCGTATTCGCCGCTGCGCCGCGCATCGTTCAACGCACCCTCGAGCGCACCCTGCAACCCGCTATCGCCCTTCGTCACGCCCAGGCCGATCACGATCGGATACAGCAGCGTGGTCGAACTGATGTCGACGCGCCCGTTCGTCTGCTTCGGAATCTCCTGCGCGACGGCCGCGTCCTCGATCTGGACATCGACCGCCTTCGACAGCAGCGCGGACGTCGCTTCCGGTGACGTCGGGAACTCGAGGATCGCGATCTCGGCGCGCCCGGCTGCCTTGCATGTGTCCTGCGACACCGCACGCAGCTTCGGCGTCCACGACGCGCCCTTGATCGAGCCGACCCGCTTGCCGCACAGGTCCTGCGGCGTCTTCGGCAGGAACGCGCCGCCCTTCGCGACGAGCAGCGACGCGCCCGTCTTCAGGTACGGCACGAAATCGACCTGCTTCACGCGATCGGGCGTCACGTACAGCGCGGATGCGACGACGTCGAAGCGGCGCGCCTTCATCCCGAGAATCAGGTCCGGGAAGCGCGTATCGAGAAATACCGGCTCCAGTTTCAGGTGACGTGCCAGCAGCCGCGAAAACTCGGCATCGAAACCCGCAGGCTTGCCGGCGTCCAGGTACGCGTATGGCGGATACGTGAGGTCGGAGCCCACCAGCAGCGTGCCGGGCCGCACCGTCTGCAGCGGCGCCGCCGACGCGAGCGAGCATGCGAAGGCCAGCGGCACGAGCGCGCCGCGGAGGAAATGTCGAACCGGGAAACGAGCAGACATGGCGAAGCTCCTGGGTTGTTCGGCTCTCGCGCTGAAACGTCGCAACGCCTCCCAGGCGCCGCCACACGCGGCTCCCCGGGATTTTTCGCCGAAAATTGTTGAACAATTTCGGCCGATTCTGACCAGTTCAAATTGAAATCTGTATTCGGGTTTACGCGGCAAACAGCGTCGCCGGACGTGCGTCGGGCGCGCATCCGCCAACCCCGCTTCGGTGCGGGGCACGTGTTCAGGCAAAGGGAGAAAAGACCGGGCGGGACGACGCGCGGACGGCGGGCCGTCGAGGTGCGGCGCCATAAACGCGACGCACGCGATGGAGGATCAGGACACGGGGTTCAGCATCGGGCGCGACGGGCCCGGCTCGCGCTTGCGGCTGCGGGGATGCGCGCCGCGACGCCGCCCCGAAGGCCGGGGGATTCGATCGTGCAGGCCGAGCACGCAACGTGTCGGCCCGCACGCCACTGCGACGTTTCGATCAGTACTGTGCCTGATCCGTCGGATTCCTGAACAGCTGCTTCATCTCCGGCGACAGCGGATAGTTGAGGCTCACACCCTTCGGCGGAATCGGCTGCATGAACCACTGGTCGTAGAGCTTCTCGGCCGCGCCCGAGGTCTGCAGCTTCGCGACCACGCCGTCGACCACGTGCTTGAACGCCGGATCGTCCTTGCGCATCATGCACGCGTAGTTCTCGTGGACGAGCGGCGTGCCCGCCACCGTGTACGCGCCCGGATTGCGGTCCTTCGCGATCTCGCCGTACAGCAGCGGCTCGTCCATCACGAACGCGACCGCGCGCCCGGTCGTGACGTTCATGAACGCTTCGGCATGGTCCTTCGCGCTGATGATCGTCATGTTCATCCCTTTCTCTTCGTTGAGCTTGCGCAGCAGCCGCTCGTCGGAGGTGCCGGCCGTCGTCGCGACCGTCTTGCCGGCCAGGTCCGGGAAGTCCTTCACGCCCGAATCCTTGCGCGTGCTGAAACGGATCCCGTACAGAAAGATGCTGTTCGAGAACGCAGCCTGCTTCTGGCGCTCCAGCGTGTTCGTCGTCGAGCCGCACTCGAAGTCGATCGTGCCGTTCTGCAGCAGCGGAATCCGGTTCTGCGACGTGATCGGGATTTCCTTCACCGTCAGGTTCGGCGTCTTCAACTCCGCCTTGAGCGCATCGATGATGCGCGCCGCGATGTCGCGCGAGTAACCGATGTTCTTCTGCTGGTTGTCCGAATACGAGAACGGCACCGACGATTCGCGGATACCGAGCGACACGACGCCCGTGTCCTTGATCTTCTTCAGCGTGCCGGTGAGCGCCTGCGCGTGCGCGGCGCCCGCCAGCGCGCAGGACAACGCGACAGCCAGCCAACGGAAGCGGTGATCCATGCTTTTCTCCTGACGAAACCTTGATCGAATCGCGATCCTACGCCCGAAAAATTCGCACCGCATCGGGGAAAGCCTCAAGCGCCCTCCGTCACGGCCACACCGCGCGCAATCGTTTCCGTGCCGCGCAAAAGCGCCCGCGCCGCATGTTTCGCCGGGTCGACCGCCTGCAATCTTGCACCTCATGAACAGATCACCCGTTCCAAACGCGCGTTCATGCTGCAACCCAGCAACGCAATCGTTTGCGCGTCGCATCTTTTTCACACAAAACATATTCAAGAAAGCCGCCTCATCAGCCGTTACCCAATGCATGGCGTGTCGCAGGAACCCCGCGCGCGCCCGACAAAAATCAAGGTCCGGCTCAGGCCAGACCAGGCACCACCGCCGGCACGACGGTTATCTCCGAGGATCGACTTTCAACATGAAAGCCAAACGTTTCAATTTCGCGCTGGCCCGTTCGGCCCATGCGCGCATGCTCGCCGGCATGCTGTCCGCCGCCGCCCTGCTCCCGATCGCCGGCTGCGGCGGAGGCGGCGGCGACGGCAGCAACCCGTCGCCGACCAACACGGCACCGGCCCCGACCCCGGCCCCCGCGCCCGCTCCGACGACCCCGCCCACCAATTCCGGCAGCAACGCGTGTACGTCGCAGCAGGCCGCCACGCAAATGGCCGCCCAGACCACGCCCGACGAGCCGCCGGTCGATCACCTGATCGTCCGGCTGAAGACGCTGACGGCCACGAACGCAAGAGCAGCCATCGACGACGGCACGCGGCTCGACGCGGTGATCCAGCGTTCGATGACACGCTGGACGGCGCCGACGGCAACCGGCGCCGCGCGTGCGTATGCGGCCGCGGCGACGCCGCTGAACGTGCAGGTCGAGCGGACGGTCTCGAACGGCGCGGCCGTGCTGTCGCTTGGCCAGCGCGTCGCGGCCGCCGACGCGGCGGCGCTCGCGGAGGCCTTCGGCGCCGACGCCGACGTCGACTACGCTGAACCGGATCATCCGATGAAGGTCCGCGACACGCCGAGCGACCCGAGCTACGGCCAGCAGTGGTATCTGTCCGACCCGACCGCCGGCGCCGATCTGCCGCCTGCGTGGAACCAGACCAAAGGCTCGCCGACCGTCGTGACGGCCGTGCTCGACACCGGCTATCGGCCGCACCCCGACCTCGTCGGCAACCTGCTGCCCGGCTACAGCTTCATCACCAGCGTCAACACCAGCAACAACGGCCTGTCGCGCGGCCCCGACGCGAGCGACCCGGGCGACTGGGTCACGCAGCAGGAACTCGACAATGCGAGCGGCCCGTACTACCACTGCGAAAGCGAACCGAACACCAGCAGCTGGCACGGCACGCGCGTGATGGGCGTGATCGGCGCGACCGCCAACAACGGCATCGGCATCGCCGGCGTATCGTGGCTCGGCAAGATTCTGCCGGTTCGCGTGCTCGGCAAATGCGGCGGCGTGACGAGCGACATTGCCGACGCAATGCGCTGGGCGGCCGGCATTCCCGTCACCGGGGTGCCGAACAACCCGACGCCGGCGAAAATCATCAACCTCAGCCTCGGCGGCGTCGGCGCCTGCAGCAAGACGTTCCAGCAGGCGATCGACGACGTGAACGCGAAGGGCGTAACCGTCGTCGTCGCCGCCGGCAACGACGGTCTGTCGACCGGCCTCGACCAGCCCGCGAACTGCAGCGGCGTGATCAGCGTCGGTGCCAACGATGCAGCCGGCCGCCGCGCCTCGTTCAGCAACTTCGGCACCAACATCACGCTCAGCGCACCGGGCGTCAACATCCTGTCGACGGCCAACAGCGGCACGACGACGCCGGACAGCGACACCTACGGCCTGGCGAGCGGCACGAGCCTCGCGACGCCGCAGGTGACGGGCGTCGCCGCGCTGATGCTCGCGGTGAACGGCAACCTCACGCCCACGCAGATCCAGCAGAAGCTGAAAAGCGGCACGCACACGGCGAAGCTGGCGGCCAGTACGCCATGCACCGCGTTGCCGGCAGGCTCGGGCATTCTCGATGCAGGAACCGCGGTCGCGTCAGCCACGCAGTAAGCGGCCCGTTCTCGACGCATGCAGCCGCGGGGGGGGGGGGGGGGGGGGGGGGGGGGGGGGCGGGGGGCGGGGGGGGGGGGGGGGGGGGGGGGGGGGGGGGGGGGGGGGGGGGGGGGGGGGGGGGGGGGGGGGGGGGGG
>NZ_QTQJ01000045.1:0-51790 GCF_003853795.1 Burkholderia sp. Bp8991 | reverse complement strand
TACGGCCGCGAAGTAATCGATCGGGTGCGGGTCGATCAGGCCAATCAACTCCGACATGACAAGCCAGCCCGCAAGGTTCTGAAGTCCAGCCGCTGGCTGTTGCTGCGTAATCGCCACAACCTCAAACCGGATCAGGCCGTGCACCTGAAGGAATTGCTGGCGGCCAATCAGGCGCTGTTATGCGTCTACGTGTTACGCGACGAGCTCAAGCGGCTCTGGTTCTACCGAAAGCCGGCCTGGGCGCAAAAGGCTTGGGAACAATGGTTCGAGCAGGCTCAGCAAAGTGGGATCGCGGCCCTGCAAAAGTTCGCCGAGCGTCTGCAGGGCTACTGGCACGGCATCGTGACTCGCTGCCGCCATCCGCTCAATACCAGCATCGTTGAAGGCATCAACAACACCATCAAGGTCATCAAGCGTCGAGCTTACGGGTACCGCGACGACGAATACTTCTTCCTCAAGATTCGCGCCGCGTTCCCGGGTAATCCTCGATGAACCTTTTTATTGGCGGTCGGCCTCGGCGCTTGCTCCGGCGCGTGCGCAACGGCGGCAGTTGCAACTAACGGTCTATCCGGCCGAGCGTTGACGAATGCGGCGGTGCGGAGCGCCGCGCCGCCTACTCGGGTTACTCGCTACGCAATTTCCCGACAGTCTGCAATAAGCCGATATCTCGCCGCGGGGGCCGTCACTACCATCCATCGATATCGATTCCGCGTCGTTCGCGGATGACCTGATGGAGCCATATCGGATGGCGCGAGCACTCATGGAGCCCGTGACGAGCATCGACGCGGGACGGCGGTTCAGGCGAAGCCGCGCGCTTGCCTGGATGGCGATCGGATTGACGCTGCTGCTTGCATACGGCATTGCGCGGTATGTGTCGCGCGCCGCGCCGGCGGTCGTGCTGCCGCAGCGCTTCAGCGTCGACGTCGATCGGGCCCGGCCGCCGTGGGCGCGGCCCGTGCTCGCGATTCGCGACGGCGTGCCCGCGCATATCGACGTGCATTCGAAGGAAGCGGGCGTCCTGATGGCGCACGAAATCCCGGGCGCGCTCGCGGTGTGCGCGTCCGGCCGCGAGCAGTCGATGGACATCGTTCCGGTCGGCATCACCGGGCGTTTCTCGCTGCATTTCCACAGCCGGACAGGCGACCCGATCGAAGTCGCCGTGATCGAGATCTACCCGCGGCCGTGACCGCACCGTTATTCCATCACGACAAACAACACGGAAGGAGACAACGATGCAATTACCGATTCGCGCAGCGATCGCGCTGTCGCTCGGCATGTTCATGCTGGCCGGCTGCGGCGGAGAAGCCGACGACACGCCGGCGGCCGCACCCGGCGTATCCGTCGCCGACTATGTCGTGCCGCGCGTGCCGAGCTGCAGTCCGGGCGATGCGCTCGAGACCGCGCTGCAGGGGCAGGTGCCGGCCGCGCTTCGGCAGGCCGGCTTCGGCGGCTTCAACTGCAACCTGAAGCGCGTCGGCCAGGTGCAGGGCGAAGGCGCGTCGTGGTCCGCCGCGACGTATACCGACCGAAAAGGCCAGACCTGCTTCTACCACGCAACGATGGGCGCAAGCGCGCAGTTCAACAATCCCGACGCGCCGCCGCGCGTGAATCCCGGCGTGCCGGTGATCGACATCACCGATCCGGCGCAACCGATGCGGGTGAGTTCGCTGACGTCCACGTCGATGATCGATCCGTGGGAATCGCTGCGCGTGAACGTCGCGCGCGGAATTCTGGCCGCCGACAACGGACTGGGCGGCGCTGGCGGTCCGGAGATCGACCTGTACGACGTTGCTTCGGACTGCACACGGCCGCAGTTGCTGGCCAGCGTGCCGGTCGGCACCGGCACGGACGGCGGCGTCGTCGCGGCGACCGCGCCGCTGGGTCACGAAGGCGGATTCTCGCCGGACGGACTGACGTACTACGTCGGCGGGGCGTTCACGAAGTCCTATTACGCAATCGACCTGACCGTACCGACCCGGCCGAAGATGATCTCCGCCATCAGCCTCGCGGAGCTGGGCATGGGCTCGTTTTCGCACGGCCTGTCGGTGAGCGAGGACGGGACCCGCGCGTACTTCGTCGCGTCGGGGAACGGCGGCCCGGCGGTCGGCATGAGCGCACCGCCGCTGAACGACGCGAACGCGAGCGGCGACAACGGTTTCTTCGTCGTCGACACCAGCGAAGTACAGAGCCGGCGCCCGAATGCGCGGATGCACCGGATCGCGACGGTGCCGGTACGGGACGGCAGCATCGCACAACATACGATCTCGTTCTCGGTGGCGGGAAAACCGTATCTGATCGAAGTCGACGAGGGCGGGGCCGGCGGGATTCAGGATCCGGGTGCAACGGCCGTCAAGGCCGCATGCAATGCCGGCATGGCGCCGTTCCCGATGGGGCACATCTACGACATGTCCGACGAAGCGGCGCCGCGGCTGGTGTCGGAACTCCGGCTCGAAACGCACGCGATCGCGAACTGCAGCAAGGTCATTCCCGATGTCGTGGGCCTGAACACGTTCACGTACGGCGCGCACTACTGCAGTGTCGACAACCGGCAGAACGCGACCGCGCTCGCGTGCAGCTACTTCAATTCCGGCATTCGCGTCTTCGACATTCGCGACCCGTCGAAGCCGAAGGAGATCGCGTACTACAACCCGGCGTCCGCGAAGTCGCCGGGCGCGGGCTCCGCGCATCTCATGTTCGGCCAGTACCGCGCAGGCGGGCCGGACTGGTGCGCGGCGCGCCTCGATTTCGACTTCGACCGGCATCTGCTGACCACCGCGTGCCAGGACAACGGCATGCTGGTCCTGTCGTTCGAGAACGGCAGCTGGCCGTTCCCGCAAAGCACGAAAGCATCGGGGATCGGCAATTGACGCGCGTGAGCCGTTGCCTGCTGGCGTGCGCGATCGCACTCGCGATGCCGCTGACCTGTGCCGGCTTCGAGGCCGACGTGCATTTCGGCCTCACGCTGTGGCTGGCGCAGCAGGCCGGTTTCGCGCCGCGCGACGCGGAAGCGATCGCGCTCGCGGATCAGCGTATCGACGCGGGTTCGATCGAGTACATGACGTCGCCGCTGCAGTACGCGTGCCTGTCGCGGTTCGTCCCGGATGCCGTCGATGCGCAGGTCCGGCACTATCCGGGCGCGCGCAGCGTGCCGGCCGATGCGCAGGCCAGAACCGTCGTGCCCGGCGGGCAGGCCGCGCTGGCGCCGGTCGACGCGGCGCTCGGCAAGGCCGGCGGCGGCAAGGCCGCGTTCATGCTCGGCGAATTCGGCCGCGCACTCCATGCGTGGCAGGATTCGTGGGCCCATCGCGGCACGCCTTCCGTCCCGGCGTGGCATCGCGACGGGATCGAATGCGATGCCGGCCTGGCAATGGCGGCACCGCTCGATCAAGGCGCGCCGTCGAGTCATGCGGCGGAGCTCACCTGGCGTCGTTCCGCCGACGTGGAGGAAATGGCGAAAGCGACCTATCAGCAGATGATCAGGTATCCTAAGATCGATGGCGCAACCCGGCGTGCGACGCCGTGGGATCAGGTGCGGCCGCGGCTTGCCGGCTTCGTCGATGCGAGAACGAAGCGGGCCAAGTCGGACTGGTTCGTTGCGAACGGCGTCGCGGATACGTCGTTTCTCGACGGCATCAGCCTGCCGGACGGTCCCGTGTGGAAAGCCGTCAGATGGCACGGGCGGCGCGACCTGCCGCCGCCGCTGTCGCCGACGGTGCAGGCCGGCATCGATCGTGATCTCGTCGATTTCTACACGCGCTTTTTCAGCGACTGGGTCACGACGTCGCCGGTCGACACGCGCTGGCTGCCCGCTCTTTTCGCCGAACGCGGGCACCCGCCCGACGCTGCGCTGGTCAACGCGCTCGTCGGATGGCGACTGAGGGATCACGGTGCCTGTCTCGCGGCTGGCGGCGCGCAGCGTTCGGCAGCGCAGTCGTACGCTGCTGCGCGCAACCGGGCATCGTTCGAGGTGTTCAAGTCATTGAACGACGCCGTGCTGCCGCTGATCGTGGAAGGGGAAAAGCCGTCGCCGGTCCTGCCTTTCCTGGTGTTTCCGCTAGCGCGTTCGAGCGACGGAACCAAGCGTGCCGTGGCACTGATCAAGTTGCTCGACGCACCATACGACACCGTGGGTATCGTGTCGGAGAAGCGCGACGGTTCGGGCTGGAAGGTGACGGGATGGATTTCGTCTGCTGATTATTGAGCGGGAAGATCTTGAAATGCCGGAAGATATTGCATACGGCGCGGCGCGCGCGAGGAACCGCTTCGAAGGAGCTGCATCGGGCACGAAGAGGTGGCTGGCAGCGTCGCCTTTGTCGCTTGTCATGTTCATCATGCCGGCTGACGCGAGCGCGCATGCCTGGAACATTCCGTACTACTTACCGGTTCCGTTGTGGCTGTATGCGTATGCGGCCACCGGCACGCTGATGGTTTCGTTCATGATCCTGGCGTTTGCGTCCGGCACGCGTGTTCCCGATCCGGGATGGCATCCGGGAACACGCGTACACGCGCTGCGAATCCCGGCTGCGATCGTGAAAACAGGGCAAATCCTGAGTGCAGCATTCGTCGCGCTCCTGATCGTCGCTGGCATCGCGGGAACTGCGAACCCGTTCCTGAACCTCGCGATGTCGGGTTTCTGGCTCTGGTTCTATCTGGGTTCGGTCTATGCCAGCGCGATACTGGGCGACGTCTACGCATTGTCCAACCCGTTTGCGCTGCTGCTGCGAATCGCCGCGCGCCGTTTCCCTGCGATGGAACGCGGGCGCTATCGCTATCCGCCACGCCTCGCGTCATGGCCCGCGCTGGGCGGCTATATCGCGCTCATCGCGCTGGAACTGTTCGGGGCCGCACGGCCTCGGGATGCGAGCGTGTTTCTCATTGCGTATGCTGTGTACGCGCTGATCGGCGCATGGTGCTTCGGGCGCGAGCGGTGGCTCGTCCACTGCGATACGTTCGGCTTGCTGTGCAGGTTGTGCGCGAAACTGTCGCCGCTGAAATGGCGCACGACGGGCGGCCAGCGCGTGATCGTCGAACCGCGAAACCCGCTTGCCGACCTGTCGCGCGCACCGGCGGATACCAGCATCGTCGCGTTTCTGTCGTTCATGCTGTCGTCGACGGCCTACGACGGGTTGCGCGACACGGCTACGTGGAACGCGTTCTTCTGGCGCCGCATCTATCCGCACGTCGTCGATCTGCTTCCGTCGCTCGGGAAAAGCTATGCATGGTCCGCGGAGATCCTGCTGACGTGGCAATGGCTCGCGTTCGCGGCCGTCGGCGTCGCGTATTACCTGCTGTTCCGCGGGTGCTGCGCGCTGGGTGCGATCAGTTCGCGGTCGTCATCGGATGGGGCGGTCTTTTCGCAGCAGTTCTGTCTGATTTTGCTGCCGATCTCGTTCTTCTATAACGTCTGCCACTACTTCACGCTGTTCCGGGACCAGGGGCGGCAGATCGTCCGGCTTCTATCCGATCCGCTCGGGTTCGGCTGGACGCTGTTGCCGGTCGCGGCCGCGGATGATCAGGTGTCGGCTGCACAGGCGCTTATCAACGTCGGATACATCTGGCATGCGCAAGTCCTCCTGATTCTCGCCGGACATATCCTGAGTGTGATGCTTACGCACGCGATCGCGCTGCGCAGCGGCAATCCGGCCGGTCGCGCGATCGTCGGCCAGTTGCCGCTGCTGGCCTTGACGATCGCACTGACGATCAGCGGCCTGTGGATTCTGTCGCTTCCGTTGGCGTAACGGCCGCGGCACGCGGCTTGAGTTCGGACGGCGACACGCCCCAGCGCTTGCGGAACGTCGCCGAAAAGTGGCTCGCCGACGAGAAGCCGCAGTCGAGCGCGGCTTCCGTCACGTCGCAGCGGCCGTGCTCGATCAGGCGGCGGGCGGCTTGCAGGCGGCTTTCGATGATGTACTGATGCGGCGTCAGCCCGTTGGCCTTCCTGAAACTCCGGATGAACGAATAAAGATCGCCCGGGTAGCCGACCGCATCGGCCACTGTCGTCAGCGTCAGCGGGCTCTGGAAATTGTCCCGGATGTACTCGCCGGCCCGGCGCATCATCGCCTCGTGCGCATATTGCTTCGCGTGCGGCCGCGCTTCCAGATGCAGCATCCGGTGCAACGCGGCGGCCCCGAGTGCTTCCGCGTAGGTCGGGCCCTGCGGCATCCCCGCGACGGCGTCTTCGTGGAGGCTGCGGACGATCTGCGTGAGCAGGTCGTCGATCACGTCCATCCGCAGCGCCGCCGACGCGAACCACAGGTCGGACTGAAGCCCCGTTCGCGACAGCCAGGCCGAGTCGAAGTGAACACTGAGCCATTCGATTTCGCTGGACCATCGGCCGGAAAACGAGAATCCGGGCGGCGCATAGGCGAGCGGCCCGCGGATGCGCGTCGCTGCCCACCGGCCGCCGCTCGTGCGCAACTCGAGCGTCGTCGGTGCCTGCAGGTACATGCCGAGGATCGGGCCGGTCGTCTCCAGATCGACGACTTCGGTGGCGCCCGCGATGTAGTGCTCGATCGCGACGGCCGCGCGCGACGGGGCGACGGGCTGCCGTCTCCACTTCTGCGGCGGATGCCAGCTGACGCGGCTTCCGTTCGGCGCAATCGTGCAGACGTCCCTCATGGCTGGGCGGCTGACCACGCGTTCTCCTATCGTCTGATCTGGCGAGCGGTTCGCTCGAACGAACACACTGTAGGTCGCGATGCTTACTCGATTCTTACCTCGCGCCGCGCGTGCTTCGACGTCGCGATCGGCCGGCGGCACGCGATGTGCCGGCTGCTGCCGCGACGATCAGGTAGGGTCGGCTGCCGAGCGCAGCGCACGCACCAACTCGCTCGCCGCCTTGCCGAGCCCCGTGTGCTTCGGTCGCCGCAGATACACGGGCAGCGGCAGCCCGTTGCGGATGTTCGCGAACACGAGCGGCGCGAGTTCGCCGTCGGCGACATACCGGCCGATCAGCGATTCGGGCAGGTTCGCCCAACCGTGCCCGGCCTTCACGAGCGCGATCGCGGTCGCCATGTCGGTCACCTTCCACGTGCGGTTGCCGATTACTGGCCGCACATCGGTGAGCGGCCGTTCCGGGTCGGCGATCACGATCTGCCGGAACCCCGACAAGCGCTCGATCGCCTCGGGATGCGCGGCTTCGGCGATCGACGGATGACCGGGCGCGGCGACGGCGATCAGCGTCTCGGTCCACAGCGCGTGGATCTGTTCCTGCGGATGAAGATCGAGCCCGCCGTACGCGACGCAGAGATCGACGGCGCCGCGATGCAATGCGTCGACGATCGCGTCCTGTGGCGCGGTGACGATGCTGATCGCAAGCGCCGGATACTTCGCGGCGACGGCCGTCAGCGCACGCGCAACGGGCGCGCTGTCGAGCTCCGCGGCGAGGCCGAGCCGCAGCGTGTCCTCGACGCCTTCCGACAGATGCTGCGCATGCGCGCGCAGCGCCTGCAGCCGTTCGGCGATCGACCGTGCATCGGGCAGCAGCGCAGCCATCGCGGCGGTCGGCGTCGGCTCGCGCGTGCCGCGGTCGAACAGCACGAGGTCCAGCTCGGCCTCGAGATTCGCGATCGCCATGCTGACTGCCGAAGGCGTGCGGCCGAGCGCACGGGCGGCCGCCGAGAACGAGCCTTTGTCGATGACGGTCAGCAGCATGTCGATGTGGTCGCTGGTCAGCATGCGTGGCTTCCTGTCAGAAAAATTGAAAGGACCTGACTTTTGCCGGCGAAATGCCCGCTGTAGTCTCGCCACCTTGTTCGATATGAAGGTGGTGGGTCATGCAAGGTTGGAAGAGACGCATAGTCTACGTCGTGATGTTCGAGGTGCTCGGCATCCTCGTCGCGTCGTCGGTGCTCGGCATGCTGAGCGGCGCGAGCGCGACGTCGAGCGGCCTGCTCGGCATGATGATCTCGACGACGGGCGTCATCGTCAATTTTCTGTACAACCTGGGGTTCGAGGCGTGGGAGCGGCGGCGTGCGGAAACGACGCGCACCGTCGCGCGGCGCGTCGTGCATGCGATCGGTTTCCAGGTCGCGCTCGTGACGTTCCTGATTCCGCTGATCGCGTGGTGGCTCGGCGTGTCGCTGTGGCAGGCGTTCCTGTACGACGCCGTGCTGATCGTGTTCTTCCCGATCTTCACGTTCGCGTACAACTGGTCGTTCGACAGCGTGTTCGGGTTGCCGGATGCGGTGACGCGCAAGCCCGAACCGATCATCTGACGTGGAGGCGGGCGAAGCGATGCGGGGCAGCCCGTATCGCTTCGTTCAGGAAAGGGGCGGGAAGTGACGGGAAGTGACGGGAAGTGACGGGCGGAGCGAATGCCGCCCGCGAGCGTTACGCGGCGACGAACTCGTGCACGTAGCGGTTGAACACGGCGGGGCTCGCCGTGTTCATCCCGTGCGATGCACCGGCGACGGTCTGCCGTTGTGCATCGCCGATCCACTGCGACAGCGTGTCGACGTTGTTGCGGAACATCTTCGGGCTGCGCTGGCCGTCGATCAGCAGCGTGCGGCACGCGATATCCGATGCCGTGTGCTGCGAATACGCGGGCAGCGGATCCTGCAGCTGCTTCGGCAGCGTGCTCGCGTTGTCGATCGCCATCGTGCGAAAGCGCGACGTGCTCTTCTTCCAGGCGCCGGGCAGGCTCACCGAGTCGACGAACATCTCGAGGCCGGCTTCCACTTCGCCTTGCCCGATCAGGTTCACGGCCTGCGTGCGCAGGGCGATCGCGGCGGCCGGCAGCGCGGCTTCGCGCACGCCCGGCTGTTGCAGCGGGCCGCCGGGATCGGCGAGCGTCAGCGTGTCGACGAGCTGCGGATGCTGGCGCGCGACGTTGAACGCGACGCTGCCGCCACGCGAGTGGCCGACGAGATGCACGGGGCCGAGATCGAGCGCGTCGATGAATTCGGCGAGCTCGTCGACGTGGTTCTGCCAGCTGAACTCGTCCTGGATGCCCGCCTCGACGGCCGGCCAGTAATGGCTCAGGCTCGGCGCGATGCAGCGGTAGTGGGCCGACAGCGACGCGAGTTGCGGATCCCAGTAACGGTAGTCGCACAACGATCCGTGCACGAACACCATCGGCGCGCCGCTGCCCCGCTCGACATACGGCAGGCTGATGCCTGACGAAAGCGTCGCAAATTGCAGGTCGGGGTTCGCGAGCACCGAAGGCTCGATTCGCATGTTCATGACTGAAAACTCAATGGGTGCGTCATCACGTCGCAACTATGCCTCACGGCAAGCTGCAAGGAAAACGCATAATTTTCATCGTGACGATCAATTTTATTGATGGCTCGGCTGAAAACCCTTGTCCGGCTGAGAGACAGCGAACGAGTCGAGTAACGGATCGGGTACGTTAATGTTCCGTCCCCGAATGTGCGAAGGTCTCGGCCGGTGCCATGGACAATGAGCCGGGCATCAACAATGACGAGTGAAAGCGGTGCCGAATCGAGCAACGCTTGCGGCGCGCCGGCGATGGTCATGACTTGGCCATGTTATTTAACATGGCCAAGTGATTTCACTTGGCCAAGCGAGTGCGATACGAAACCCCTGCCGAACCCGATGCTGGCGCGCGTGGCGCTTGATGCTTTCCGGGCGTTGTTCGAGAAAGCGAATGCGTGGCGCCTGATCCAGGAGACTGCGGCGCCCGATCGTAGCGGGGCCTCATTCTCGGCCATGAAAACGGCCAAACATATGTCGCGAGCCTCAAGACGTTCAATGAGGGGCGCGCCGATCGCGTGACCGCGCTTTTTGCTCAGGCGCTCCGCACCACCAGCGCGGGCGCGGTCTGAAGCTCGACCGGAAGGTCGTTGTCGGCGGCGAACTGCATCGCGAAGTCGAACGCGTCGGCGCATACGTCGCGCAATTCGTCCGACACGAACAGGCATTTGACGTTGCCGTCGACGACCGGCATCGCGAGCCGCGACAGTGCGCACGGATAGCCGGGCCGCCGCTCGCCGACGAACAGCGTGATGACACCCGCGAGGCGCTCAGGCCAGTCGCTCGGTCGGAAGGTTTTCTGCGCGCGCGTGACGCCGCGGATCAGGTGGCCGTCGATGCGGCCGTGTTCCGTGACTTCGATGCGATCCATGCTGTTCTGCGTATCCTTGTTCGCGTCATTCGCCGCCGTCGGCCGCCGCGTCGCCGCGCGCGGGAATCCGCAGGTTGCGCAGCTTGTGATAAAGCGTCTTCTTCGGCATGCCGAGCGCGACGCTCGCGTCCGCCACGTTGCCGTTGTGACGCCGCAGCATGTCTTCGATCAGCATCCGCTCGAAATACGCCATCTGCTCGGCAAGCGTGCCGCCGGCCGCCGGCGCGCCGCCGGACGACAGCAGGCTGTCGCCGGTCAACCCGAGCACGAAGCGATCGGCCACGTTCTGCAATTCGCGCACGTTGCCGGGCCATGCATGCGTCATCAGTTCGGACACCTGCGCAGCCGTGACGACCGGCGCCGGCTGCCCGAAGCGCCGTGCGGCAGCGAGCACGAAATGCTCGAACAGCAGCGGCACGTCCTCGCGCCGCTCGCGCAGGGGCGGCAGCTCGATCTGCGCGACGTTGAGCCGATACAGCAAGTCCGCGCGGAAGCGCCCGTCGGCCGCGAGTTCGGCGAGATCGGCCTTCGATGCGGCCACCACTCGGCAGTCGACCGGAATCAGCTCGTTCGCGCCGAGCCGCTCGACCACGCGCTCCTGCAGCACGCGCAACATCTTGATCTGCAGCGGAATCGGCATCGTCTCGATCTCGTCGAGGAACAGCGTGCCGCCGTGCGCCCATTCGATCTTGCCGATGCGCTTCTTGATCGCGCCGGTGAATGCGCCGGCCTCATGGCCGAACAGCTCGCTCTCGAACACCTGCTCGGGCAGGCCGCCGCAATTCAGCGCGACGAAATGGGCGTCGCGCCGGCCGCCGAAGTCGTGCAGGCTGCGTGCGATCAGTTCCTTGCCGGTGCCGGTCTCGCCGGTGATCAGCACCGACACCGACGTATCGGCGAGCCGCAGGATCTTCTTGCGCACGTCGGCCATCGCGGGCGACTTGCCGAGCACGAACGCCTCGATGCCCTGCCAGTTGTTCAGCGCCGCGCGCAGCCCCTGCACCTCGAGCGTCAGGCGGCGCTTCTCGACCGCGCGCGCGACGCGCCCCGCGATCACGTCCGACGAGAACGGCTTCTCGATGAAATCGTACGCGCCGTCCTGCATCGCGCCGACGGCCGTCGAAATGTCGGCATGGCCGCTGATCAGCACGACCGGAATCTGCGCATCGACGGCCATCACGCGTTCGAGCAGCTGCAGCCCGTCGATGCCCGGCATCCGCACGTCCGACACGATCACGACGGGGGCGCCGGGCGCGACGTGCGCGAGCGCGTCGGCGGCCGAAGCGAATGCGTCGACCGGGAACCCGGCGAGCGCGACGGCCTGCTCGACGCCGATCCGGACGTTTTCATCGTCCTCGACGACCAGCACGCGAATCTCATCTTCCATGCTCTATCCTCTGTTGCGGCGTCGCCGCCGCGAATTCGATACTGAACTGCGCGCCGCCTTCGTCGCGGTTCGTCGCGGCGATCTTCGCGCCGAACGCCTCGACGATGCGCGACGTGATCGCGAGGCCGAGCCCGAGGCCCTGGCCGCGCGGCTTGGTCGTGACGAACGGCTCGAACAGGTGCGGCAGCACGTCGGGCGCGATGCCCGCGCCGCTGTCGGCTACCGAGAAGCGCACGCGGCCGGCGTCGTCCGGCCCGGCGGCTTCGATCACGATGCGCCGCACCGGTGCGTCGTGCACCGCGTCGAGTGCGTTGCCGAGCAGGTTCACGATCACCTGCTGCAACTGGCTCGATTCCGCGGACACCGTCGTGCCGGGCGCGATGTTCACGTCGAGCTGCACGCCTTCGTCGCGGATCCGCGCATCGTAGATCAGGCGCGCATGCGCGACGGCCTCGTTCAGCGACACCGCGACGCGCTCGACGTCGGGTTTGCGCGCGAAGGTCTTCAGCTCGCCGGTGAGCACGGCCATGCTGTCGACGAGCTTGCCGATCCGTTCGAGATTCGCATACGCCGGCGCCGGCTGGCCGCGCTCGAAGAACGTACGCGCGTTGTCGCACAGCGTGCGGATCGCGACGAGCGGCTGGTTCAGCTCGTGCGTGAGGCCCGCGGCCATCTGCCCGAGCACCGCGAGCTTGCCCGCGTGCACGACTTCCTGTTGTGAATCGCGCAGCCGCTGCTCGGTGCGCTCGCGCTCGACGATCTCGCGCTGCATCCGCTCGTTCGCCGCCGTCAGCGCGGCCGTGCGTTGCGCGACGGTCAGCTCGAGCCGGTCGTTCGCGCGGCGCAGCGCATCCTGCGCGTTCAGCCGCGCGACGATCGCCCGGCGCCGCTGGATCGCGTAGCCGGCCAGCAGCGCGGCGATCAGGAACGCGCCGGTGACGAACGCGAACGCGGTCTGCTGCTGGCGCCGCGCGCCGGCGATGTCGAGCAGCACCATCAGCGAATCACCGGCCTGCGGCGCGGGCCGCGACATCACGAGATAGCGCGTGCTGCGGCCGGCGTGACGCGGATCGGGGAACGTGCCGAACCATGCGGCGGCGCTGCGGTCGCCGAGGTGGCGGTAGGGCAGCATGTCGACCGTGCGGCCCGCGTATTGCCGCGACGCCTGGATGTCGCGCTGCTGCTGCGCGGTGATCGGGCGCAGCGCGGTGAACTTCCACGCCGGCTCGGTCGAGATCACGATCACGCCGTTGCCGTCGACCACCATCGCGGCGACGCCCGGCGCGCGCCACGCGGATTCGAGCGGGTCGACGCTGATCTTCACGGCCGCCGCGCCGATCGGCACGCCACCGTCGCGCACCGCGCTCGCGAAGTAGACGCCCGGCACGCCGGTGTTGGTGCCGATCCCGAAGAAGCGGCCGCTGCCGTGCGCCAGGGCATCCTTGAAGTACGGCCGGTACGACACGTTGGTGCCGACGAAGCTGATCGTCTCGTTCCAGTTGCTGGCGGCGATCACTTCGCCCCGCAGGTCGATCACGTCGACGGCGCCGCTGCCCGCGTCGCGGTTCACGGCTTCGAGATACGTGTCCACCGTGTGCGCGAGCGCGGGCCGGTCTTGCGGCGCGGCCCGCAGCAGCGCGCGCACGCCGTCTTGCCGGGCGACCAGGCCGGGCAGGATCTCGAAGCGGCCGAGTTCGCTCTTCAGGCTCGACGCATACAGGTCGAGCCGGTGCGCGCCGGTTTCCTCGAGCGCGTCGATCGCGCGTTCCCACGCGAAATCGACCGCCGCGCCCGCCACGCCGACATACAGCACGGCGGCCGACGCCCAGCCCCACCACGGGATTCCCTTGAAGCTCTTCTGCACGTTCGCCCTCATCGATGCCCGCAACCGGTCGTCCGAGACCGGCCGTCCGAGACCGGCCGTCCGAGACCGGCCGTCCGCAACTCCGGCCGTCCCAAACGCCCCGCCACAACGACGCGCGCCGCGCGCCGGCAAAGCCGGCGGCGGCGCGTGCGAAGCAGCCTGCGCGACGGTGCGCGCAGCGGCGCGTCATCCGAAGTGCGCGACCAGGATCAGCGTCACGGTGACGACGATCGCGCCGCCGATGCGCGTGGCGATCTGCGCGAACGGCATCAGCTGCATCCGGTTCGCGGCGGTCAGGATCGCGACGTCGCCGGTGCCGCCTTGCCCGCTGTGGCAGGCGTTCACGATTGCGGTGTCGATAGGGTACATCTTCAGCAGGCGGCCGACCACGAAACCGGTGCCCATCAGCGTCGCGACGGTCGACACGATCGTGACGACGTTGACGATCGTGAAGGCGGCGGTCAGCTTGTCCCACGGCGTCATCGCGACGCCGATCGCGAACAGCAGCGGGTACGTGACGGCGGTCGAGAAGAACTTGTAGACGACGAACGCGCCTTCCTGCAGCGGCGGCGACACAGCGCGCGCGAGCTTCACCAGCACCGCGAGGAACAGCATCGCGACCGGCGCGGGCAGGCCGAACAGCTTGTGCGCCATCAGGCCGACGAGGTACAGCGTGATCGCCGTGATGCCGGCGCCCGCGATGTGCGTGACGTCGACGTGGCCGCGGATCTCCTCGCTTTCCGGCGTCATGTCGCCGCTTTCGCCGACCTGCAGGCGACCGTTGCCGGTCAGGTGCGGCAGGCGCTTGCCGAGCATGTCGAGCGCGCCCGACAGGATGATCGCGGTCAGGCTGCCGAGCATCACCGGCGGCAGCACCATCGCGAACATCTCGCCCTGCGGAAGGTGCATCAGTTCCGAATAGCCGATCGACAGCGGAATCGCACCTTCGCCGACGCCGCCCGCCATGATCGGCACGACGATGTACAGCAGCGTGTGGCGCGCGCCGAGGCCGAGCGCGGTGCCGACCGCCGTGCCGACGATCGCGGCCGCGACCGAACCGGCGGCGAGCGGAATGAAGATCTTCACGAAGCCCTGGATCAGCACGCGCCGGTCCATGCTCAGGATGCTGCCGACGATGATCGACGCGATGAACAGGTACAGGAAGTTGGTCGACTTCGTGAACTCGACGGTGAGGTTCAGCACCGGCTTCGGCAGCACGTGGTAGTAGGTGAGCGCCGACGGCACGAAGGTCGCGAAGATCGCGGCCGCGCCGATGTTGCGCAAGAGCGGCAGGCGCTTGCCGAGTTCCGCGCAGGTGAAGCCGAAGAACGCGAGCACGGCGATCGCCATCGAGATCTCGCCGGGCACCTTGCCCGTCACCGCGAAGCCGACGATCAGCCCGAACAGGATCACGTAGACCGGCAGCGGGATGATGCCGATGCGGATTTCCATCAGCTTCCACCAGCCTTCCGGCCAGAAGCGTGTGCGCGTGGCGGGACCGGCTTCGGCAAGTGCCTCCGGACGGGATTGGGTGGGGATTGAGGTCTGCAAGACGTGTCTCCTGATGTTTGGAATGCCCGCATTGCTACGCGGCATCGTGTGGCGTCTCTTAATGCAACCCCCGTGCCAAGCATTCCGGCCTGCCGGAATATTTTTAGGGCATTGATTTATAAGGATTTTGTTTCGTCTGGGGAAAGGATGGCAACACCCGGCTGGCCGAGATTTCGGAATTCGCCCGGCGGGCAGGCCGAGATTTCGGCCCGATGGCGGGCGGGGCGGCCGCCCGCGCATCGGACGCGCGCCGTGGCGCCATATCGCCGCACGCGATTTTCTTCGCACAATCGCTTCGTAGACCGCCTTCCTGCCGCTCTCTATCATCGGCTGATCTTTTTCCGATGTGACGACGACTGTCCGGAGAACGCTCGCGCGTTCGCCGCGGCGCCGCTCATCCGTCGATACCGTCTTTGGACAGGAGAGTGGTTCCCATGCTGCATGCCGTTTTTTCCGCCCGCTTTTCCTCCGGCCGCGTGGCCCGCCTGCTGGCGGCCGCGCTGCTCGGCGTCCTGATGCTGAACGGCGCCCGTGCCGACACCGCGCCGCTGAAGGTCGGCATCTCGACGAGCCCGCAGATCGACGCGCTGAAGATTGCCGCGAAGGAGGCGAAGGAGCAGGGCCTCGACGTGAAGATCGTCGAGTTCACCGACTGGAACACGCCGAACGCGGCGCTCGCGAACAAGGACATCGACGTCAACTACTTCCAGCACATCCCGTTTCTCGAGAACGCGAAGAAGCAGGGCGGTTACAACTTCGTGTCGATCGCGCCGGGCACGATCATGAAGATCGGCCTCTACTCGAAGAAGGTGAAGCGCTTCGACGAGCTGAAGGACGGCGCGCGCGTCGCGATCGCGAACGATCCTGTGAACGGCGGGCGCGGGCTGCTGCTGCTGCAGCGCGCGGGCCTCATCACGCTGAAGCCGGGCGCCGACTACCGCGCGACGACGCACGACATCGTGTCCAACCCGAAACACCTGAAGATCATCCCGCTCGAAGCGTCGCAGCTCGCGCGCTCGCTCGACGACGTCGACCTCGCGCAGGGCTATCCGAGCTTCATCAAGCTCGCCGGCACGACCGATCCGAACAGCGCGCTGCTGTTCGACGGCACCGAGAACAAGAACTTCGCGATCCAGTGGGTCGTGCGGCCCGAGAGCGTGAACGACGCGCGCATCCGCAAGTTCATCGCGATCTACCAGCATTCGCCGGCGGTGCGCCGTGCGCTCGACGACGCGTTCGGCTCGCTGTACGCGATCGCGTGGTGACGGAGGCAGGCATGACGACGGCGAACCGCAAGAAGATCCTGCTCAACGCGTTCAACATGAACTGCGTCGGGCACATCAACCACGGGTTGTGGACGCATCCGCGCGACCGCTCCGCGCACTACACCGATCTGGACTACTGGGCCGATCTCGCGAGGACGCTCGAACGCGGCAAGTTCGACGGGATCTTTCTCGCGGACATCGTCGGCGTGTACGACGTGTTCGGCGGCGGCCCGGACGCCGCGCTGCGCGAATCGGTGCAGGTGCCCGTCAACGATCCGCTGCTGCTCGTGCCCGCGATGGCGCAGGTCACGCAACATCTCGGCTTCGGCGTGACCGCGAACCTGACCTACGAGCCGCCTTACCTGTTCGCGCGCCGCATGTCGACGCTCGATCACCTGACGAAGGGGCGCATCGGCTGGAACATCGTGACCGGCTATCTCGACAGCGCCGCGCGCGGGATGGGCCTCGCACAGCAGATCGGCCACGACGACCGCTACGAACGCGCGGACGACTACATGGACGTCGTCTACAAGCTGTGGGAACAGAGCTGGGACGACGACGCGGTGATCCGCGACGCGCAGGCGCGCGTGTTCGCGCAGCCGGGCAAGGTGCGGCGCGTGAAGCACGACGGGCCGTTCTATTCGGTCGACGCGATCCACCTGAGCGAGCCGTCGCTGCAGCGCACGCCGGTGCTGTACCAGGCCGGCTCGTCCGCGCGCGGCGTCGAGTTCGCGGGGCGGCATGCGGAGTGCGTGTTCGTGAACGGGCAGAGCAAGGCCGCGGCGCGCGCGGCGGCGCTGGATATTCGCGCAGCCGCCGCGCGGCAGGGGCGCGATCCCGCATCGATCAAGATTTTCGCGGGCGTGAGCGTCGTGACCGCCGAAACCGAGCGGCTCGCGCGCGAGAAGTTCGACGAATACCGGCGCTATGCGAGCCCGGAAGCCGGCCTCGCGCATTTCGCGAGCTCGACCGGCATCGATTTCGCGAAGTACGGCCTCGACGAGCCGATTTCGTACGTGAAGACCGACTCGATCCAGTCGGCCGTCGACGCGATCTCGCGCAAGAGCACGACCGGCACGTGGACCGTGCGCCGGATGCTCGAACAGATGTCGCTCGGCGGCCGCTATGCGCCGATCGTCGGCTCGCCGTCGCAAGTCGCGGACGAACTGCAGTCGTGGATCGACGAAACGGGCATCGACGGTTTCAACCTGACGCGCACCGTGATGCCCGAGTCGTTCGAGGATTTCGTCGACTGGGTCGTGCCCGAGCTGCAGAACCGCGGCATCTACAAGGAAGACTACGATCCCGCGCCGACGCTGCGCGAGAAGCTGTTCGGCGCCGGCGCGCGGCTGCCCGCGTGGCACACGGGTGCGCAGCACCGGCCGGCCGCCGTGCCGGCGCCCGAACCCAAGCATCCCGCGCATGCGTGAACGTGACGGAGCGAAGCGATGACGCAATTGTTCGACACGCTGGGTTTCATCGAGGCATCGGCCGTGCGCGCCGGTGCGGGTGCGGACGTGCATGAGGTGCATGACGCGCATGATTCGCGTAACGCAGCGGCCGCGCGGGCCGACGGCGCCGCCGCCGTGTCGTTCGCACACGTCGGCAAGGTGTTCGCGACGCCGCGCGGCCAGGCCGCCGCGCTGCGCGACGTGACGCTCGACGTGCGGCGCGGCGAGGTGTTCGGCATCATCGGCCGCAGCGGTGCCGGCAAGTCGACGCTGCTGCGGCTCGTCAACGGCCTCGAACGTCCGAGTTCGGGCAGCGTGCGCGTGCAGGGCGTCGACGTCGGCGCGCTCGACGAGGACGGGCTCGTCGCGCTGCGGCGTCGCACCGGCATGGTGTTCCAGCATTTCAACCTGCTGTCGGCGAAGACGGTGTTCGAGAACGTCGCGCTGCCGCTGAAGATCGCCGGCGTGCCGAAGGCCGAGCGCACGCGCAAGGCCGAGGCGCTGCTCGATCTCGTCGGGCTGACCGCGAAACGCGACGCGTATCCCGCGAGCCTGTCGGGCGGCCAGAAGCAGCGCGTCGGCATCGCGCGGGCGCTGGTGCACGACCCGGAGGTGCTGCTGTGCGACGAGGCGACGTCGGCGCTCGACCCCGAGACGACGCAATCGATCCTCGCGCTGCTCGCCGACATCAACCGCCGCCTCGGACTGACGATCGTGCTGATCACGCACGAGATGGAAGTGATCCGCGCGGTGTGCGACACGGTCGCGGTGATCGAACAGGGCGAGGTCGTCGAAACGGGCCCGGTGTGGCGCGTGTTCGGCGATCCGCGCCACGGCGCGACGCGCGCCCTGCTCAGCACGCTCGTGCACGACCTGCCGGCCGAACTGGCCGCGCGCGTGCAGCCGTTGCCCGAGCTGGCCGCGCTGCCCGACGGCGCGCAAGTCGTGCTGGACGTCCGTTATACCGGCGAAAGCGGCGGCGAGCCGGACGTCGGCGCGCTCGCGGCGGCGCTCGGCGGCTCGGTGCGCTTCCTGCACGGCGGGATCGAGCGCATTCAGGGGCATGCGCAGGGGCGCCTCGTGATCGCGGCGTCGCCGCGCGCGGACGACGCCGGCCACCCGCCGGCACGCGGCGGCGCGGTCGCCGCGTTGCTCGAACGCGCGCGCCGCCACGCGAATCATGCGGAGGTGCTCGGCTATGTTTGAACTCTGGTGGCCCGAACTGCTCGACGCGATCCGCGACACGCTGTCGATGGTCGCCGCGTCGGCCGCGATCGCCGCGCTGATCGGCATCCCGCTCGCGGTGATCCTGGTGACGACCGCGCCCGGCGGCATTTACGCGCGGCGTGGCCTGAACGCGGTGCTCGGCGCGCTCGTCAACGTGTTCCGCTCGACACCGTTCATCATCCTGCTCGTCGCGCTGCTGCCGTTCACGCGCGTGCTGATCGGCACGACGATCGGCGTGTGGGCGGCCGTCGTGCCGCTGTCGATCGCGGCGATTCCATTCTTCGCGCGGATTGCGGAAGTGAGCCTGCGCGAAGTCGATCGCGGGCTGATCGAGGCCGCGCTCGCGATGGGCGCGAAACGCCGCCACATCGTGTGGCACGTGCTGTTGCCGGAGGCGTTGCCCGGCATGCTCGGCGGTTTCACGATCACCGTCGTCGCGCTGATCGGCTCGACCGCGATGGCGGGCGCAGTCGGCGCGGGCGGGCTCGGCGATCTCGCGATCCGTTATGGCTATCAGCGTTTCGACACCACCGTCATGGTGACCGTGATCGTGATCCTGATCGCACTCGTTTCGGCCGTGCAAATCACGGGCGACCGCCTGGTCCGACGCGTGACCCGGCGTACCTGAGCGGCGCCACGAGCGCCGGCTCTTTTCATTGAGACCCTGAGAGAACGATACCCATGACCTTGCCCATCGGCGCGCCGCGCGAATGGAACGGACAATTCGAGGAAGCCCTGTTTCTGGACGTCGCACGACGCCATCGCCCCGGCTTCCCTGACAAACTGGCGACGCCACCGCGCGAGCCGCACGGCGCGGATGAGCTCGCCGCCGTCGCCGACTACTACACGAAGATGGCGTCGCACGACCTGTTCATCGTGCAGGTCGTCGCGAAGGCGATCGACACGCTGTTTCGCGATGACCCGCATTTCCAGCTGATCCTGTCGCGCCAGCTCGGCGACGACGGCGCGCACGCGGTGATCGGGCGCGAGCGCGTGACCGAACTGACGGGCCGCGATCCGCTGCCGGAGGTCGAGCGGCTCGTCGCCGCGCACTGGGAACGCATCGGCGACATCGCGGTACGCGACGTCGCGGGCTTTCTCGCGTTCGAATGGCACTACGAGTTGCACATCCTCGCGAAGCTGTGGATCCAGCGCAAGACCGGCCGCATCGCCGACGGCGCGATGCGCGAGCACGGCGAGAACCGGATCCGTCCGGACGAGGAGTGGCATCGCGTGCAGATCGTCCAGTGGTGGTTCGACACGTTGAACGCGCTGCCGCCCGCCGAGCGCGACGCGCTGGTCGACCGCGTGATCGCGGCCGACGAGGAAACCCAGGCGCGGCTCGACGGTTATCTGCATGACGAATACGCGCACACCGCGCACGTGTTCGGTGCGGATATCGCCGAATACCGCGCGATCTACGACGACTGGCGGCGCGAGATCCTGTCGCGGCTGACCGGCCGCCGGCTCGGCGCGCTGGTGCCGTTGTCGGGCGAAATCGTTGCGCACGAAACCGTTGCACAGGAAGCCGTCGCATGAACGATCCCCGCGGCCCGGCGACGCTGGCGCCGGAAACCGACGCACGCGCGCTCGACGCCGATGCGCTGGCGCGTGCGATCGACGCGCTGCGTGCGACGGCTGCCGAGCGCGACCGCGCGGGCGGTCACGCGGCCGACGAAAAGCAGCGGCTCGCCGACGCGGGCCTGCTGACGCTCGCGGTGCCGCGCGAATTCGGCGGACAGGAAGCCGAGTGGCCGGCGATCTACGACACGATCCGGCGGATCGCGCGCGTCGACAGCGCGCTCGCGCATCTGGTCGGGTTCCAGATCCTGCAGGTGGTGAGCGTCGACGTGTGGGGCAGCGCGGCGCAGCGCGAACGCTATCTGCGCGGCACGGTCGAGCATCGCTGGTGGTGGGGCAATGCGGTCAACCCGCTCGACACGCGGCTCGCGGCGACCGCGACGCCGGACGGCGGCTACCGGCTCGACGGCGTGAAGGGCTTCTGTTCGGGCACGCGCGGCTCGCAGCGGATGACCGTGTCCGCGCACGATCCGGAAACGGGCCGCGCCGTGTTCGGCGTGGTGCCGACCGATCGTGACGGGATCACGGTCCACGAGGACTGGGATCCGATCGGCCAGCGCCAGACCGACAGCGGCAGCGTGCGCTTCGACGGCGTGACGCTCGCGCCGGACGAGGTGCTGCACCGCTCCGAGACGCCGCCGACGCCGCGCGCGACGCTGCGCACGCTGGTGTCGCAGCTCGTGCTGACGAACCTGTTCGTCGGGCTCGCGGAAGGCGCGCTGGCCGAGGCGCGCGACTACGTGCTGAAGCACGGCCGGCCGTGGATCAACGCGGGTGTCGCGCAGGCGAGCGACGATCCCTATACGCTGCAGCGCTTCGGCGACATGCGCGTGCAGGCGGTCGCGGCGGCGGCGCTCGCCGACCGCGCGGCCGTCGCGTTGCAGCGCGCATGGTCGCGGCATGACGCGCTGACGGCCGACGAACGGGCCGAGGTGGCACTCGCCGTGTCGGACGCGAAGATCGTCGCGCAGCGCGCGGCGCTCGAGAACGGCGAGGCGCTGTTCGACACGTGCGGCGCACGTGCGACGGCCGCGTCGCACGGCCTCGACCGCTTCTGGCGCAACGCGCGCACGCATACGCTGCACGATCCGCTCGACTATCGGCTGCGCGACGTCGGCCGGTTCGCGCTGACGGGGGAATTGCCGCAGGCGTCGCTTTATACGTAGCGTCGGCAAACCGTCCGGCGTCGCCATGCCGCTCGGTGTGGCTTGCCGGCGATAGCCGACGCCCGCGCCCGCGTCCTTGCGGGACTTCGGGCTTTCTTCGCGAACCGTGCAATCACCATCCCGCTGCGCTCGCACCCGGCCGCCAGCCGGTGATGGCGCAGCGCATTCAGTCGGTACGACCCGGGAAGATCGCGTAAACCTTCCCCGAAGGCGCCTGTACGACCGACGCACCATCGGCGATCGGTCCCGTGTTCTTGTCGACCGCGTGCTGGCGCCCGGGTGTCCTGAAGCGCCACGCACCGGGGTAGTCTTCGCGCAGCCCGCGCACGCCGAACGCGACTTCGGTGCCGGCCGGATAGGTGAGGTTACCGACGCTCGCCGCACGCGCCAGCGTCGCGTAGTCGAACGCGAGAACGTTGCGTTCCCGATCGAGTCGCAGTTCGGGGTGACGCAGCGGTAGCGATGACATTTCGAACACGTCGCCTTCCGCGACCCTGATCTCCCAATAGTCGTTGTCGCGCATGCCGTCCCCATAGGTGGTGGTGCTTCTCATGACGCGCGACCCGGCGGGTACGACACCGCCGGCCACGCGATTGCCGTCGGCCAGGTGGCATGACCAGAGCGTCCTGGTCCGCGCATCGTTGCGCAGCACGATCTTCAGCGGCGCTTTCGAACCGCAGGTCCAACCATCGATCGTCCGGGGCCCGGTGGTGGTGAGCGTCAGTGCGGTGAGGGTGGCGAGGTCCCGGTCGTTGCGCGGCGCTTCATCGTCGAATTCCGTCCCGACCGTCAGCGCGACGGCCGCAATGCCGTAGACATCGACCGCGTGCGGAAACTCGACTGTCTCGATCGAGTTCATGTCGCCGGCAGTCGAGAGCGACAGCCGCGTGCCGGGCGGCATGTCGATGCCCAGCAGACGCTCGCTCTTCACGAGCGCGGGATGCTTCGCGGTCTCTTCCTTCCTGATGTTCGCCTCGGCCTGCAGCCCGATCGCCACCATCGCGACGACGAAGCTGCTCGTCACGCACAGGGCGGCGAAGATGGCGGTGGAGCGTCGCCGATATGCACGAAACGATCGCCGTACAGGCGGAAGCAGCACCAGCGCAACGATCCAGAGCACGACTGAGACGGCCGCCAGAAACGAAATGCCGAGAACGATGAAGAAGGTGCCGGAGAAAATCGGAGCGGGAATCATGAGACAGGCGAACGACCGAGCGGAATCATTGTTGGAATGGCCGCGGTAGACCGGGGCGTGCCGGCATCGTTAAGTGAAGGGTGCCGCCGCCGGCGTGGCCCGGGTGGCGAACGACATTTCAGGATCTTGTACGAACGGACGTCATTGTAGTGTTCTGACGCCTGATCCGAAGGCAGCGGTGCGCACACCGTTGCCTTTCCGCCTGCCTAGATCGGCAGACGCACCGTCTGCTTGATGCGCTTCAGCGGAATCTCGGTTTCGACGTTGCGTACGCCTTCGATCTGCGTGAGCGTCTCCATCTGAAAGCGCTGATAGTCGTCGAGATCCTTCGCGATGACGCGCAGCAGATAGTCGTAGCTGCCGGCCATCAGATGGCATTCGAGCACTTCCGGCGCCTGCTCCATCTCGCGCGCGAAGCGCTCGACGGTCGTCTTGTCCTGGCGTTCCAGCGTGACGCGCACGAAGGCCGTGAACCGCAGCTCGACGGCCGCCGGGTTCAGCAGGGCGACGTACGCGTCGATCACGCCCTGTTCCTCCAGCAGGTGAACGCGGCGCAGGCAGGGCGTGGGCGAGAGGCCGGCCTGCTGCGCGAGTTCGGCGTTCGTCTGGTTCGAGTTCCGTTGCAGCGCACGCAGAATGCGCCGATCGATGGCATCCAGCTTGATTGGCATTTTTGACTACCGATGAAGTCGATATTGGAGAATAACGCCAAATCATGCCTCGAAAGTAGCCGACTTCGCAGCCATTCTCCACGGCAAGTTGCCGATAATCCGATGACTGCCCGGCTCATCGGACGCGCGCGATTCCCGCCCGTCCCGCCTGGCGCCGCTTTCAGGAGAGTTCCGATGCCGCACGTAGCCTGGTTGCCGTTCATGGCCACTTCCCTTCTGATCATTCTGACGCCGGGCCAGGACATGGTGCTCGTGATGTCGCGCACGCTATCCGGCGGCACGCGGGCGGGCCTCGTGACCGCGGCGGGCGTCAGCGTCGGGCTGCTCGTGCATACGATGCTCGCGACGCTCGGGCTGGGTGCGCTTCTTCAGGCATCCGAATGGCTGTTCACTGCGTTGAAGATGATCGGCGCGCTGTATCTGCTGTACCTCGGCATCACGCTGCTGCGTTCGTCGGGCGAGCTGACGCTCGCGAGCGGTCGCGACGCGCCGGCGTCCGGGTTGCGCACGTTCGCGCAAGGCGCGCTGTCCAACGTGTCGAATCCGAAGGTCGCGCTGTTCTATCTCGCGTTCCTGCCGCAGTTCGTCCCCGCGGGCGCCGCGCATCCGATGCTGTCGCTGTTCGTGCTCGGCACGACGTTTGCCGGCCTGACGTTTCTCGTCAAGGGGCCGGTCGCGCTGTTCGCCGGCCTGCTGTCGACGTCGATCCGGCGCAATCCGCGCATCCTGACCCGCATGCACCGGGCGAGCGGCGCGGTCCTGCTCGGATTGGGCGTGAAGCTGGCGTTCGAGCGTCGTTGACGATGCTCACTGCGCCGGCAACGCGTCCGCCAGCGCGCGCATCGCGTCCGCCGTCTCCGGATTCGCCGGGAAAAACGCCTCGATCGCGAGCTCCGACAGCGTGACGTCGACCGGCGTGCCGAACACCGTCGTCGTGCTGAAGAACGTCAGTTCGCCGGCTGCCGTGCGCAGCCGCAGCGGCACCGCGATGTCCGCGTAGTCGGCGCGTGCCTGCGTGTCGGCGGGCTGGCCGGCCGGTGCCGGATAGTTCGCGAGTTCGTCGCGCAGCGCATGCAGCGTTCGGTCGCCGCTCGCGTCGATCTGCCGTTGCAGCCGGTGCAGGATATGCGCGCGCCACTCGTGCCAGTTGACGATCCGCGGCGCGAGGCCGTCGGGATGCAGGCTCAGCCGCAACACGTTGACGGGCGGCCGCAGGAGCGCCGGATCGGCCTGCGCGACCAGCGCGCCGAGCATCCGGTTCGCGGCGAGCAGCGTCCAGTGGCGATCCACGGCGAGCGCCGGGTAGGGCTCGTGGCCGCGCAGCACGGCTTCGACCGCCTGGCGCGCTGCATCGAGCTGCGGATCGGAGAACGGCCGCTCGCGAAACAGCGGCGCATAGCCGGCCGCGACGAGCAGCGCATTGCGCTCGCGCAGCGGCACGTCGAGGCGCTCGGCGAGATGCAGCACCATCTCCCGGCTCGGCTGCGCGCGCCCCGATTCGACGAAGCTCAGGTGCCGCGCGGACACCTCGGCCTCCAGCGCGAGGGCCATCTGGCTCAGGCGGCGGCGTTGACGCCAGGTGCGCAGCAGCGAGCCGATGCCGGACGCGCGGCCGGCGGACGGGGGCAGCGATTGGAGGGTGGCGGTCGAGTTCATGACGAAGATGATAGGCAATCCCGCGCGCGCCGGGCATTACCTGCGAGGTAAGCATTCCGGATCGGTGTGCAGCGCCGATGCTGCCCGCTGCCTGCGCCCGATGGGCAACTCGATCGACGAATCGGGGAACCGGCCGCTCGGCAGTTGCGCGAGCACGTACGCCCGGCTGAGCGCCGGGAAGATCCGGCCCGTCGTCACCGGATCATGCCGAACGCCTTGCGGATCGGCATGCCGGTGACCGATGGCGTCGTGCGGTCCGCATCGTTGAGCGTCGTGACGACGGACAGCGGCGCCCGGATCCAGTAGCGCACGGCGGTGCGGCGCGCGCGCTGCCGGCGAGTTTGATCGGAAGATATCTAGAGGTGCGCCGATTGCATGCTTAATATATGTCGTCGTATGACACGGGCCAAAACTTACCTGCAACGAAGGCGCGCGGACACCTCGGGTTTTCCCTTCGGACGGCCGAAGGAGAGGCAAGAATTTCCTGCTTGTGCCGAATGGATAAGGGTTTGTGGCCTGCGGTCGAGTAACTGTGGAGCAACGGGAATATCGTCATGTCGTCAGCAGACATCATATCTGTTGGGCTACAATGAGCGAACCATTTCCGAACCACGGAGCACACCCATGCAACTGACTGGAGAGATGCTGATCGGCGCCGACGCGGTGGCCGGCTCGGCCGGTACCCTGCGCGCGTTCGACCCGACGAAGGGCGCGCCGATCGATGCGCCGGCCTTCGGCGTCGCGACGCAGGCCGATGTCGAGCGCGCGTGCGAACTCGCGCGCGACGCCTTCGACGCGTATCGCACGCAGCCGCTCGCGGCCCGCGCGGCGTTTCTCGAGGCGATCGCCGACGAAATCGTCGCACTCGGCGACGCGCTGATCGAACGCGCGCACGCCGAAACGGGCCTGCCCGTCGCGCGGCTGCAGGGCGAGCGCGGCCGCACCGTCGGCCAGCTCCGGCTGTTCGCGCGCGTCGTGCGCGACGGGCGCTTCCTCGCCGCGTCGATCGATCCCGCGCAGCCCGCGCGCACGCCGCTGCCGCGCTCGGACCTGCGGCTGCAGAAGATCGGGCTCGGGCCCGTCGCCGTGTTCGGCGCGAGCAACTTCCCGCTCGCGTTCTCGGTGGCCGGCGGCGATACCGCGTCGGCACTCGCGGCCGGCTGCCCGGTGATCGTGAAGGCCCATGAGGCGCACCTCGGCACGTCCGAGCTGGTCGGCCGCGCGATCCGCGCGGCGGTGGCGAAATGCGGGATGCCGGCCGGCGTGTTCTCGCTGCTGATCGGCCCCGGCCGCGTGATCGGCGCGGCGCTCGTCAGCCATCCGGCGATCCAGGCCGTCGGCTTCACCGGGTCGCGGCAGGGCGGCATGGCGCTCGTGCAGCTCGCGAACGCGCGCCCGCAACCGATTCCCGTCTATGCGGAAATGAGCAGCATCAACCCGGTCGTGCTGTTTCCGGCCGCGCTGGCCGCGCGCGGCGACGCGATCGCGACCGGCTTCGTCGATTCGCTGACGCTCGGCACCGGCCAGTTCTGCACGAACCCGGGTCTCGTGCTGGCGGTCGACGGCCCCGATCTCGATCGCTTCGAGTCCGTCGCCGCGCAGGCGCTCGCGAAGAAGCCGGCCGGCGTGATGCTGACGCGCGGCATCGCCGACGCGTATCGCAGCGGCCGCGGCAAGCTGGCCGAACTGCCGGGCGTGCGCGAAATCGGCGCGGGCGAGGCGGCGCAGACCGAATGCCAGGCAGGCGGCGCGCTGTACGAAGTCGCCGCGCAGGCGTTCCTGGCCGAACCGGCGTTCGGCCACGAGGTGTTCGGGCCGGCGTCGCTGATCGTGCGCTGCCGCGATCTCGACGAAGTCGCGCGCGTGCTCGACGCGCTGGAGGGCCAGCTGACGGCCACGCTGCAACTGGACGCCGACGACAAGCCGCTCGCGCGCCGCCTGCTGCCGATCCTCGAACGCAAGGCCGGGCGCCTGCTCGTCAACGGCTACCCGACCGGCGTCGAGGTGTGCGATGCGATGGTGCACGGCGGGCCGTTCCCGGCGACGTCGAACCCGGCCGTCACGTCGGTCGGCGCGACCGCGATCGACCGTTTCCTGCGGCCCGTGTGCTACCAGGACTTCCCGGACGACTTGCTGCCCGAAGGGCTGCAGGAACGCAATCCGCTCGACATTCCGCGGCTGCGGGACGGGAAGGCGGAGTGAAGGCGCAGGACGACTGAAGTCCGCGTCCCGGGAGGGGCGCGTTCCGGCAAGGTTGAAACAAGGCGGCGCACGGTGCCCACGGGTACCCCGCCGCCTTTTTGATGGAGGGCCGGTTTTGCTCGATTAGAGAGCGGGGGGCATCGAATGATGCTTCTCATGATGCGCCGCCTTGACGAGATGGATGGCGGCTTCCACGCCGCCGGAATTTCTCCTACATTAGCGAGGCCTCGGACCCGCCGGTCCGCAGGCGAGCCTGAGAGACCGACAAAAACCAACAAGGAGCCCTCCGATGAATATCAGCAAGCGTGGCGACCACCTGTTCGCGGCCGGATTGTGGAAAGCGATCGGCGACGTCGCGAAATCGGTGCGCACCCAGATCGGCGAGACCAGCGAAGGGCGCGTGCTGGCCAATGCGCTGTTCGAATTGCAGCGCGACCTGGGCGGCAGTGAATTCGACGTGACGATCAATCAGGGGCGGCCCGTCACCGGCGCCGATCCGCATTCGCTCGGGTTCGGCCAGGCCGTCAAGCGGTTCCGGCTCGACATGGAGGCGCTGGTGTTTGCGCTGAAGCATCGCCGCAGCATCGATGAACGCGATCCGGGCCTGCGCACCGAGGCGCTGATGCAGGCCAACAGCCAGCTCGCGACCGCGAAACAGTATGCGACGCTCACGCTCGGCCGGTTTTTCGATGCGGTCGTGGATCCCGACGTGCTGGATCAGATTCTCGCCGACGATCCGAACACGCGCTTCCGGCGGTCGGCGGCCGGCACCGATATCGCCGCGACCCGTCTCAGGCTCGGCAGCCTGCGCTACCGGATCGTCGGAACCATCGCACAGATGTAATGAAAACGGCCGACCCGCGAAGCACGGGGCGGCCGTCGAAAAGGGGGGGCGCCGGGCGGAACCGCCGGTCCCGCGCGGGCCGGCACGCACTGGATCGCGTGCCGTTGGTCAGCCCGCCGCTTACTGCGCCCCCATCTTCTTGATCAGCACGTCGAGTTCGGCCATTTCGGCGTCGGTGAGGTCGACGAGCGGCGCGCGCACCGGGCCGGCGTCGTGGCCGACGAGCTTCGCGCCCGCCTTCACGATGCTGACCGCGTAGCCCGCGCGACGGTTGCGGATCTTCAGGTACGGCAGGAAGAACTCGTCGAGCAGGCGGCCGACCGTTGCGTGGTCGTCCTTCGCGATCGCTTCGTAGAATGCCATCGCCGTCTTCGGGATGAAGTTGAACACGGCCGACGAGTACACCGGCACGCCGAGCGCCTTGTACGCGGCTGCGTAGACTTCGGCCGTCGGCAGGCCGCCGAGGTACGCGAAGCGGTCGCCGAGGCGGCGGCGGATCGTGACCATGCTCTCGATTTCGCCGACGCCGTCCTTGAAGCCGATCAGGTTCGGGCAACGATCGGCGAGGCGCTCGAGCATGTCGGCATTCAGCTTCGAATTCGCGCGGTTGTACACCACGACGCCGATCTTCAGCGCGCGGCACACCTGCTCGACGTGCTCGGCGATGCCTTCCTGGCTGGCTTCGGTCAGGTAGTGCGGCATCAGCAGCACGCCGCTCGCGCCGAGGCGCTCGGCTTCCTGCGCGTATTCGATCGCGACGCGCGTCGCACCGCCGGCACCGGCCAGAATCGGCACCTTGCCCTTGCAGGTTTCCGTCGCGACGCGGATCACGTCCGAATACTCGCGCTGCGTGAGCGAGAAGAATTCACCGGTGCCGCCGGCCGCGAACAGCGCGGTCGCGCCATACGGCGCCAGCCATTCCAGACGCTCGGCATAGGTGGCCGGGCGGAAGCTGCCGTCCGCGTCGAAATCCGTCAGCGGAAACGACAGCAGGCCGTGGGAGATGATCTGTTTGAGTTCTTGCGGTGAAGTCATGGTTGGGTCGTCCGTCCAGCGCGAGTGCTGATGGGTTCGTCGGGTACGGCATCCGGGCCATATTGGCGATGTCGTTGTATGTCATCGTACAACGCGGAAAAGCGCGGCGCAAGCGGTTTGCCGGCCGGCGAGAGATAGGGTCTTTCCGGATAAGGGTTTACGCAGCATCGCGGCTTGGTGTTGAATGTCATATGATGACTAACGATTTGACCGGTAGCCTCCCAGGAATTCCGATGACTGCTTCCCCGCTTTATATCCGCGTGCATCCGGACGACAACGTCGCGATCGTCGTCAACGACGGCGGCCTGCCCGAGGGCGCGACGTTCGCCGACGGCCTGACGCTGCGCGAAGGCGTGCCGCAAGGGCACAAGGTCGCGCTGGTCGACCTCGCGGCCGGCGATCCGATCGTCCGCTACAACGTCGTGATCGGCTACGCGCTCGTCGAGCTGCGCCGCGGCAGCTGGGTCAACGAGCGCACGATGCGCATGCCCGAGCCGCCGGGGCTCGACGACCTGCCGCTCGCCACGCGTGCCGCGCCGCCGCTGGCGCCGCTCGAAGGCTATACGTTCGAGGGCTTCCGCAATGCCGACGGCTCGGTCGGCACGCGCAACATCCTCGCGATCACGACGACCGTGCAATGCGTGTCGGGCGTCGTCGAGCATGCGGTGAAGCGGATCAAGGACGAACTGCTGCCGCGTTACCCGAACGTCGACGACGTGGTCGGGCTCGAGCACACATACGGCTGCGGCGTCGCGATCGATGCGCCCGATGCCGACATTCCGATCCGCACGCTGCGCAACATCAGCCTGAATCCGAACTTCGGCGGCGAGGTGATGACGGTGAGCCTCGGCTGCGAGAAGCTGCAGCCCGAGCGCCTGCTGCCGCCGGGCTCGATTCCGGTGGCGGCCGACGGCGCGCCGGACAACGGCGGCGTCGTGTGCCTGCAGGACGCCGCGCACGTCGGCTTCAACTCGATGATCGACTCGATCATGAAGATGGCCGAATCGCATCTCGAGCGGCTGAACCGCCGCCGTCGCGAAACCTGCCCGGCGTCGGATCTCGTCGTCGGCGTGCAGTGCGGCGGCAGCGACGCGTTCTCGGGGCTCACCGCGAACCCGGCGGTCGGCTTCGCGGCCGACCTGCTCGTGCGGGCGGGCGCCACGATCATGTTCTCGGAGGTGACCGAAGTGCGCGACGGCGTCGCGCAGCTCACGTCGCGCGCGGCGAACGAGGACGTCGCCCGCGAGATCATCCGCGAGATGGACTGGTACGACCGCTACCTGCAGCGCGGCCGCGTCGACCGCAGCGCGAACACGACGCCCGGCAACAAGAAGGGCGGCCTGTCGAACATCGTCGAGAAGGCGATGGGCTCGATCGTGAAGTCGGGCAGCGCGCCGATCGCGGGCGTCGTGCGTCCCGGCGACCGGGCGCGGCAGAAGGGGCTGCTGTACGCGGCGACGCCCGCGAGCGACTTCATCTGCGGCACGCTGCAGCTCGCGGCGGGAATGAACCTGCACGTTTTCACGACGGGGCGCGGCACGCCGTACGGCCTTGCGCAGGTGCCGGTGATCAAGGTCGCGACGCGCAGCGATCTCGCGCGCCGCTGGCACGACCTGATGGATCTCGACGCGGGGCAGATCGCCACTGGCGCGGCGTCGATCGAGGACGTGGGCTGGGAACTGTTCCGGCTGATGCTCGACGTCGCGAGCGGCAAGCGCCGCACGTGGGCCGAGCAATGGAAGCTCGCGAATGCGCTGACGCTGTTCAATCCGGCGCCGGTGACCTGACGCGCGCCGCGACGGCGGCAGACGATGCGATGCGGGCGCCTTCGGGCGCCCGTTTTTGATGGCGGCGGCGGGTTCGCGGTTCGGCGCATGCGTATTTTCCGCGGCCGGCACGAATTCCTTACCTCGCACGTAATCGACCACCCACGCGAGGCCGGCGACGATGGTGGCACGCGAACACGAAACGTTTGCGACATAGTCCCCCCCATCGACACAAGGAGCCTCGCCATGAATACCGCCGAAACCGCCCAGTCGGCTCACGCCGACCTGATCGACCGCTATTTCGATGCCTGGAACGAACCCGACGTCGCACGCCGGCGCGCGCTGATCGATGCGACCTACGCGAGCGACGCGGCCTATCGCGATCCGCTGATGGCCGGCGACGGCCATGCGGGCATCGACACGATGATCGCCGCGGTGCAGGAGCGTTTCCCCGCGTATCGCTTTCGCCGCACGACCGACGTCGACGGGTTCGGCCAGCACCTGCGCTTCTCGTGGGCGCTCGTGTCGCCCGACGGCGCGGCGGTCGTGAAAGGTTCGGACTTCGGCACCGTCGATGCGTCGGGCCGCCTGAAGTCGGTCACGGGTTTCATCGACGAAATGCCGGCCGCGGCGTCGTGATGCGAGCGACGCATGCCCGGCGGCGGCCGGGATCGGGTAACGTTATGCGATTCGTTCCCGATCCCGGAGCCTTTCCCACATGTTGAAGAATCTCGATCCGCTGTTGCACGCCGACGTCCTGCACGCGCTGCGCGCGATGGGCCACGGCGATGAAGTGGTGATCTGCGATGCGAATTTTCCGGCGGAATCCGTCGCCGGGCACACGGTGGTCGGCCGCGCGCTGCGCATCGACGGCGCCGACTCGGCGCGTGTCGCGCGCGCGGTGCTGTCGGTGCTGCCGCTCGACACGTTCGTCGACACACCCGCTTGGCGGATGGAAGTCGTCGGCGATCCGGCCGCGGTGCCGCCCGTGCAGCGCGAAGTGCAGGCCGAGATCGATCGTGCGGAAGGGCGCGCGGTGCCGCTCATGGGCGTTGACCGTTTCGCGTTCTACGAGCGCGCGCAGCAGGCGTATGCGGTGATCGTCACCGGCGAGACGCGCGGCTACGGCTGTTTCATCTTCAAGAAAGGCGTGCTGTTGAGCGACGCCGGTTAGGGCCTGTTCCGTTATTTGTCCGCCAGGGCCGAACACCGTGTTTCGCGGTGCCGCCGCGCTTGAATGACCGCCGCAGTGTAAAGATTTGCTACAACCTTTTTCTTGGACACCGCGGAAAGACCCTCTATGCTGGCCCATTTGCCGCCGGCCCGGCAGGGCCGCGCGACCCCGAACCGCACGGGCACGCCTCGTGCGGACGGCCGAATTGCATACGAGGAGAGAGGCATGACGCGTTCCGTCGATTCCGGCGTCATTTTTTTCGCGCGCCTGGCGCTGGCGGCGTTGTTCTTGTGGGGCGGCGTGATGAAGCTGCTCGGCTACAGCGATTTCATCGGCTATCTGCACGGGCTGAACGTGCCCTATCCGCAGGTGACGGGGCCGGTCGTCGTCACGATCGAGGCGCTCGGCGGCCTGCTGCTGATCGTCGGCTACAAGGTGAAGCCGCTCGCGTTGCTGATGGCGTTCTATACGATCGCGACCGCGATGGTCGGACACAATTTCTGGGACGCGACGGACGCCGCGGTCCAGCACGACATGGTGATCCACTTCTGGAAGAACGTCGCGATCGCCGGCGGTTTCCTGCTGCTGTTCGTGACCGGCGCCGGCGGCGCAAGCATCGACGCGCTGCGCCGGCCGAGTTCGTCGTACGGCGCGCTGCGCTGAATTGAACCCGGTTGAACGGCGCGACGCGCGCACGTCGCCGCGCTGAAACCCAAACAAAAGGGCCGAATCCCGCACGCCGCGGGATTCGGCCCTTTGTTCATCCAGCGGGCGCGTGCGCGCCGACGTTCAGCGCGTGTCCTTCGGGTCCTTCGCATCCTTCGAGAACTGCACGGCGATCGCGCCGAGCACGCAGATCGCCGCGACGTACACGACCGGCGCGAGCGGATTCGACTTCATCATCAGCGACACGATCACCGGCGTGAGGCCGCCGAAGATCGCATACGCGACGTTGTACGAGAACGAGATGCCCGAGAAGCGCACGACGGGCGGGAAGCTCTTGACCATCACGAACGGCACCGCGCCGATCGTGCCGACCATGAAGCCGGCGATTCCGTAGTACAGCGGCAGCGTCGACGCGTCGGCCGCGACCTGCGCGAACAGCAGGTAATAGCACGCGGCCAGCACGAGGCCGCCAATGCCGAGCACGCGCTTCGCGCCGATCCAGCCCGCGAGCGAGCCGGCGGTGATGCAGCCGGCCGTCAGGCACAGCGTCGCGACGCTGTTCGCGAACAGCGTGGTCGCGGGCGTCAGGTGAAACTGCTTCTGCAGCAGCGCGGGCGTCATCAGGATCACGACGACGATCGCCGCCGACAGCATCCACGTGAGCAGCATCGACACGATCACCGCGCGGCCGTGGTCGCGCAGCACGGCCTTCAGCGGAATCTCGGCCGCGAGCGCCTTCTTCGCCTTCATCTCGGCGAACACCGGCGTCTCGTGCAGCCAGCGGCGCAGGTACACGGAGAACAGGCCGAACACGCCGCCGAGCAGGAACGGAATGCGCCACGCGAACGCGGTGACTTCGGCGCCCGAGTAACGGCTGTTGATGCCCGCGGCGACCAGCGAGCCGAGCAGGATGCCGGCCGTGAGGCCCGCGGTCAGCGTGCCGCACGCATAGCCGATGTGGCGCGACGGCACGTGTTCCGACACGAACACCCATGCGCCCGGCACTTCGCCGCCGACCGCCGCGCCCTGCAGCACGCGGAACAGCAGCAGCAACACCGGCGCGAGGATGCCGATCGAGTCGTAGGTCGGCAGCAGGCCCATCAGCAGCGTCGGCACCGACATCATCAGCACGCTCAGCGTAAACATCCGCTTGCGGCCGAACAGGTCGCCGAAGTGCGCCATGATCACGCCGCCGAGCGGGCGCGCGAGATAGCCGGCCGCGAAGATGCCGAACGTCTGCAACTGGCGCAGCCAGTCGGGAATGTCGTGCGGGAAGAACAGCTGCCCGATCGCGGGTGCGAAAAACACGAAGATGATGAAGTCGTAGAACTCGAGGGCGCCGCCGAGTGCGGCAAGGCCAAGGGTCTTGTAGTCGCTGCGCGTGAGCGCGCGTTCGGCGGCGCGAGGCACGCCGCTCAATTCGGAAGCTTGCATGGTCAGGACGATCGGTTTTCGAATGTAGTTGTCGGTGCTGCGTCTCCAGAACCCGCTATCGGCATGGACTGGCAAGGCGCGGCCTGCGTCGTCGAGCGTGCGTCGAGTGCCGGATGGGGCATGTGACACGCACCGTCGCACCGGGATGGGGCACGACGCAGACGAAGCGTCAAAGCGGGTGGGGGGATTCTACAGGAGCGCGAAATGCGCGCGCGCGGGGCTGCGCCGAGGCATGCTTCGAACTTCGTCGAGCCCGAAACGCACGCGGCGCGGCAGGCGGGAGAACCGCTTGCCGCGCCGCGTGTGACAGGGTCTGTGCGATCAGTTGCCGGCGATCGTGTCGACCGGCTTGAACGCGCCGTGCTCGACCTTGTAGATCGTCACCGGCGCATCCTTCAGGTCGCCCTTCGCGTCGTACGCGATGCTCGGGGCCGACACGCCCTTGATCGACACCTTGCCGAGATACGGCGTATAGACCTTCGGGTCGGTCGAGTTCGCGTCCTTCATCGCGGTGAGCAGCGCGATCGTGCCGTCGTACGAGTAGGGCGAATAGGTGATCACGTCTTCGTTGAAGCGTGCCTTGTAGCGCGATGCGTAGCCGGCGAAGCCCGGCATCTTTTCCTTCGGCAGCCCGCCCATGTAGACGATCGCGCCTTCGGCCGCGTCGCCGCCGACCTTCAGGAACGTCGGCGAGCGCGACATCTCGCCGGTCACGAAGGCGGACTTCATCCCGAGCTGGCGCATCTTGCGGATCATCGGCGACGACTGCGCATCGCCGCCGCCGTAGAAGATCGCGTCCGGGTTGATGCCCTTCAGGTTGGTCAGGATCGCGGAGAAGTCGAGCGCCTTGTCGTTCGTGAAGTCGCGCTTGACGATCGTGCCGCCCGCGGCCTGCACGGCCTTCGCGAATTCGTCGGCGATGCCCTGGCCGTAGGCCGTGCGGTCGTCGATGATCGCGATGCGCTTGAAGTGCAGCGTCTTCACCGCATACGTGCCGACGATGCGGCCGGCCTGTGCATCGCTCGTCAGCAGCCGGTAGGTCGTCTTGTAGCCGCGCGCCGTGTATTGCGGCGACGTCGCCATCGAGATCTGCGGCAGCCCCGCGCGATCGTACAGGTCGGACGCCGGAATGCTCGTGCCCGAGTTGAAGTGGCCGATGACCCCGCGGACGTTGTCGTCGATCAGCCGCTGCGCGACCGTCGTGCCGGTGCGCGGGTCGGCCTGGTCGTCCTGCGAGTCGAGCTGGAACGTGACCGGCTTGCCGCCGATCGTCGGATTCGTCGCGTTGAAATCGGCGATCGCGAGTTGCACGCCCTTCTGCATGTCCGAGCCGTAGTTCGACTGCGGCCCCGTCAGCGGTGCGGCGAAACCGATCTTGACGACGTCGGCGGCGATGGCGTGTGCGCCCGACAGTGCGCAGGCAGCAGCCAGCGCGACGTGCGATACCTTCAGCTTCACTTTCACTTCCCCTTGATGGCATGGTTGGGCCGCCGCCGGCCAGCCGGCCGGCGCGGTAAACCGGGCGAGACGTATCGGGTTGCAGGCGTTTCGGAAAGCCGTGCGGGGTGTGCCATGCGCTGCGCGGGTTGTGCCGGAATCGGCGTGCGCGGCGGCGGCGGGATGTCGTCTCGTAACCGTTGATCGAAGTCTAGGTAGCGAAAATGCGCGCGTCTTGCGCGTTCGGAGCGCAGCCGGCGACGATTTCGGCATATCGTCGATAACCCTGATATATGCTGAAATCGTCATGACGAGTGCGCAAACGCGCCAAGACGCGACACGCCGGCATTTTTAGGATGGCGGGTTCGGGCGCGCGTAGTCTCGGCGCCGGCGGGGTGAGCCGATAGCGTCGGCAGCGCCGGCCGTGCGCGACGCACGCAAAGTGCCGATGCGAAATCATGCCCGCCGGACGTGCGTGCGGCGCAGTGGTTGCGCGCACAACCGCACGGCGCATGACGTGCTTGCCGGCCCATGCGAATCGCCCGATCGGTGCCGAGCGACGGCGGGTTGCGCTTGCCGCCATTCGCCGGGCCGCCCGATCGCCACGACGCGTTCGAGACGGCGCTCCTATAATCGACGCCATCAGCCACCCCCTTCGCAGATGCCGGGATGACGACCTTGCTTGCCGCACCGCCCATGAGCCTGTCCGATACGTTGCGCTACCAGCCCGACAACGCCGATCTCGGCGCGATGCTCGCGCACTTCCGCCTGCTCGAGCCGGTGTTCGATGCGCTGCCCGACGTCGCGTTCTTCGTGAAGGACGCGAACGGCCGCTACGCGCTCGTCAACCGCACGCTGGCGATGCGCTGCGGCTACAAGGACAAGCGCGACCTGCTCGGCAAGACGACCGACGAAGTGTTTCCGCGCCGCTTCGGCAAGACCTATTTCGAGCAGGACATGGCGACGATCACCGCGGGCCAGCAGCTGATGGACCAGCTCGAGCTGCATCTGTATCCGGGCCGCCAGCCGGGCTGGTGCCTGACCTGCAAGGAGCCGCTGCGCGACGCGGCCGGCAAGGTGGTCGGCCTCGCGGGCATCTCGCGCGACCTGAAGGCGCACGAGGGCTCGCATCCAGCCTACAGCAAGCTCGCCGACGTGGTGCAGCACATCCAGGATCACTACGTGCAGCCGCTGAACCTGAAGCAGCTCGCGCAGATGGCGGGGATGTCGGTCGCGCAGCTGGAGCGCTACTTCCACAAGGTGTTTCACCTGACGCCGCGCCAGGTGCTGCTGAAGACGCGGCTCGATGCGGCCACGGCGCTGCTGGTCACGCACGACAAGGTGACCGACGTCGCGGCGCTATGCGGGTATACGGATCACAGCGCGTTCACGCGCCAGTTCAAGGCGACGGTCGGCGTGACGCCGACGGAATACCGGCTGATGCTGCAGGACCGGGCAGGGTGAAGTGACGCGCCGGCCGGGCCGGCGGATCTGAAGGGGCGGGACGGGATTCGGCGTGCGGCGGCTCAGCGGTAGCCGAGCCCTTTCAGGACGGCCGTGCCGTCTTCGGTCAGCCGGAAGCTCGGCGCCGTGTCGGCATCGAGCTTGATCATCTCGACGAGGCCGGCTTCCTGCAGCGCGGGCAATTCGGGTTTGGCGTTCGCGCCGATCGGCGCGTGCAGCAGCACGAGCAGCGTCGCGATTTCATGATGGCTGAGCAAACGGCGCAGCATCGTCTTTTTCACTGGGGGGGCGGCCGGGCGGCCCGCGGGTGTATCTACGGCGCTCATCGCTGTCCTCCTTTTCGGGGTATCCATCGGGTACTGGTTGCGGATGGTGCCGTCGGAGACTTAAGCGATTCTTAAAACGGCCGCGGCCGCGCGAATGCTGCGGTGCGGTCTGCGTTACCGGATGTAACGCCCGCCGGGCGGCCGTTTCCGGCCGCCGGCGGCCGGCCTTGCCGGGCGGGGCGCCGCGGCGGGATTCACCACGATGGTGCGGTTGCGCGGCGCGCGTCGCAGGGTCGTCGTGTTTTTCTGATTCGATTCGACCCCTGGACGAAATTCCCTTGCCCCCTTATTTCCTGCGCTGGGCCTGCGCGGCGAGCCGCACGGCCGCGTTGGCCGCGCCGTAGCCGTCGTAGCCGCCGCGCCGCTCGACGATTTCGAGCGAGAAGCGGTTATCGACCAGCTCGGTATACGCGTGCAGGAATTCACCGCCGTTTTCGTCGCGGTCGTACAGCAGGTGGTGGGCGCTCAGCGTGTCGATCAGCTCGTCCGGCAACGCGTAGCGCGCGGCCAGATCGTCGTAGTAGTTCGGCGGGATCCGCAGGAACGGCACGCCGTCGGCCGCGAACGCGGCGACCGTCTTCACGATGTCGTCGGTCCGGAACGCGACGTGGTTCAGCCCTGTGCCGTGATAGCGGTCGAGCGATTCGGCGACGGCCGTATGACGGTCGACCGACGCATTCAGCGCGATCCGCACCGAACCGTCCGTGCTGCGCACCGCGCGGCTGCGCATCAGGCCGTACGGATCGGGCACGAGCCAGCTGCGCTCGGCCTCGAAGCCGAAGGCGGTCTTGAAGAACAGGATCCACGTGTCGAGCGCGTCGGCCGGCAGCGCGAGGCAGACGTGGTCGATGCCCGTCAGCGGGCCGACCTCGCTTGGGCCGTCGATGTCGGTCAGCACGAAATCCGATTCATACAGCGTCGGTGCGTTCGGCGTCTCGTCGACGAAGTATTCGAGGCTGCCGTCCGGCGCCTGTACGCCCGGCAGCACGCGCTCGTTCGGGCCGACGCGCCCGGAAAACGGCGCGTAGCCGAAGCCGGCCGCGCGCTCGAATGCCACTTTCGCATCGTCGACGCGCAACGCCGACGCACACAGCGACAACCCGTGCTGCTGGAAGAACGCGTCGGCGAACGAGTCGCGCTCGGCGTTCAGCACGATCGACGCTGCGCCGTGCTGGAACAGCGTCACGTCCTTCGACCGATGACGGCCTGCGAGCCGGAACCGCATCCGGCCGAGCCATTCGCCGACGGTGGCCGCCGCCTGCGCGTCGACCGCGAATTCGATGAACTGGAATCCGACGTGTGCGGGCGGTGCCGGCGGCGCGAACAGCGGCTGGTCGGCGGCCGGCGCGCGGCCGTCCTGCGCGAGTCGCGCGCGCGTCAGTTCTTCCAGATAGAGCAGCGAGCGGTGGCCGTCGGCGGCCGTGATCGCGGTCGGCGCGGCGCGGAAGCCGTCGTTGAAGATCTCGAGCGACAGCGGCCCCTTGTAACCGGACTCGATCACGCGGGCGGTGAAGCGCGCGAGGTCGAAGTCGCCCTGGCCGGGGAACGAGCGGTAGTGACGGCTCCATTCGAGCACGTCCATCGCGAGCTTCGGCGCATCGGCGATCTGCACGAACGCGATCCGGTCGCCCGGGATGTCGGCGATCGCGTCCGGCGAATCGTCGAGCGACAGCGTATGGAAGCTGTCGAGCGCGAGGCCGAGGTGCGGGCTGTTCACCGCGTTCACGAGCCGCCACGCATGGCCGTACCGGTTCACGACGCGGCCCCACGCGAGCGCCTCGTACGCGGCGACCACGCCCGCCTGCCGCGCGGCTTCGGCGAGCGCGCCGAGCTGGTCGACCAGCAGCGCGTCGTCCGCGATCGTGTCGGGCGACACGCTGCTGCACACCAGGATGCGGTCGGTGCCGAGCGCGTGCATCACGTCGAACTTGCGGCGGATGCGGTCGAGATTGCGGGCGAGCTGGGCCGGGCTCACTCCCTCGAAGTCGCGAAACGGCTGGAACAGCACGATGTCGAGGCCGAGATCGGCGGCCATGCGCCGCACGTCGGCGGGCGATCCGTCGAAGTAGACGAGGTCGTTCTCGAAGATTTCGACACCGTCGAAGCCGGCGGCCTGGATGGCGGCGAGCTTCTCGGCGAGCGTGCCGGACAGTGACACGGTGGCGATCGAGCGCTGCATGGGCGAATCCTGCGGATGAGCGGGGTGTGGCGTCGGCCGGATCGGGCCGGAATGAACCAGTCGTTGAATTACCGGTGAGCGCCATATCCCGAATTTACTAGGGGAGTGAGTGAAATTATACAAACTAACTAGGTGGTACAAATTAGCGAAAACCCGAAAAGACATTGCGCTTGCGCAAGCGCACACTAGCGCCAAATCTTGACGTCAGAGGGCGAAGTCGACTAGCGATTCGCCCCTGTTTTAGGAGCAGAAACACCATGAGCAAGCACAAGGTGCTGGTGCTGAACGGCCCGAACCTGAATCTGCTGGGGACCCGCGAGCCCCATATCTACGGCGCGGAAACCCTCGCCGACCTCGAGCAGCGTTGCCGCACGGCGGCCGACGGGCTCGGGCTGGAGATCGATTTCCGCCAGTCGAACGCCGAGCACCAGCTGATCGACTGGCTGCATGCCGCGCGTCACGACACGCACGGCATCGTGATCAACCCGGCCGCCTACACGCACACGTCGGTCGCGCTGGCCGACGCGCTGTCCGCGATCGCGAAACCCGTGATCGAGGTGCATATCTCGAACGTGCATCGCCGCGAGGCATTCCGTCACCACTCTTATGTGTCGGCGGTGGCCGAAGCCGTGATCTGCGGCTGCGGCACCGAAGGCTACGTATTCGCGCTGCAGCGCCTGTCGACCATTTTTGCCCAAGGAGCCGCACGATGAGCCGCCCGTCTTTTCTGATCGGCCTGATCGGCCAGGGCATCGGCGGTTCGCTGTCGCCCGCGATGCACGAGGAAGAAGGCTTCCGCCAGGGATTCGGCTACGTGTACCGGCGCATCGATCTGGACGTGCTCGGCGTGACCGCCGACGCGCTGCCGGAACTGCTCGATGCCGCGCAGCGGATGGGCTACAACGGGCTCAACATCACGCATCCTTGCAAGCAGCGCGTGATCGAGCACCTCGACGCACTGTCGGACGACGCGCGCGCACTCGGCGCGGTCAACACCGTGCTGTTCAAAGACGGCAAGCGGATCGGCCACAACACCGACTGGTCGGGTTTCGCGAAGTCGTTCCGCCGCGGGCTGCCCGATGCGTCGCTCGAACGTGTCGTGCAGCTCGGCGCGGGCGGCGCGGGTGCGGCCGTCGCGCATGCGGCGCTGCAGATGGGTGCCGCCGACCTGACGATCTTCGACGTCGACGGCACGCGCGCCACCGCGCTCGCGGGTGAACTGCAGCAGCGCTTCCCGGCCGCCCGGGTCACGCCGGGCAGCGATCTCGCGGCCGCGATGCAGGCCGCGACCGGCCTGATCCATTGCACGCCGACCGGCATGGCCAAGCATCCGGGCCTGCCGCTGCCGGCCGAGCTGCTCCGCGCGGGTATGTGGGTCGCCGATATCGTGTATTTCCCGCTCGAAACCGAGCTGATCCGCGCCGCGCGCGCGGCCGGCTGCGCGACGCTGCCGGGCGGCGGGATGGCCGTGTACCAGGCCGTCGATGCGTTCGAGATCTTCACCGGACGAACGCCGGACGACGAACGGATGTTCGAACACTTTCAGTCGCTCGTCGCACGCTGACCCTTCTAGCGACCAGCTGAAAAATAGACCAGGAGACAACCATGCAGCACACCACCCACACGAACGCCGCGCCCGCGGTGGCCGGTACGGTCCGGCGGACCTCGGCGCGCTACAAGATCCTCGCGCTGCTCGCGATCGGCACGATGATCAACTATCTCGACCGTACCGTGCTGGGGGTGGCTGCGCCGCAGCTCACCAAGGAGCTCGGCATCAACGCGGCCGTGATGGGCATCATGTTCTCCGCGTTCTCGTGGACGTACGTCGCGATGCAGGTGCCCGGCGGCCTGTTCCTCGACCGCTTCGGCAGCAAGATCACCTATTACTGGTCGATGACGCTGTGGTCGCTGTGCACGCTCCTGCAGGGCTTCGTGCCCGGCGTCGGGACGCTGCTCGCATGCCGGCTCGGCCTCGGCGTGACGGAAGCGCCGTGTTTCCCGACCAACAGCCGCGTCGTCGCGACGTGGTTCCCGCAGAATGAACGTGCGATGGCGACCGGCACCTACACCGTCGGCGAGTACATCGGTCTCGCGTTCTTCAGCCCCGTGCTGTTCGCGCTGATGGGTGCGTTCGGCTGGCGTTCGCTGTTCTGGGTCGTCGGTGGGGTCGGCATCGTGTTCGGCCTGGTCTGGTGGAAGTTCTATCACGAGCCGCGCAACCATCCGGCCGCGAATTCGGAAGAACTCGCGTACATCGAAGCGGGCGGCGGTCTCGTGCACGGCGCGCGCAAGGACGGCGACAAGGGCGGCAAGCCCGCCCAGGCCAAGTTCAGCTGGGCGATGGCCGGCCAGCTGCTGAAGAAGCGCCAGCTCGCGGGGATCTGCCTCGGCCAGTTCGCCGGCAACTCGACGCTCGTGTTCTTCCTGACCTGGTTCCCGACCTATCTCGCGACCGAGCGCCACATGGGTTGGCTGAAGATCGGCTTCTTCGCGATCATGCCGTTCATCGCCGCGTCGGTCGGCGTGATGTTCGGCGGCATCTTCTCCGACTGGTTGCTGCGCCGCGGCAAGTCCGCGAACCTCGCACGCAAGCTGCCGATCATCGCCGGCCTGCTGCTCGCGTCGACGATCATTCTCGCGAACTACGTGCAAAGCAACGAAGCCGTGATCGCGATCATGTCGGTCGCGTTCTTCGCGCAGGGGATGGCCGCGCTCGGCTGGACGCTCGTGTCCGACATCGCGCCGGACGGCCTGCTCGGCGTGACCGGCGGCATCTTCAACTTCGCGGCGAACCTGGCCGGCATCATCACGCCGCTCGTCGTCGGCTTCATCGTCGCGTCGACCGGCTCGTTCGTCGGTGCGCTGGTGTTCATCGGCGTGATCGCGTTGATCGGTGCGCTGTCGTACATCTTCGTCGTCGGCGACATCAAGCGGATCGAACTGTAAGCACCGGCTCCACGCACTCTCGGTGCGTTCGCCCGGCGACCTGCGGGTCGCCGGGCTTTTTTGTATCCGCTCGCGACTGCGAAGCGGTTCAGGCCGCCGCGCTCACGCGTGCCGCATCGTGATCCCGAGCGATTCGACCGCCTGTGCGATCGCCGCGACCGCCCGCCGGATGTCGCCGGCATCGATCGCGCCGATGCAGCCGACGCGGAACGTCTCGAGTTGCGTCAGCTTGCCCGGATACAGGATGAAGCCCGCGTCGCGCACCGCGTCGTAGAAGCGGCGGAAATCGTAGGCCGGATGGTCGGGCGCATGGAACGTGACGATCACGGGCGCCTGCACGCCGGCGTCGAGGAACGGCGTGAAGCCGAGCGCACGCATCGATTCGACCAGCGTCCGGCAGTTTTCCGCATAGCGCGCACCGCGCGCGGGCTGGCCGCCTTCGGCCAGGTATTGGTCGAGCGCGGAGCGTAGCGCGGCGATCACGTGGGTCGGCGGCGTGAAGCGCCACTGGCCCGTCTTGCACAGGTACGCGTACTGATCGTGGAGGTCGAGCGCGAGCGACCGCGAGTTGCCTTCGCACGCGTCGAGCGCAGCGCGCCGCACGATCGCGAACCCCATCCCCGGCACGCCTTCCAGGCATTTGCCGCTCGCCGAAATCAGCGCGTCGATCCCGCTGTCCGCCAGCGTGACCGGCAGCGCGCCGAACGAACTCATCGCATCGACGATCAGCCGCTTGCCGTGCCGCCGGCACACGGCCGCGATCGCGTCGAGCGGATTCAGGATGCCGGCACTTGTTTCCAGGTGCACCAGCGCGACGTGCGTGATGCGCGGCTCGCGCGCGAACGCGGCTTCGACCGCGCCGGGGTCGACCGCCGCGTTCTCGCCGAACGGCAGCGCGATCGACTCGATGCCGAGCCGGCCGAGGATCTTCAGAATGCGCGCGCAATACGCGCCGTTGTCCGGCACCAGCACGACGCCGTCGCGCGGCACCAGCGTGCCGAGCGCGGCTTCGACCGAAAACGTGCCGCTGCCTTGCATCGGCACGCACACGTATGCGTCGCCGCCGCGCGCGATCGCGACGAGATCCGCGCAGACGCTCGCTGTCAGTTGATTGAAAGCGGCGTCCCACGAGCCCCAGTCGTGTTGCATTGCGTGGCGTGTTGTGGCGGACGTGGTGAGCGGGCCGGGCGTGAGCAGAATCGGGTCCGACATGATTTTTCTCCAGCAAAGGTCGGATGAAACACCAGGGCGGCATTTCTGAATGACTTGCATGATATTGGCAAAATGTGTCATTTTTTGGAAATTGTGGCACACGTCACGGCGTTGTCATCGAACGCTGTGATCCTTCGGTTGCCGCGCGAGACCACCTGCAGCGCGGCAGCGAGACGGGCCGGTTGTCGGTCTGTCCGACTGAAAGGAGCCGGATCGTGCCCCGGTCGTTTGGTGTTCCGCCTACGGAGAAGTGAGATGACACTGCAGAATTCCTCGCGCGCCGCTGCCGGCGCGTTCCGCAAGCTCGCGCTGGCCGCCTGCGCCGCCGGTCTGCTGCAAGGCGCCGCGATGCCCGCGCACGCGGCGAACGCGGTCGTGCTGTATACGGCGGACGGTCTCGAGAACCTCTATCGCGATGTGCTGCCGGCGTTCGAGAAGAAAGAAGGCGTCAAGGTCAACATCGTGACGGCGGGCAGCGGCGAGGTCGTCAACCGCGCGAACATCGAAAAGAATTCGCCGAAGGCGGACGTGATCGTCACGCTGCCGCCGTTCATCCAGCAAGCCGGCCAGATGGGCCTGCTGCAGCCGTACCAGAGCGTGAACTACAAGAACGTGCCGGCGATCGCGAAGGCGGAAGACGGCACCTGGGCGACGTTCGTGAACAACTACTTCTCGTTCGCGATCAACCCGGACGTCGTGAAGAACCAGCCGAAGACGTTTGCCGACCTGCTGTCGCCGGCCTACGCGGGCAAGGTCGCGTACTCGAACCCGGCCACCGCCGGCGACGGGATGGCCGTGCTGATCCTGACGACGTCGCTGATGGGCGAGGACAAGGCGTTCGACTACCTCGCGAAGCTGTCGCAGAGCGTGAAGTTCCACACGAAGGGCACCGGCTACCTGAATGTGCTGCTGTCGCGTAACGAGATCAGCGTCGCGAACGGCGACCTGCAGATGGACCTCGACGACGCCGAGCACGGCGCGCTGTCCGTCAAGCCGATCTTCCTGGCGGCGAAGGACGGCGACCAGCCGACCACGTTCCAGCTCCCGTACGGCATCGGCCTGATCAAGAGCGGCCCGAACCAGGACGCCGGCAAGAAGCTGATCGACTACCTGATGTCGACCGACGTGCAGTCGAAGGTGCCGGACATGTACGGCATCCCGGGCCGCACGGACGTGCCGCTGGCCGGCAAGAACGGCGAGGCGGTCAAGAAGGCGATCGCGGGCGTGAAGCTGATCCCGGTCGACTGGACCCAGGTGATGGCGAAGAAGCCGGTGTGGATCGAGCGCTGGAAGAAGGACGTGATCGGCAGCTCGGGCAAGCAGCTCGACGTCGTCAAGCCAAAGTGATCGGCGCAAGCTGCCTGTATTAGTGAGCAAGAGGATGAACCCGGTGGAAACCACCCTGACCCATCCCGGCGCTTTCGGCGCCGCCGAACCGCAAGCAACGCTGCGGTCCGGCGCGCCGGGCGGCGTGCAGATCGAGCACCTCAGCGTGCGCTACGGCGCACGCACGGTGCTGGAAGATCTGTCGCTGTCGATCGGCGCCGGTGAATTTCTGACCGTGCTCGGCAAGAGCGGCTGCGGCAAGACCACGCTGCTGCGCTTCATCGCCGGGTTCGTGAAGGCCGACGGCCTGACCGGCACGCTGACCGTGGCCGGACGCGACCTGACCCATGCGCCGCCGCACAAGCGCAACCTCGGTCTGCTGTTCCAGAATTACGCGCTGTTCCCGCACCTGTCGGTGTTCGAGAACGTCGCATTCGGGCTGCGCGCACGCGGCATGGCGTCGCCGGAGGTGACGCGCCGCGTCGCCGACGCGCTGAAGCTCGTGCAACTCGGCGACGCGGGCCACCATCTGCCCGCGCAACTGTCCGGCGGGATGCAGCAGCGCGTCGCGCTGGCGCGCGCGCTCGTGATCGAGCCGGACGTGCTGCTGCTCGACGAGCCGCTGTCGGCGCTCGACGCCAATCTGCGCGCGTCGGTGCGCAGCGAACTGAAGGCGCTGCACGAGCGCCTGCCGAACCTGACCGTCGTCTGCGTGACGCACGACCGCGACGACGCGCTCGTGCTGTCCGACCGCGCGCTGCTGATGCGCGACGGCCGCATCGCGCAACTCGGCACGCCGCAGCAGCTGTACGACGCGCCGCGGGACGGCTACGTCGCGCGCTATCTCGGCCCGGCCAACCTGCTGCCGCCGCACGTGATCTTCCCGCTCGGCGACCCGCGTCACGACGTGCGCGGCAAGGTCGCGTGCGTGCGCCCCGAGCGGCTGACCGTGATGCCGCTCGCGGCGGGCGGCCTGCACGGCACGGTGTCGTCGGTCGAATGGCAGGGCGCGGAACTGTCGATCGCGGTCATGATCGACGCGGCGCCCGACGAACCCGTGCGCGTGACGATGCAACGCGGCCGCGGCGCGGCTCCCGAGCGCGGTGCGCGCGTGTCCCTGCATTGCGAGGCAGACGATGTCGTCCTTATCGAGCCCTGAAGCCGGCCTGCCGCCGCACGTGCTCGCGTCGGCCGCCGCGCATGCCGCCGCCGCGCGGCGCCGCAAGCGCATGGGCGACCTGCACCTCGCCGCGCTCGCGATCGTCGTGCTCGGCCCGCTCGTCGTCTATCCGCTGGTGCGGCTCGTGCTGCTGAGCGTCTCCGGCGATCACGGGCTGAGCTTTGCAGCGTACCGGACCTTCTTCGGCAACCCCGATACGCGCAACGTGCTGCTGACGACGGTCGGCGTGCTGTTCGCGAGCGCCGGCACCGCATCGGTGCTCGGCGTGCTGCTGGCCGCGCTGCTGTTCTTCAAGCCGTTCCCGGGCGCGTCGCTCGTCACGCGCTTCCTGGAACTGTACGTCGCGTTCCCGTCGTTCCTCGTCGCGTTCACCTTGATCTTCCTGTACGGCTCGCAAGGCTCGATCAGCATCGCGCTGCAGCACCTGTTCCATCTCGAGAACCCGCCGCTCGACTTCCTGTTCGGCATCGGCGGCGTGATCCTCGCGCAGACCGTGTTCTATACGCCGTTCGTCGTGCGGCCGACGCTCGCGTCGTTCGCGACGCTCGACCTGCGCCTGATCGAAGCGGCGCGCAGCCTCGGAGCGTCCGGCTGGATGCTCGCGCGCCGCGTCGTGCTGCCGATCGCGTGGCCGGGCATCGCCGCCGGCACGGTGCTGTGTTTCCTGCTGACGCTGAACGAGTTCGGGATCCTGCTCGTGCTCGGCAGCGCGCGGCTCGTCACGCTGCCGGTCGCGATCTACAGCAGCGCGACCGTCGACCTCGACCTGCCGACCGCGTCGGCCGGCGCGGTCGTGATGCTCGCGCTGTCGCTGGCGCTCTATACGGTTTATCGCCGGGTGAACCGGCGTGCGACGGGAGGGAACGATGTCCGCTGAATTCCATATCGGGCAAGCCGTGCCGCGTCATCGGATCGGCTGGAGCGACACGCTGCTCAAGCATGCGTCGCGCGCCGCGCTCGCGCTGGCCGCGTTCGCCTGCTTCTGGCTGTTCGTGCTGCCGGTCATCGTCGTCGCGCTGTCGAGCGTGTCGACGCAGTGGTCGGGCACGATCCTGCCGGCCGGCTACAGCCTGCGCTGGTTCGAGCGGCTCGGGTCGCCGGAATACGACGCGCTGCTGACGAGCCTCGAAATCGGCTTCGGCGTGTCGGCGATCGGCACGATCCTCGGGCTGTGGCTTGCGCTTGCACTCGAGGGGCGCGACCGGCGCGGTCTCGGCGCGGTCGTCGACGCGCTCGTGATGGTGCCGAACGGCGTGCCGAGCGTCGTGCTCGGGCTCGCGGTGCTGATCGCGTATCACCAGAAGCCGCTCGACCTGTCGAGCTCCGCGGCGATCGTCGTGCTCGTGCAGCTCGCGCTGATCCTGCCGTTCTGCTATCGCTGCGCGGCCGCCGCGCTGCGTCCGGAGCTGACCGTGCTGCGCGAAGCGGCGGCGAGCCTCGGTGCACCGCCCGCGATGGTGCTGCGCCGCGTGCTGCTGCCGCAGCTCGTGCCGGCGCTGCGCGCGAGCCTCGCGCTCGGCTTCGCGCTGTCGCTCGGCGAACTCGGCGCGACGCTGACCGTCTATCCGCCCGGTTTCGCGACCGTGCCGATCGTCGTGATCGGCCAGGTTGAGCGCGGCTATTACCTGCCCGCCTCGGCGCTGTCGCTGCTGATGCTCGGCGCGTCGCTCGCGGCGCTGCTGCTGATCGCCGCGCGCGTGCCGCGCGGCAAGCGGGCGGCATCATGAACGCCGCGTTCGCATTGCGACAGCCCGGCGAGCAATCGGCCGCGGGCAAGGGTTCGGCGGATCTCGCGGGACGTTCCGTCGACGTCAACGGCCGACGCTACCGGCTACCGGTCGAACCGACCGTCGTCATCTGCGTCGACGGCTGCGAGTACGACTATCTCGAGCGTGCGGTGGAAGCGGGCGTCGCGCCGTTCATCGGCCGGATGATCGCGCAAGGCACCGCGTGGCGCGCCGACTGCGTCGTGCCGACCTTCACCAACCCGAACAACCTGTCGATCGTCTGCGGCGTGCCGCCGTCGGTTCATGGGATCTGCGGCAACTACTTCTGGGATCCGGCCGCCGACGGCGGTCGCGGCGGCGAAGTGATGATGAACGACCCGGCCTACCTGCGGGCCGGCACGCTGCTCGCGGCGGCGTCCGACGCCGGCGCGCGGGTGGCCGTCGTCACGGCGAAGGACAAGCTGCGCCGGCTGCTCGGCTGGCAGATGAACGGCATCTGTTTTTCCGCCGAGAAGGCCGCGCAGGCGAATCTCGCGGAAAACGGGATCGTCGACGTGCTCGACTGGGTCGGCCTGCCGTCGCCGGACGTGTACAGCGCGGCATTGTCCGAATTCGTGTTCGCGGCCGGCGTGCGGCTCGCGCAGACGCGCCGGGTCGACCTGATGTACCTGTCGACCACCGACTACGTGCAGCACAAGTGCGAGCCGGGCAGTGCCGGCGCGAACGCGTTCTACGCAATGATGGACGGCTATCTCACGCAGCTCGACGCGCTCGGCTGGGCGATCGGGCTCACGGCCGACCACGGGATGAACGCGAAGCACGATCCGGCCACGGGCCGCCCGAACGTGATCTATCTTCAGGATGCGTTCGACGGCTGGTTCGGTGCGCGGGCCGCACGCGTGATCCTGCCGATCACCGATCCGTACGTCGTGCACCACGGCGCGCTCGGCTCGTTCGCAACCGTCTACCTGGCGCCCGGCGTCGACCGGATCGAAGCGATGTGGCGCGTCGGCGGGCTCGACGGCGTCGAGCTCGTACTCGACAACGCGGAAGCGGCCGCGCGCTTCGAACTGCCGGCCGACCGGATCGGGGATCTCGTCGTGATCGGTCGGCGCGACATGACGCTCGGCACGCGCGAGCGCGAACACGACCTGTCCGGCCTGACCGTGCCGCTGCGTTCGCACGGCGGCGTGTCCGAGCAGGAGGTGCCGTTGCTGTTCAACCGTCGGATCGAGCGGGACGACCCTGCACGTCGTCCGCGCAACTTCGACGTCTTCGATTTCGTGCTGAATCGGGTCGCGACATGATGGCTCACCCCCGACAGGATCACCCCGCGTTCCGCGCCGAGGCGCTGCGCTGGTGCGGCACGCGCGCGACGCGCGACCGTGTGCTCGACGTCGCCGATCCGTACACCGGCACGCGCGTCGGTACGGCGCCGCTGGCGAGCGTCGACGATGTGCGCGCCGCGTTCGACTACGCGATGGCATACCGGCCCGCGCTCACGCGCTACGAGCGTTCGCAGATCCTCGAGCGCGCGGCCGCGCTGCTGCGCGAGCGTGCCGAGGAGGCGTCCGACCTGATCACGCTCGAGTCGGGATTGTCGAAACAGGATTCGCGCTACGAGATCGGTCGCGTTGCCGACGTGCTGAAGTTTGCTTCGGTCGAAGCGCTGCGCGACGACGCGCAGAGCTTCTCGTGCGACCTGACGCCCCACGGCAAGGCGCGCCGCGTGTTCTCGCAGCGCCAGCCGCTCGACGGCGTGATCGTCGCGATCACGCCGTTCAATCACCCGATGAACCAGGTCGCGCACAAGATCGCGCCGGCGATTGCGACCAACAACCGCGTGATCGTGAAGCCGTCGGAGAAGGTGCCGCTGTCGGCGTTTTATCTGGCGGACCTGCTGTATGAAGCCGGTTTGCCGGAGCCGATGCTGCAGGTGCTGACCGGCGACCCGCGCGAAATCGCGGACGAACTCGTCACGCATCCGCATGCATCGCTGATCACCTTTACGGGCGGCGTATCGATCGGCAAGGCGATCGCCGCGCGGGCGGGCTACCGGCGCATCGTGCTGGAACTGGGCGGCAACGATCCGCTGATCGTCCTCGACGATGCCGATCTGGAACGTGCGGCATCGCTGGCCGTGCTCGGTTCGTACCGGAATTCGGGGCAGCGCTGCACGGCCGTCAAGCGGATCCTGGTACAGCGCTCGGTCGCGCCGGCGTTTACCGAGCTGCTCGTCGAGAAGACGCGCGCCTGGAGGTACGGCGATCCGTTCGATCCCGCAAACGAAATGGGCACGGTGATCGACGACGTCGCGGCGCGGCTGTTCGAGGCCCGGGTCGGCGAGGCGGTCGCGCAGGGGGCGCGCCTGCTGACCGGCAACGTGCGGCGCGGTGCGCTCTATTCGCCGACCGTGCTCGACAACGTCGATCCGTCGATGACGCTCGTGCGCGAGGAGACCTTCGGCCCCGTTTCACCCGTCATCGCGTTCGACACGATCGACGACGCGATCCGGATCAGCAACGGCACGGCGTTCGGGCTGTCGTCGGGTATCTGTACGGACAGTACGGCCGCGGTCGTGCGGTTCGTGAACGAGCTGAACGTCGGGACGGTGAATGTCTGGGAGGTGCCCGGTTACCGGATCGAGCTGTCGCCGTTCGGCGGGATCAAGGATTCGGGGCTCGGCTATAAGGAAGGCGTTCAGGAAGCGATGAAGAGCTTCACGAACCTGAAGACGTTTTCGCTGCCTTGGGAGTGAGCGGATGGCATTGACGGTGGAAGAGATCGACGGACTGTATCGCGAGCACGGCCATGTCGCGTACAGCGGCGAACCGGTCACGCAGCTGGAGCATGCGTTGCAGAGCGGCTTGCTGGCGGAGGAGGCGGGCGCCGACGAGGCGCTGGTCGCGGCGGCGTTCCTGCATGACCTCGGGCATTTGCTGAATCGGCAGGGCGAGACGCCGAGCGCGCGCGGGATCGACGACCTGCATCAGTATTACGTGCTGCCGTTCCTGCGGCCGCTGTTTTCGGACGCGGTTCTGGAGCCGATCCGGCTGCACGTCGACGCGAAGCGTTGCCTGTGCCGCACGGACGCCGGCTACTTCGAGAGCCTGTCGCCGGATTCGGTGCGCAGCCTCGCGCTGCAGGGCGGCATCTTCAGTGAAGCGGAGACGGTGGCATTCCTGCAGCGCCCGTTCGCCGAAGACGCGTTACGCCTGCGCCGCTGGGACGATACGGCCAAGGAAGAGGGCAAGGCGACGCCGGATCTCGATCACTATATGGAGATCGTGGCGCGCCAGGTGCGCGTGAGCTGACGATTCGGCTGCATCCATATAAGGCCCCGCAATATAAGGCCCCGCACGCGGCAGCGTGCGGGGCCTTATATTTTTCACGAAACCCCCTTGCGCGATTGCCGGCAGGTGCTTAGAATCACGCCTCTTTCGCGCTAACGCAAACGCGGCGCGGGAGAAGAAGGGAAGCGGTGCTGTCGGGCTGGTCGTAGCGGCCTCGGCGGTGCAGGAAGTTGAACCCCAGCCGTCGCAACGAAGCAGTTAAAAAGTTGTTGACGAACTGAAAAAGACGGTTCATAATCTCGCTTCTCTGCTGCTGAAAACGCAGCGCTGCTGAGAAGGCCTCCGGGTCCTCGCAGAAATGCTCTTTAAAAATTAACAGCCGATAAGTGTGGGCGCTTGATGGCAGCGAGCTGATCTTCGGATCAGATAGCGAAAGTATCAAGAGTCTCACACTAAAGTAAGTCAGGTTTATGAAGTGATT